>NZ_LBJU01000121.1:0-194196 GCF_028128835.1 Bradyrhizobium sp. CCBAU 65884 | reverse complement strand
CGCGCCGTGCCCACCATCTCGTTCCGTATCAAAGGGATCGTGGGCACGCTTTCGCTTTGCCCACCCTACGGCACTGCGGACGCGCATCCTCCGATGCGGCTCCTCGGCCGCAATCAAGCTGCACCGCGGGCCAATCTCCGCCATCAAACCAAAGAAGATACGTGACGCGGCACGGCCGCAGCGCGGTGCGCGGACATGATGTCCGCCTCGATCCGCGCCTGACACGGACCGGGAGCCTACGCGATGCGCCGTATGCCAAACGATACGATCATCGTCAGCGTTGGAAGCCAGGAACTCGTGATCGCGTTCGGAGACCCCGGCCTGCCGGTCGACGGCCACGGCGGTAACGACATCATGATCGCAACGGTCGATGACGGGCCCAGCAGCCTGCTGTTTGTCGGTGACGAGGCGATTCTGAACGGCCGATCGCATGGCGGCAACGACCTTCTGGTTGCGACGGTCGAGGGTCGCTTGCCCTATGTGTCTTTTGATGGCGACGCGCAGATCATGTCAGATCAAGCCCATGGCGGCAACGACGTGCTGCATGTTGAGGCGTCGAACGCGACCTATGCAAACGTTTATCTCTCGGGCGACGCCGAGATCGCCGTGACCGGGGATGCCAAGGGCGGCAATGACCTCATCACGGAAGAGATGGGCGACAGATCGTATGGCGCGTTCAGCGGCGATTCCGGATCGCTCATGAGCGGCAACGCTGAAGGCGGCAACGACATCGTCAGCGTGGTCCAGGCCGGATTCTCTGGCAACGCGTCGATATCCGGTGATGCCTTGGTGACCATGAGCGGCGATGCACGCGGCGGCAACGACATCCTCATCTATACCGTCGGCGCCGCTGCGCGGTCCGGCGGCGCATCGCTGCTCGGCGACAGCGACTACATGAGCGACAATGCCCGCGGCGGGGACGACATCCTGATCGCAGCCGTCGCCGGCAATCCCGATTCGACCTCCATCGCGCTCGTCGGCGATGCCTCGCAGATGTCCGGCAACGCACAGGGTGGCAATGATATCCTCTACGGGAGCGATCGCGGCGAGCGGATGTATGGCGATGCACGCATCTACACTCCCGCCGCGGCCGGCTCGATCACCGGCGGCAGGGATCTGCTGAACGGCGGAGGCGGCAACGATCAGCTCTGGGGCGGGCCGAACAACGATCTGTTCGTGTTCAACGCCGGCTCGGGCCAGGACGTGATCAACGATTTCAACCAGGGCAACAAGGCGGCCGGCAGCACGGCGAGGGAGCACGATGTGATCGACGTCCACGCTTACGACTTTGCAGGCTGGGCCGAGCTGAAAAGCCTGATCAGCGACGACAACGCCGGAAATGCGGTGATCCACCTGACCGCCAACGACACGATCACGCTGGACGGCATCCACGCCGCCGATCTCAACGCCAGGGATTTCATCGTCTGAGGTGCGGCGAGAGTCCGGTCGGCACCGGCAAGCCAACACATCCAGCAGGGCCCGTCGCATGTACCGCGGCGGGCCTTCGCTTTGTGCAGAAACCAAAGCCCACGCTGGCACCGGAGGACCCATCCTGCGATCTTGTCGTTACCCCCCGTCTGGGTTAGAGGCGCGAGATGGATGATCGACCAAAGCAGACTGAGAGCCTGACCCAGGACGGCGGCTTCGTTCACGTCCGGGGCGCGCGCGAGCACAACCTGAGAAACGTCGACGTTCGCATTCCCCGCAACGCCCTCGTCGTGTTCACGGGCGTGTCGGGCTCCGGGAAATCCTCGCTCGCCTTCGGAACGATCTACGCCGAGGCGCAGCGGCGCTATCTCGAGTCGGTGTCGCCCTACGCGCGGCGGCTGTTCCACCAGATGCAAGTCCCTGAAGTCGACGACATCGAAGGCCTGCCGCCCGCCGTCGCGCTCCAGCAGCAACGCGGGGCGCCGACGACAAGGTCATCCGTGGGCAGCGTGACCACCATCTCGAACCTGCTGAGGATGCTCTATTCCCGCGCCGGCGATTACCCGCGGGGACAGCCGATGCTCTATGCGGAAGCGTTCTCGCCGAACACGCCCGAGGGGGCGTGCCCGACCTGCCACGGCATCGGCCGGATGCTCGACGTGACCGAGAAGTCGATGGTGCCCGACGACACCAGGACGATCCGAGAGCGCGCCGTCGCGGCCTGGCCGAGTGCCTGGCAGGGGCAGAACCTCCGGGACATCCTGACGACGCTCGGCTACGACGTCGACAAGCCCTGGCGCGAACTTCCTAAAAAAGACCGCGACTGGATCCTGTTTACGGATGAACAGCCCACCGTGCCTGTCTATGCCGGTTACGACGCCACTGAGGTCAAACGCGCCCTGCGCCGCAAGGAAGAGCCGAGCTATCAGGGCACGTTCACCGGCGCCAAGCGCTACGTGATGCAAACCTACGCCAAGTCCGAGAGCGCGATGATGAAGCGCCGCGTCGCCCAATTCATGATCACGCGGGATTGCCCGACCTGCCACGGCACCCGGCTCAAGCCCGAGGCACTCAAGGTCAGGTTCGCCGGCCTCAACATCGCCGAGATGTCGCACCTGCCGCTCAAGCAATTGCAGGAATTGGTCGAGCCGTTCGCAAAGGCCTCGACAGACAAGACGGAGAAGACCGTCGTCGCCAGGCGCATCTGCGAGGATCTGTCGGCGCGGCTCGCCGTCCTGCTCGACCTCGGCCTCGGCTATCTCGCCTGCGAGCGCAGCACGCCGACGCTGTCACCGGGCGAATTGCAACGGCTGCGCCTTGCGACGCAGGTTCGTTCGAACCTGTTCGGCGTCGTCTACGTGCTCGACGAGCCGTCAGCAGGCCTGCATCCCGCCGACACCGAGGCGCTGCTGCGGGCGCTGGACCGGCTGAAGCACGCCGGCAACTCGATCTTCGTGGTCGAGCACGAGATCGAGGTGATCAGCCACGCCGACTGGCTGGTGGATGTCGGCCCCGACGCCGGCGACGGCGGCGGGCTCATCCTCTACAGCGGGCCGCCGGAAGGGCTCGGTGACATCGAGCAATCGCGAACCGCGCATTACCTCGGACGTCCGCGCAAGAAGCTGCCGACGGCGCGCCGCGAGCCGAAGGGCCATCTGAAGCTCAGGGGCGTATCCCGCAACAACCTTCGTGGTCTCGACGTCGATATTCCGCTCGGCATCCTCACCAGCATCACCGGCGTGTCGGGCTCCGGCAAATCGAGCCTGATCAGCCAATTCCTCGTCGATACCGTTGCCGCGCATCTCGGCCATACGCTGGCCGCTGACGCCGATGACGACAGCTTGGCCCCGACGGTCGAGACGTTGGGCGGCAGGATCGTTGCCGGCCTTGACCAAATCAACCGCCTCGTCGTCGTCGACCAGAAGCCGATCGGCCGCACCCCGCGGTCCAATCTTGCGACCTATACCGGCCTGTTCGACCATGTCCGAAAACTGTTCGCGGCAACGCCGCAGGCAAAGTCCCGCCGCTACGATGCCGGACGCTTCTCGTTCAATGTCGCGAAAGGACGATGTGCGACCTGCGAGGGCGAAGGCTTCGTCTGTGTCGAGCTCTTGTTCCTGCCCAGCGTCTACGCGCCCTGCCCGACCTGCAAGGGCGCCCGCTACAACGACAAGACGCTCGAGGTGACAATCCGCGGCAAATCCATCGCGGATGTGCTGGCGATGCGCGTCGACGAAGCCTTCGAGTTCTTCGAGGGCGATGCCGCGCTGAACCGGTCGCTCTCGGTCGTGCGCGAGGTCGGTCTCGGCTATATCCGCCTCGGCCAGTCCGCCACCGAACTGTCCGGTGGCGAAGCCCAGCGGATCAAGCTGGCGACCGAGCTGATGCGTCCGCAACGGGGCCATACGCTCTATGTGCTGGACGAGCCGACCACCGGGCTGCATCCACGGGACGTCGAGCGGCTGATCGCCCAGCTCGAACGGATCGTGGACACCGGCAACAGCGTGGTCGTGGTCGAGCACGACATGGACGTCGTCTCGCACAGCGACTGGATCATCGATCTCGGCCCCGGTGCCGGCGACGAGGGCGGCCGCATCGTCGCATCGGGAACGCCGGACCAGGTTGCCAAGGCCGGCGGAAAGACCGCGCATTATCTGGCACGGCGCTTGAAGCAGTAGCGCGCGACGATTGTCGGATGCGGTCGCCTCGAGGTCATTTCGCAATTGCGTTCCATGGCGCAGCTGACAGACCCGACTTTCGCGATGTTGACTTTCCGCCATCCCGCTCCCCATACTTC
This sequence comes from Bradyrhizobium sp. CCBAU 65884, assembly GCF_028128835.1. Lineage (NCBI taxonomy): Bacteria > Pseudomonadati > Pseudomonadota > Alphaproteobacteria > Hyphomicrobiales > Nitrobacteraceae > Bradyrhizobium > Bradyrhizobium sp. CCBAU 65884. Next base: position 189,971 of record NZ_LBJU01000121.1, on the reverse strand, counting down.
GCAAAAAGATAACAACCAATCATAAGACGGTTTTTGAGGGAGGATAGGATGCCGACTTCACGCAGGCAGCTGCTGAAGGGTACGGCGGCTGCCGCCGCCACACTCAGCCTCGATTGGACCAGGGCCCAGGCGCAGGCCGAGAATTTGCGCATCGGCCTGATCTACGACCTCACCGGCCCGTTCGCCGCAGGCGGCTCGGTCGCCTCCTCGGTCGGCGCGCAGATCGCCATCGACCTCGTCAACGAGAAGGGCGGCATCGGCGGCAAGACCAAGATCGTGCCGGTCGCGGCGGATTCCCAGAGCAAGGCCGACGTCGCCATCAACGAGGCCGAGCGGCTGATCAGCCAGGAAAAGATCGACATCATCAACGGCGTCTATTCCAGCGCGCATGCGGTGCCGATGGCGGCGAAGGTCGAGCAGCAGAAGAAGATCCTCTGGATCACGACCGCGGTCTCGACCGCCGTGTTCAAGGACAAGAATCTGCAATACGTGTTTCGCGCGCAGATCCATTCCGACCAGTACGGCCAGGCCTTTGCCGGCTTCATCGCCGAGCATGCGAAAGCCAAGCTCGGCATGGACGCAAAGGACGTCAAGGTCGCGCTGATCCACGAGGACGGCCCCTATGGCGTCGGCGTCGCCGCCGCCGACGAGGCCTATGCCAAGCAGGCCGGCATCCAGGTGGTGATGCGCGAGGGCTATTCGGCGTCCGCGCCCGACCTCTCGGTGCTCGTGACCAAGCTCAAGCGGGCCAAGGTCGATGTGATCTCGCATGCCGGCTACAACCCCGACATCACCCTGTTCCTGCGCCAGGCCCGCGAGAGCGGATTGCGCTTCAAGATGCTGTTCGGCGCCGGCGCCGGCTACAGCCAGCTCGACAAGCTGCGCGCCACCTTCGGCCCCGACATCGACAATTTCTGCAACATCGACCCGGTGCCGGCGCAGCTGCTCGATGCGGCGAAACTCGCGCCGGGCATGGGCGAGCTGATCAAGACCATGGTCTCGCGCTACCAGACCAAGACCGGCGCCACCGACGTGCCGCCGCACTGCTCGATGGGTTTCAACCAGACCTGGGTGCTGCTCAACAACGTGCTGCCTGTCGCCAAGGAGAAGTACGGCAGCTTCGAGCCGGAGGCGATCCGCAAGGCCGCGCTCGACGTCGACATCCCCGCCGGCGGCACCATCCAGGGCTATGGCGTCAAATTCTTCCCGCCGGGCACGCCGCTGTCCGGCCAGAACGAACGCTCGACGCCGGTGGTGATGCAGAACGCGGGCGAGCACATCTCGGTGGTGTGGCCGACGAACATCAGGACGCAAGACCCGGTATTCCCGCTGCCGAAGGGCTCGACCTACGGGGCGTAGAGAGGTTTCTTCGCCTCTCCCCGCTTGCGGGGAGAGGCCGGAATTTGCGCAGCAAATTCCGGGTGAGGGGGCCTCTCCGCGAACTCCTCTGTCACCGTCCCCGCGGAAGCTCCCCCGCACCCCAACCCTCTCCCCGCAAGCGGGGCGAGGGAGCCCGGTCCCGTCGCGGCAACGATCCCCTACAACACCACCCGTCGCCCCTCCTCCGCGGCCCAATAGCCGGCGTAGTTCACCTTGATCGTCTCATAGGCGAGCGCAAGGTCGGACAGCGGCTGCCGCCCGGTCGCGACGCATTCCATGAAGTCCTGGATCTCCTGCAGATAGCCGCGCGTCCATTCCTCCTCGAGGCAGACATATTGCCAGCCGGTTTTGCGGTCGACCTTCTCGGTGATGTAGACGCTGGCGAGCTTCTCCTCGGAGGTTTGGTAGCTCATCAGATGGTTGTTCGGGGTGATGTTGGCGAACAGCGAGCCGCCCGACGTATAGGTCTCGACCAGATTGCGCACGCCGCCCATGATCATGTCGCCGGAGAACACGGTGGCCTTGGTGCCGTCCGAGAAAGTCGCGGTCAGCGTGCCCCAGTCCTCGACATCGACGGGATTGGCCTTGATGTAGGTGCGCTCCTCCGGCTTGAGGCCGGCTGTGACGTTGCCGACATCGCCGGTGACGCTGGCCACGCGGATACTCTCGCCGCGCGCCTTCGCTTCGACCTGCTTGAGGTAGAGCACGGCGGAGAGCGGATGGCAGCCCATGCGGATCAGCGAGCCGCCTCCGGTCATCGCCCATTGCGCGGCGTGGGCCGCGTGCGAGCCGGAATGGCTCTCCTCGCCCTTCATGAACAGGATCTTGTCCTTGGTCGCCCTGATGATCTCCGCGGTCTTGGTCACCGCGGGCGCGTAGATCCAGTCCTCGGCGTACATGAAGAGCTTTCCGGTGCGCTCGATCGCGGCGCGCGTCTTGTCCATCTCCTCCAGCACGCGCTCATACATCAGCGCCTTCGGCACGTGCTTGCCGATCGGCGGCTGGTCGCCGTCGCGGCCGAAATAGCCGGCGAACGGCTTTTCGCAGATCACGTGCTTGCCGGCCTGCATCGCCGCGACGATCATTTCGGCATGAAGATTGGGCGGGGTGCAGATGTCGACCACGTCGATCTCGCGGTCGGCGATCAGATCGGCAAAGCTGCGATGGACCCGCGGGATGTTGTGACGGCCAGCGAATTCGACGACGTGGTCGCCGCGCGCGGCCACCGCCGCGACTTCGACGTCCACGCCATAGACGCGCCGGAACGCATACATGTGCAGCTCCGACACGAAGCCGCAGCCGACGAGTCCGATCCTGATCCCGGCCATAGTGCCCCCTTGCTTTGGGCGGCACTATAGCGCGCCGGCCGGCCTATTCCACGGAGACTCGCACCACGCCGGCACTCATCATGCCGAGCGCGCGGGCGGCCGGCACCGAGAGATCGACGATACGGCCGCGGATGAACGGGCCGCGATCGTTGACGCGACACTGGATCGTGCGGCTGCCATAGGAGACCCTCAGCACGCTGCCGAACGGACGCGTCCGATGCGCGCAGGTGAGCTCGCCCTTGCCGGCTTTTCCGTAGCTGTAGTAGGAGGCGAGCCCGTTTTCGGCATGGGCAACAGAAAATGGTGAAAACGAGAAAGTAGCGAGACAAAACAATAGCGTCGGCTGCGCGCGCACGGCACCGCTCCGGGTTGGCCCAGACCCGTCCCGCAAACGTCAGTTTGTTCCCTTCAGTTCCTGGAACTGCCGGGACGGATCCCGGCAGCGCCATCACACATTGTTACTGTTTGTGAAAAACCAGCGTGCGCACCTCGATGCTTTCACGCGGCGCCGCATCATCAGGCGTGGTCGGATCGACGAAGGCGGTGTGCGGCCCGAAGCGGGTGCGGCCGTCGGTTGCGGAATCGTAGCACTTCAGCAGCAGCGCCTCTTCCGGTGTCATCTCCGGAAAATAGAACCAGCGATGATCGGGATTGTATTTCACCGAATAGGTCTCGCCGCGGCGGTTGGGATAGATCAGGTCTGACGCCACGAGATCACCGGGCGCAACCGTGGTGCCGTCGGCCATGGCGAGCGGTGAATCGCGCAACGGACCGCGGATCGGACGCCAGAGGTTGATCACCTGGACGCGGCCCTTCAGCAGCTCTTCGGCCTCGTCAGGCAGATGCTCGCGCACCCGGTTGGCGCCGGAGATGGCGGTCTGGTCGACATGGACGCGTGTCGCCGGCTGGCGCGGGCCACCGCCGCGGATGTCGGCCGCACCCTCGACGCGCTTGCGCACGGTATGGTCGAAGATGACGACGCGGTCGGCCTTCAGCGTCGCGCGCAGGAACGCCTCGACGGCGGGATAGTAGACCGCCCTCACCTCTGCGTCGTCGTAGAAATCCTTCACCCGGGTCGGATGGCGCACCAGCGCAAAGCCTTCGCGATCGAGCGAGAAATTGTTCGCGATCAGGCGCGCATCGAAGATCGGCACCTGATGCGGCTCCGGCAGCGACGTGCTCCTGGGCTCACCGGGCGGCGGGTCGAAGGCGTAGGTGCGCGGCTTGCCGGATGTCGGCGCGAGATAGTTGAGCTCGGCAGTGACGAAGGGAAGCGATTCGATTCTTGTTTCTTGCAGGCCCATGGCCGGTCTCCCGATGTGGTCGTCGGATTGATTTTTGAGGGCGCGCGACGTGGCACAAGAGGTGCGATGCAAATAGCAATGAGGATGTTGTCGGGAGCGACGAATGCAGAAGGAACGTGTCGCGCAAGACGATTGCGCTGGAACGGGTTCTTCCTACTTCACGGATGCTTGAGTGTTGGTGATATATCGTGCCCCGGCTCTGCGGAGCAGCGTTGCACGCTGCACCGCGTCCGGGACACGAGGACTTCGCTACAACCCCGCCTTCGCAATCGCATCCGCAAAGGAGCGATCGACGATCTCGGCGGCATCGAGCTTCTGCTTGATCAGGCCCCAGCGGAAATAGAGGTCGATCGTGCCCTGCTCGTCCGCGACGACGCCGTCGTCGATCGGCGCGATGCGGATTTTTGCGCGCGAGAGCCAGTTCTGCGGCACGGCGACCGGGATGTTCATCAGCCTGCCCCAGGTCGCGGCATAGCTGTCGACATTGTTCAGCGACCATGCGCGCGCCGCGGTGAGGCGGCGGATGAAGTCGGTCAGCTCGGCGCGCTTGTCCCTGATCGCGTCAGGCCGCGCCACCTGGAAGCTGAGGCCCGGCGTCAGGCCTTCCGAGGTGATGATGCGCCGCGATCTGAACAGCACCTCCTCCTGGCTGACATAGGGCTCCCAGGTCGACCACGCATCGACCGAACCTTGCGTGTAGGCGATCTTGGCATCGGACGGCGCGAGGAACGCGATCTGCACGTCGCTCGCGCTCCAGCCGTTCTTCTCCAGCGCCGCGAGGATCAATTGATGGCCGATCGAGCCGCGGCCGGTTGCGATCTTCTTCCCGCGCAAATCGGCAAAGCTCCTGATCGGCGAATTCTCCGGCACGAGGATCGCGAGCGCCTCGCGCGTCTGCCGGATGGCGGCGATCGCCTTCACCGGCGCGCCCGAGGCGGCGGCGAAGGTGAAGGGCGCGTCGCCAACGAGCCCGGTCTCGATCGCGCCCGCGCTGAGCGCCTCCAGCAGCGGGGCTGCCGCCGGAAACTCCTTCCACTCGATCTTGTAAGGAACGTCCTTGAGCACGCCGGCCGCTTCCATCACGGCCTGCGAATTGCCCTTCTGGTCGCCGACGCGCAAAGTGGTTTGCGCTGCCGTCAGCTCGAACGAGCCGAACAGCAGCGCGCCGGCCAGCATGAGACGGATCATTCCGCGGCCTCGCCACGAACGGCCTGGCGCCTGGCGACCAGCTCTCGCGTCAGCGGGATCAGCTCACGACCATACTCGATCGCGTCGATCAAGGGATCGAAGCCGCGGATCAGGAAATGGCTGATGCCGAGATCGTAATAATCGCCGAAGACTTCGGCGACCTGCTCGGGCGTGCCGACCAGCGCGGTGGTGTTGCTGTTGGCGCCGGTGAGCTTTGCGATCTCGGTCCACAGCCGCTTGTCGATGCGGCTGCCCTGGTCGGCCAGCGCGAGCAGGCGCCGCGCGCCGGCAGTGGCGTGGCCGTCGGCGGGCTTGCGATAGCCGGTCTTGTCCTGCAGCGCGGTGGCGCGCGCCAGGATTTCCTCGGCCTTCTCCCAGGCTTGCTTCTCGGTGGGGGCAATGATCGGACGCACCGACAGGCTGAAGCGCGGCGTCGGCCGGCCCTGCCTGACAGCGGCGTTGTGGACGCGCGAGGTCACATCGCGCACCTGCGCGTAGGATTCGCCCCACAGCGCAAACGTGTCGGCGTGCTTGCCGGCAACGTCGATGGCCGCATCCGAGGCGCCGCCGAAATAGACGCGGATGCCCTCGGGCCGATACGGCTTCACCTGCGAGAAGGCGTTCTCGACCTGATAGTACCTGCCCTTGTAGGTGAACGGCTTGTCGCTGGTCCATTCCAGCTTGAGGATATCGAGAAACTCGGAGGTGCGGGCGTAGCGCTCGTCCTTGTCGTCGAGCGTGTTGCCGTCCTGCCTGAGCTCGGTGGCATTGCCGCCAGTGATGACGTGGAGCGCAACCCTGCCGCGGGAAAACTGGTCGAGCACGGCAAACTGCCGCGCCAGCAGCGTCGGGGCGGTGAATCCCGGCCGCTGCGCGATCAGCACGTTGAGGCGGGAGGTCGCGCCAAGAACGTGCTGCGCCACCTGGAGCGCGTCGGGCGAGGTCGAATGAAATGCCAGCAGCGCGCGATCGAAGCCGGCATTCTCATGCGCCTTCGCCACCGTCTCGATGTGGGTGGGGTTGAGCACCGGTCCCTCACGGACAACGGTCTCCGACGAATTGTTGTTGCTGATGAAGCCGATGAACTCGATCGACATGATCGTCTCCCTGTTGATGTCCTAGAGGCCCAGTGCGGCGCGGCCGAGGCCGATGCGCGTGGAATCATCCTGCGGCGTGTGCACCCGACCGCACAGCACGTCGCGATAGTGCCGCTCCAGCGGATTGGCGCGGGACAGGCCGTGATTGCCGGTGAGTGACAATGCATCCTCGACCACGGTGATCGCGTTGTTGGTGACGGTGAGCTTGATGACGTTGGATTCACCGGCCGAGAGTCCAACGCCGTCGTCGAAATCGCCTGCAAAGGAGGCGATCAGCCGCGCGTTGACCGCGAGCCTGGCTTCGATGGCGCCGAGGATCTCCTGTGCGCGAGCCAAGGTCGCGAGCGGCGCGCCGAGGCTGGCGGGCACGCGCTGCTTCAGGAACCTGATCAACCAGTCGCGCGCCGCGCGGGCAACACCGTCGTAGATCGCCGCGACGAAGACGGTGTGGACGGCGGCCTGTGCAACGTCGGGCGCACGCCAGTCCGCCGGCTTGCGCACGTCGACCTCGGAATCGAGGGGGATCACGACGTCGTCGAAGATGACGTCATGACTGCCGCTGGCGCGCAGGCCGTGATGGTCCCAGGTCTCGACGATGCGGGTGCCCGGCAGGCCCGCCGGCACCAGGAATTGCCCGACGCGCGGCTCGGCCTCATCCGTCCGCGCCCAGACCAGGTACCATTTCAGGATCGGCGATCCCGTCGAATAGATCTTGTGGCCGGAGAGGCGCCAGCCGGTCTCGGTGCGCCGCGCGACCGTCGCCGGCAGGCCGCCGCGCGCGGGCGAGCCGAGTTCCGGCTCGACCCGCAGCGCGTTGACGAGCGCAAGGCCCTCGACGCTCTCGCGTGCAAGCTTGCGCGAGTGCCGCACCGGCCAGGTCGGGCTGCGCGCCATCACGAGATGATTGATGTAATGCATCGACAGCACCAGCGCGGTCGACGGGTCGGCCTTGCCGATGATGCCGATGACGCGCGCAGTGTAGCGCGCACCGGCGCCGGCCCCGCCATGGACCGCCGGCACCGTCAGCGACAGCAAGCCCGCTTCGGACAGCTCGCGAAAATTCTCAAAGGGGAAGCTGCCGGTGCGGTCATGCCCGGCCGCGCGTGCCGCGAAACCTTCGGCCAATGCTTCGGCACGCGCGATGTAGTCGGGCTCGCTATGGGCCGCGCGCCCCTTGGCTACGGATGTCACCATGTTGCGTCCAATCCCAGCAGGCCGAGGATCTGGCGGCGCAGATCGGCGAGATAAGGATCGCCGCGATGACGCGGATAGGGCCGGTCGACGCGGATGTCGGCTTTCACGCGTGCGGGACGATCGCTGAAGACGATGACGCGGTTGGCGAGCACGAGGGCTTCCTCGGCGTCATGGGTCACGAGCAGCGTGGTAAAACCCTTGCGCTGCCAGAGCGAGACGAGCTCGGCCTGCATGGTGATGCGGGTCAGCGAGTCGAGCTTTCCGAGCGGCTCGTCGAGAATCAGGATCTTGGGATCGTTGACCAATGCACGCGCCAGCGCGACACGCTGCGCCATGCCGCCGGAGAGCTGGTGCGGATAGGCGTTGCGGAACGACGCCAGTCCAACCAGATCGAGCGCGGCATCGACACGATGACGCTGGCTCTTGAGAATGCCCTGGGCCTCGAGGCCCAGGGCGACGTTGTCCCAGACCGACCGCCAGGGAAACAGCGTCGGATCCTGGAACACGACCACGCGCGAGGGATGTGGACTCCTGATGCGCTCCTCGTCCTCGCGCAATCGTCCAGCCCTGGGTTTGTCGAGGCCGGCGACGAGGCGCAGCAAGGTCGACTTGCCGCAGCCGGAGGGGCCGAGCAGCGCGACGAACTCGCCTGGCTCGACCGAGAGGCTGACGTCGCTGAGCACCGGCAACTCTGCGCCGTCGATGTCGAAGGCGTGGCTGACCTGCTCGATGTCGAGCGCGGCGCCGGCGGCCGGATGCGTGACCGCTTCAGCCAAAGCTGCGGCTACCATTTCACAGTCCCCTTCTGCCAGACCAAGAGACGATCGCGGATCGCGAACAGCAGCGTGATCGCACCGGAGCAGAGCAGCGACATCACGATCAGCGCCGCATACATGTTGGCGTAGGCCGCCCAGCCCTGCGCCCATTGCAGGTACCAACCGAGCCCGGCCTTGACGCCGATCATCTCGGCGACGACGAGCACGGCGAAGGACGAGCCGAGCCCCATGAACAGTCCGACGAAGACGTGCGGCAGCGCGGCGGGGATCGCGACCTTCAGCACCAGGAACGACGGCTTGGCGCCCAGCGTGCGCGCGACGTCGTAATAGGCATTGCTGACGCTCGCGACGCCCGACCAGGTCAGCACGGTGACGGGAAAGCCCGTTGCCAGCGCGATCAGGAAGGTCGAGGCGCTCCAGCTCGACGGGAAGGTGAAGAACGCGATCGGCAGCCAGGCCGTTGCCGGCAGCGGGCCGATGAAGCGCAACACCGGATGCACCCAATAGCCGACCGCGCGCGACCAGCCGATCGAGACGCCGGTCAGGAAGCCGACCGTGGCGCCGATCAGATAGCCGCCGAGCTGAAGCTTGACCGAGGCGAACACGCTATCGAGCAGCTTTGGCAAATCGTCGGTATAGACCTCGATGATCGACTGCGGCGGCGGGAAGAACGGCAGCGGCAGCCAGGCGAACTTTGCCGTCGCGACCTCCCACAGCGTCAGGAAGGCGCCGAGCGCGACCAGCCAGGGCGCGCGCTTGTGCAGGGCCCTGCCCGCCGATCCCAGATAATCGGCACCGATGGTGCCGAACAGCGCGATGGCCGCGATGACGAAGGCGGCGATGCCGAGCGAATGCGTGCGCGACCAGTCGCCGACATCCGCCCACCACAGGCAGGACAGGCCGAAGGCGATCCAGGCGATGCTGGCGAGCACACCGACGCCGGATTCCTTCGCCCAGTTCGCCAGCAACGGCGCGCGCGAGAGGCGCGGCGCGCCGGAGGCAAGGCCGTCAGACAGCGAATACGTCGACATAGATGCGCTCCGCGAATTTGGCCGTGTCGGTGCTCGGCTTGAAGACCTGCACGCTCTTGAGATCGTCGGCATAGGCCTTGAGCTCGCGCTTCAACACGTCGCCGACGGGATGATGATGGTGGGTGTGGTAGCGCACCATGCCCTCGATATCGGCGAGCGTGGCCGCCTTCGGCGCGTAGGGCTGGAACGATTTTGCGGCGGCCGTCGCATTCTGCGAGCTGAACATCGCGGCATCGAGCAGCGCCTGTGTGATGGCGCGCGCGACCTGCGGCTCCTCCCGCACCAGGCTGCCGCGCAGGCCGAGGATGCAGCAGCTCTTTTCACGGAATTCACCGTCGAGATTGGAGGCGACCTCCTTGTACTGGGTGTCCTTGAGCCAGAGATAGGCCAGCGGATCGGAGGACAGGAACGCCTGCACCTCGCCCTTCTCGACGGCGACGTTAAGGAGGTTGCCGGGATAGGCGCGCCAGTCGACGTCCTTGTTCGGATCGATACCGAGCTTTGCCAATTGGATTGAGAAGAAGTTCTTGTCGGGACCGGCGAGATCGCCGACCGCGACGATCTTGCCCTTGAGATCGGCGAGCTTGGCAACACCGGAATCGGCGCGCGACAGCACGCGCATGCAGCCGCCATGGGTGCCGGCGGCGATCTTGACGTCAAAGCCCTGCTCCAGCGGCTTCAGCCAGCGCAGCGCCATGCCGAGACCGGCATCGCTCTTTCCCGTCGCGATCGCCTCGAGCAGTTGATCAGTCGAGCCGGAATAGTTGACGAGCTCGACGTCGAGATTGTGCTTCTGGAAGAAGCCATGCTCGATGGCAACAGGCACCGGCGCGAGGCAGACGGCGCCGGCATTCCACGACAGTTTCAGCTTGCGCGGCGCGCCGGTGAGCGCGGGCGCATCGGACGCCGTCCGGCACAGCGGAAACTCCGAGAAATCGATGCCGGATGCGATGCCGCGCGGCGCAAAAGCCTGAGCGCCCAGCGCGCCGAGCGGCGCAGCGAAAGCTGCCGCAAGCCCCGCCTGGAGCAGATGGCGCCGGTCGAGCCCCCGTCCGCCGCGCTTGTCGTCGTTGTTCATCAGTCCCCACTCCTGCGCTGGCACGACTCCGCCCTTAGCGCAACGCTTCACGTTGCGCATGGTCCGTACGGAGCTGCGTTGAGAGAAAATTATTCCGCCGGCGTTTGTCGCGCCGCGTTGATGCGATACGCAAATCATGCGGCGCGCTCGCCGCATCGTCAATGAAATGGAATTTCGAATGTGATGCGAAGCAGGGTCATTCTCTCCATCGGCGCGCGCGGGAACGATGAAACGATTTTCGTGAATGCGGTTGCTCCCGGCGATCGCCACAAGCGCGCATCTGCCTAGATCCCATGCATCTTTCTCCCGCAGGACCATCGTGTTCTCGCGCGCAAGGATTCAATGAAACGTCCTTGCCCGATGCGCGCGCAATACGGTTGGCCATTTCATTGACTGCACTTCGCTCGGTCATAGACTCGATCGTCTCGCTGCATCGCTCGCTCACGCGTCGTGAGCCAAAGTCACAAGCACGCAACAAGACAGGCTATATGAGCATCAACTCCCACGATCATTCCATCACCCGCCGGCTCGCCGCTTCGCTATTCGCCGCCGCCATCACGCTATCGGCGACTGCCGCGTCGTTTGCCGCGGACACCGTCGTGCTGCGCGTCGGCGACCAGAAGGGCGGCAACCGCTCGCTGCTCGAGATCTCCGGCTATGCGAAGGACCTGCCCTACAGAATCGAATGGTCGGAATTCCCCGCCGCGGCGCCGATCCTGGAAGCGCTCAACGCCGGCGCGCTCGACGTCGGCTACACCGGCGATCTCTCCTTCCTCTCGGTCTACGCCGCGGGCGCGCCGATCAAGGCGATCGGCGGCACCAGGTCGGATGCGAAGACGCAAGCCATCCTGGTGCGTCAGGACTCGCCGATCAAATCGGCCGCCGACCTTAGGGGTAAACGCCTCGCCGGCACGCGCGGCGGCTGGGGTCAGTTCCTGATCGACGCGACGCTGGAGAAGGCGCAGATCAAGCTCGAGGATGCGACCTTCGCGCCGCTCGGCCCCGTCGATGCCAAGATCGCGCTGGTCGCCGGCTCGATCGACGCCTGGGCGGTGTGGGAGCCTTACGTGTCGTTCGCGACGCTGAAGGACAAGGCGCGGGTGATCGCCGACGGCGAGGGCCTGACGCCGACCATCACCTTCATCGTCGCCTCCGACAACGCCATCGCCACCAAGCGCGCGGCGGTGCAGGACCTGGTGCAGCGGCTGAACAAGGCGCGGCTGTGGTCGCTGGATCACGTTTCCGAATATGCCAGGAACACCGCCGAGCTGACCAAATTGCCGGAAGACGTGCTGCTGTCAGCCTACACAGCGCAACGTACCAGCCCGATCGTAATCGACGAGAACGTGGTGAAGGAGGTGCAGGAAGCCTCCGATCGCTCGACGCGTTACGGCATCCTGCCCAAGAAGCTCGACGTCAGCAAAGCCGTCGACCGCAGCTTCACGGCTGCGGCGGCGGGATCGAATTAACTTCCAGCGGATGACACTTGACACCCCAACAAAGGTGCGCTCCCTCCCCCCCTTGTGGGGGAGGGAGCGGAGAGAGCGCTGCTGTTGTCCGAACTCAATTCGACTTCAATCCTTCGCGCTCAGAATGGAGACGGCCTCGCCTCAAGGCCGGCCGGCTGCATCTCGCCGCGATCGTGCTCACGCATTTCGCCTGCATGAGCCTGATCGTGTGGCTCTCGCTGTAGCTTCGCGCGATCACCAGTATCCGCGATAATAAGGCCGGTAGTACGCGCGCGGCCGGTAATAGCCATAGCGGTAGCCGTAGTACGGACGGGGACGGTAATAGGAACGATATCCATAACCGTAACCCGGACCATAGGCGTAACCCGGTCCATAGCCGCCATAATAGGCGGGCGCATAACCATAGCCATAGCCGCCGTAATACGGACCGCCGCCGTAATAGCCGTAGCCATAAGGCGCGCTGCTGGCGATGGCGCTGCCGATGATCGCGCCGGCGAGGAGGCCACCTCCGCCCCATCCCCAGCCACGACCGCGCCAATGCACCTGCGCGACATCGTCACCGACAGCGGCCTTCATGGTCGCGACGTTTGTCGGCAGCGGTGCCGCTGCCGCCTGTTGAATTTGGCCGGCGATGACCACGCCGGCGACCGAACAAGCAATTGCAGTTTTCCAGATCCTCATCGACTTGCTCCCTGTCTGACGTCTTGCTTGGAAAAGGATCGCAGCGGCATGATCGGGCATCTTTGCGCCAAGTCAAAGCCCGGATTTTCAAGCCCGGATTTGCGTGCGGCGCACAAGCCTCGTCCAAGCCTCGTCCAAGCCTCGTCCAAGCCTGGTCCATGCCTCGCTGCGAGCCGGCTGCCGGCATGCGAGGCGAACCAACGTGCCCCGCTCTGCCCGACGTGACACCGGGGCGATGCCGGAGCCCCGCGGCCAAGGCAAAGCATTAAGCTTCTCGCCTGCGCAACCAACAACCTACTTCACGATTGACTATTCGTACCGTTACTATCGGTTCCAATGGCGCGAGGCTTCTCGCGACAAATAGCCTCGGCCTGCGCCGGGCGTGAGTGGGGAGGACGACATGAGTGCCGCGAGACCCGAGCCGCTTGCCCGTCAGGCGCTGGCGTTCGTCCTGGCCGGCGGACGTGGCAGCCGGCTCCTGGAACTGACCGACCGCCGCGCCAAGCCAGCCGTCTATTTCGGCGGCAAGTCCCGCATCATCGATTTCGCGCTGTCGAATGCCGTCAATTCGGGCATCCGCCGCATCGCAGTCGCCACCCAATACAAGGCGCACAGCCTGATCCGGCACCTTCAGATGGGCTGGAACTTCTTTCGCCCGGAGCGAAACGAGAGCTTCGACATCCTCCCCGCGAGCCAGCGCGTCTCCGAGAACATGTGGTATGTCGGCACGGCGGATGCGGTCTACCAGAACATCGACATCATCGAATCCCACGCCTGCCGCTTCATCGTGGTGCTGGCCGGCGACCACATCTACAAGATGGACTACGAGGTGATGCTGCGCCAGCACGTCGACAGCGGCGCCGACGTCACGGTCGGTTGCCTGGAGATGCCGCGGACGGAATCTTCGGGCTTCGGCATCATGCATATCGACGAGAACGGCTGGATTCAGGAGTTCCTGGAGAAGCCGAAGGATCCGCCGCCGATGCCGGGCAAGCCGGACGTCTCGCTCGCCAGCATGGGCATCTACGTGTTCGACGCGAAGTTCCTGTTCGAGGAGCTCAAGCGCGACGCCGAGGACCCGAACTCGAACCACGATTTCGGCAAGGACATCATTCCCTACCTCGTCAAGAACGGCCGCGCGATGGCGCACCAATATTCCACCTCCTGCGTGCGTTCCGGCAGCGACCCCCGCGCCTATTGGCGCGACGTCGGCACGGTCGATGCCTATTGGGCCGCCAATATCGACCTCACTGACGTCGTGCCCGAGCTCGACCTGTTCGACAGCTCCTGGCCGATCTGGTCCTATGCGGAGATCACGCCGCCGGCGAAATTCGTTCATGACGAGGAGAGCCGGCGCGGCCAGGCCGTGAGCTCGCTGGTCTCGGGCGGTTGCATCATCTCCGGCGCCTCGCTGCGCCGATCGCTGCTGTTCACCGGCGTGCGCATCAACTCCTACGCCAATGTCGAGAACGCCGTGATCATGCCCTATGTCAGTGTCGGCCGCGGCGCTCGCCTGAAGAACGTCGTGATCGACCGCGGCGTCGAGATTCCGGAAGGACTCGTGATCGGCGAGGACCCGGCGTTCGATGCCAAGCGCTTCCGCACCACCGAGCAGGGGATTTCGCTCGTCACTCAGCCGATGATCGACAGGCTCAATACATGAGGCCTGTTCGCGTCCTCGCGGTCGCTTCTGAAGTCTATCCCATCGTCAAGACCGGCGGCCTCGCGGATGTCGCCGGCGCGCTGCCGATTGCGCTGAAGGCGCATGGCGTCGAGATGCGCACCTTGATGCCGGGTTATCCCGACGTGACGCGGATCGTGTCGAACGCAGAGGAAATCCGGAGCTGGCCGGATTATTTCGGCGGACCGGGCCGGCTGCTCGCGGGCTCTCACGACGGGCTCGACTTGTTCGTGCTCGACGTGCCACATCTCTATGCGCGGCCGGGCAATCCCTATGTCACCACCGAGGGTGTCGACTGGCCGGACAATGGCGTGCGCTTCGCGGCACTGTCGCGCATCGCCGCCGATATCGGCCACGGCCTCGTCCCCGCCTTCGTACCCGATGTCGTGCACGCCCATGACTGGCAGGCCGGGCTCGCGCCGGCCTATCTGCACTATGACAATCGCCCGCGACCCGGCACCGTGATGACCATCCATAACATGGCCTACCAGGGCAAGTTCGCTCCCGAGCTGATCGGTGCGATCGGCCTGCCCTGGCACGCGTTCAACGTCAATGAGATCGAATATTTCGGCGGCATCAGCTTTTTGAAGGCGGGCCTGCAATTCGCCGATCGCATCACGACGGTGTCGCCGACCTACGCACAGGAGATCCAGAGCGACGAAGGCGGCATGGGATTCGGTGGCCTGTTGCGTGCACGCGCAAACGTGCTGAGCGGCATCCTCAACGGCATCGACGTCTCGGTGTGGAATCCGCAGGGCGATCCGCACATCGCCTACCGCTACGGCGCGGAGGACCTCACCTTCCGGGCCGCGAACAAGGCGGTGCTTCAGCAGCAGTTCAATCTCGACTCCTCCGACGAAGCGCCGCTGCTCGGCGTCATCAGCCGGCTGTCCTGGCAGAAGGGGCTCGATCTGCTGCTCGAGGCCATTCCGACCATTCTGGCCGAAGGCATGCAGCTCGCGCTGCTCGGCAGCGGCGACCGCGATCTCCAGGATCGCTATCAGGCCGCGGCCCGCGCCAATCCCGGACGGATCGGCGTCGTGATCGGCTATGACGAGATCCTGGCGCACCTGCTCCAGGCCGGCTCGGACGCGCTGATCGTGCCCTCGCGCTTCGAGCCGTGCGGCCTGACCCAGCTCTGCGCGCTACGCTACGGCGCCGTCCCGATCGTCTCACGCGTCGGCGGGCTCGAGGACACCATCGTCGACATCGGAGAGGCCGACGCCGCCGACCGCGATGCCACCGGCTTCAAGTTCGCACCCGTGACGGCGGAGGCCCTTGCCGGCAGCTTACGCAAGGCCAACACCGCCTTCCACGACAAGCCGACCTGGCGCCAACTGCAACGACACGGCCTTGCGACCGACGTCTCCTGGCGCAACCGCGCCGGCGACTATGCCGCGCTCTATCGCGGGCTCACGGCGGAGCGTGCCTGAGACAATGACCGTCGTCGAATCCATGCTATAGAGCCGGCATGGACCCGTTCGTGATCAAGCTGATCGGCTTTGCCGCCGCCACCTGCACCACCGTGGCCTACGCGCCGCAAGCCATCAAGGTGTGGAAGACCCGCTCCACCGGAGACATCTCGCTCGGCATGTTCCTGGTCATGGTGCTGGGCCTCGCGCTCTGGCTGATCTACGGCCTGCTCTCGGGCGATGCGCCGCTGGTCGCCGCCAACGCCATCACCATGCTGCTCGCCGGCGGCATTTTGTTCATGAAGCTGAAATACGGATGAGGTCGTGGGATGCCGTAGGGCGGATTAGCCGAAGGCGTGATCCGCCACCTTAATGCCGCACGACGACGGATTACGCCAGCGGACTGCGCTTCGCGCAGCCGCGGGCTAATCCGCCCTACGAATTCATCCAAACACATACGACGCCATCGCGACGCCTGCGACCTCGTCGACGAAGACGCGCTTGCCGATATCGCTGCCGGCGGCGCCGGCGGCCACCATCAGCGGCAGCAGATGGTCCTCGCGCGGATGCGCCAGGCGCGCGCTCGGTGCATTCTCCCAATCCACCAGCATCGCGTTGCGGCGGGCCGGATCGGGGTTGCTGATCGCCTCGTTCAGATAGGCCTCGAAGTCATACGAGACGGGCTTGGACTCGGGCCGGTTGAAGCCACGCATGTTGTGATAGGTCAGCCCGCTGCCGACGATCAGGATGCCTTCATCGCGGAGCGAGGCAATCGCCTCGCCGACCCTGATGTGCTCGGCCGCATCGTAAGCAGACTTCAGCGACAGCAGCACGATCGGCATGTCGGCGTTCGGATACATCAGGCCGAGCGGCACGAAGGTGCCGTGATCAAAACCCTGGTTGGGATCTTCCCGGCATTCCAGGCCGGCCCGCGTGAGCAGCGCCTTCACCTCGGTCGCCAGTTCGGGCCGGCCCGGCGCCGGATATTTGAGATGATAGGTATGCTCGGGGAAACCGTAATAGTCGTACACCATCGGCGGCTGCGCCGAGGTCGAGACGGTGAAGGCATCGGCCTCCCAATGGCCGGTGATGACGAGCACGGCCTTTGGTCTCTCCGGGAGAAGCTGCGGCAACCGGCCGAACTCTTCGGCGGTTCTGGCATATTGCACCCGCCGGTCCTCCATGAAGGGCCAGGGGCCGCCGCCATGCGACAGGAACAGGGTCGGAAATCGCGTCATGGGGCTCGTCTCATCGGCACTCTGCGCGTGCCCGCGCGTCCGGCGGCGAGCATAGGCAAACCGGCATGGTTAGCAAGTCGTTAACGATTTGACGCCCAAAATCCCCGGCGTGGCCGAAGCAGTCGGCCTGAAGACAAGTGAGACGTGAGATGAAGAAGTTTGCGCTGGGGGACGTCGTCAACAGTGACAAGGGCCGCCGCGGCATCGTTCGCGCCGCCTTCAAGTCACGCGAAGGCCAGCAGTTCTATGCCGTCGAGAAGGACGGCGCGATGGACTATCTGGAGGAAGGCCGGCTGACGCCGGCGCCCCGCGTCGAGCTCGCCGCTTAAGTCCAGCTCATTTCTTGCTCTCGCCTGCGATCCGGTCGAGACGCTCCGACCAGGGGTCGTCTCCGCTCGCGATGTGATCGTTCGCGATCAGCAGCAGGCGATCGCGGCCAGCGACGGAATCCCAATGCGGCAGACCGGGACCGTTGGGATCGCCGCTTCTGGCGAAGTTGATCCAATAGGACCGCATGCGGCTTGCGACCTCGCGATCAGCCCGCGAGAAGATGCCCGCTCCCGGCACGCCTTCTGCACCGAAGATGAACTGCAGCTCGCGCCCATGCCCAGGCCCAGGATTGGCGCGACGCGCCTCGGGCACATAGGCGAAGCGATAGCGAAAGGTCGCCGTGCCGCTCGCGGCATGCAGGCGCGCCAGCAGTCTTGCGGGCTCGGAAAAGACCTTGTCGGTGTAGAATCGTGCCACAACATCCGAAGGCTTAACAAGAGAAGGCTTGGCGAGATCAGGCTTGGCGAGATCAGGATAGAGCTTGCGCAGCTCATCGCTTGTGAGGCCTGACGCTGCAAGCTCCTCCTTGGCATCGAACTCGCCGTCGAAACCCGTCTCGTCGTCGTTCGAGCCGATGATCAGGGGAATGCGGCTTTGGTGTCCGGCCGCAAAGCCTGCCGCGATATCCTCGGTCACCAGAGCTCCGTCCATCATCGGCGCGAAGCCGTACCGCGATTGCTCCAGCAGACGGCTTTCGGCGGCAAGCAGGCGTCGCGGTCCGGCGGCACGCAAATCCGCCTGCGGTCCGAGCGCCGCCACGAACTGCCGGCCCATCGCCTGCGCATCCTGCGCCGAGCGCAGGGGCGCGCGAGCGGGCACCGATTGCAGAATGGCCTTCTGGAACAGATCGCGCGACTGCGCGGACAGCATCAGAAGCGCGATCGATGTCGCGCCTGCGTCGCTGCCGAACAAGGTGACATTGTGCGGATCACCGCCGAAGGCGGCGATGTTGTCATGAACCCAATGCAGCGCGGCGATCTGGTCCATCAGGCCGTAATTGCCGGAGCCGCCGTCCGTCAGCGCAGGATCAGTGAGCCAGCCGAGCACGCCAAGGCGATAATTTGCGGTGACCACGATGAGGCCGGCCTGCGCCAGCCTGGCACCGTCGAACAGCCGCTCATTCGCGGTGCCGCCGATGAAGCCGCCGCCATGGATGAACATCATCACCGGCAGCGGGCCGTCGACCCCGAAGGGACGGAACACGTTCAGCGTCAGGCAATCCTCGCCCGCATCAGGCAAGGACGGCTGAAGGCACGGCGCGCCGTAATCGTAGGCGGTGTGCATCTCCGAACTTTCGGGCGTCGGCTGCGGCGGTCGCCACCGCAGTGCGCCGACCGGCGGCGCCGCATAGGCCAGTCCCTTGAACGAGGCCACCTCACCCTCGACGGCGCCGAGAATCTGTCCTTCACGCGTCAGCGCGAACGGAAACTGTCCGACCGGCTGCGCCACGGCCGAGCCGGCGCAACACAGGACAATGGAGGCCGCAAGAAGCGCGAGCACGGATCGCATCTTCGGTGCATCTCGATGCGCGGAACGGTTTCCTGCAGGTTACGTCCGCCGCCGTCGGCGGGGCAAGCCTGCCGGCTCACACTAACTGCGTTTTGCGAGAATCTCCGCCAGCGCGTGCCGCGCGACGATGCCGAGCTCGCCGAGCGTGGAGTGCCCGGCCCGCGCCGCTTCGATCAGGCGTTCGGCGATGAACCTGCGGCTGTCGTGATCGCCGCCATGCGGCAATTGCCTACACGTCTCCTCCAGGACGACGTCCATGTTCGCTTTGGTCCGCTCACTCAACTCTGTCATGACGCCCGGCCGGTACGCGTGGCTTGTAACCGCAAGCATACACAGGCGGATCGGGCATGATTAGCCCGGGCAATCACGGCCATTGTGCATCGCGGTGCGTGTAGTGCCGCAACATTCACGCGCCACGGTGACGCCGCAAACGCCTACCGAAGATTGCACTTGCTGTGATGACAAGCCGTGCATGTGGCGATAGCCTGCCGGCAAAACAAAACATACGGGAGGATGTCATGCCTGATGCGATGGTTGCCACACGTGCCTCCGATGAGCGCGGAACCGCTCAGCAGGTCGATGTCGCCGTGGTCGGCGCCGGCTTTGCCGGCCTCTATCTCCTTCATCGCCTGCGCAAGGCCGGCCTCTCGGCGGTCGGGCTCGAAGAGGCCGGCGACGTCGGCGGCACCTGGTACTGGAACCGCTATCCGGGCGCGCGCTGCGACATCCAGACCATCGACTACAGCTACACCTTCGATCCGGAGCT
Source organism: Bradyrhizobium sp. CCBAU 65884 (assembly GCF_028128835.1). NCBI lineage: Bacteria > Pseudomonadati > Pseudomonadota > Alphaproteobacteria > Hyphomicrobiales > Nitrobacteraceae > Bradyrhizobium > Bradyrhizobium sp. CCBAU 65884. The sequence continues at coordinate 170,509 of NZ_LBJU01000121.1, read as the reverse complement.
CGAGACGGCCTGGACCTGGTCGGAGAAATACGCCACCCAGCCCGAAATCCTGCGTTATCTCGGCTTCGTCGCCGACCGCTACGACCTCAGGGGCGACATCCGCTTCAGGACCAAGGTCACCGAAGCCGAGTGGGACGAGAAGGCCGAGCGCTGGCAGCTGACCACGGACAATGGCCCACCGGTCTCCTGCCGCCACTACATCATGGCCACCGGCTGCCTCTCGGCGCCGAAGCCGCCGGAAATCGACGGCGTCAAGGATTTCAAGGGTGAGGTCTATTTCACCGGACGCTGGCCGCATGGCGGCGTCAATCTCGCGGGAAAACGCGTCGCCGTGATCGGCACCGGCTCGTCCGCCATCCAGTCGATCCCGCTGATCGCCGAGCAGGCCGCGCATCTGACCGTGTTCCAGCGCACGCCGAACTTCGCACTGCCTGCGCATAACGGGCCGGCGCCATCGGACCGCATGAGCCTGCTGCAGTCCGATCGCCCGGCCTATCGCGAGCAGGCGCGCCAGTCGATGGCGGGCGTGCCCTATCCGCAGCAGACGGTCGTGAGCTGGCAATTGAGCGATGCCGAGCGTCGCGAGCGATTCGAACGTGCCTGGGCCGCCGGCGACCTCGTCCACATCCTGACCCAGCTCTGGGCCGATCAGGCCGTCGACGTCGACGGCAACAAGATCGTCCAGGACCTGATCCGCGAGAAGATCCGGGCGGCAGTCAAGGACCCCGAGACAGCGGCGGCGCTCACGCCGCACGATCATCCCTTCGGCGCAAAGCGTCCCTGCCTCGACACCAATTATTACGCCACTTACAACCGGCCGAACGTCACGCTGGTCAATCTGCGCCAGGAGCCGATCAAGGCGATCACGGCGAGTGGCATCTCCACGAACGGCCGCAGCGTCGACGTCGAAATCATCGTATTCGCGACCGGGTTCGACGCCATGACCGGCGCGATCCGCGCCGTGCATCCGATCACCGGGCGCGGCGGCAAGTCGCTGACAGATGTCTGGGCGCAGGGGCCGCAGACCTATCTCGGGCTCACCGTCGAAGGCTTTCCCAACTTCTTCATGATCACCGGGCCCGGCAGCCCGTCGGTGCTGTCGAACATGGCGGTGTCGATCGAGCAGCATGTCGACTGGGTGGTCGACCGGCTGGCCGCATTGCGCGATGCCGGCTTCACCACGATCGAGCCGACCGAGACGGCGCAGGCCGGCTGGGGCCGGCACATGGCGGACTGCTCGATGGTGACGCTGCATCGGCTCGCCAACACCTGGTACACGGGCGCCAACGTCCCCGGCAAGGTGCAGGGCCTGATGCCCTATACCGGCGGCGTCGGCCCCTATCGCAGCATCTGCGACGAGGTGGTCAGCCGCGGCTTGCTCGGTTTCAAGCTCACCGGCCCTGGCGGCGCAGAGCAATGCAATGACGGCGAGGTGGTGCGGCTGCAGCCGGATGTGCGGCTGGTGCTGAACCTGCTCGCATCGCTGAACCTGCCGCAGATCGAGTCGATGGGCGCGCTCGGCGCGCGCGAGTTCGTGAACGAGTTCAACAAGGGCCGTCCCGCCGGGCGGCCGATCGGCGATATCGTCGATGGCACCCTCCCCGTCACCGATGGCGCGCTGCCATACCGCGTCTACAAGCCGGCAACGCCGGGACCGCATCCGGTCGTGGTCTATTTCCACGGCGGCGGCTGGGTGCTCGGCGACGAGCAGTCGGACGAGCCGTTCTGCCGCGACATGGTGCGGCGGACCGGCATGATGTTCGTCAGCGTCGGCTATCGTCACGCGCCGGAGCATCGCTTCCCGACCGCTGCCGAAGACGGCTATGCGGCCACGCGCTGGATCGCCGAGCACGCCACTGAGCTCGGCGGCAAGCCGGGCCCGGTGCTGGTTGCGGGCTGGAGCGCTGGCGGCAACATCGCCGCCGTCACCTGCCAGCTCGCACGCGACCGCGGCGGGCCGGAGATCGCCGGTCAGCTCCTGATCTGCCCGGTCACCGACTGCACCTTCGATCGCCCGTCCTATAACGACAATGCGACCGGCTACTTCCTGACGCGCTCGCTGATGTACTGGTTCTGGGACCTCTACTGCTCGCCGGCGGACCGCACCGATCCGCGCGCCTCGCCACTCCGCGGCAAGGTCGAAAGGCTGCCGCCGGCCTTCGTGACGACCTGCGAGTTCGATCCGCTGCGCGACGAAGGCATCGCTTATGCCGAGGCGATGGCGGCCGCAGGCGTCCCGGTCGAGCAGTTCAAGGCGCACGGCCATTTCCACTCGTCCTTCACCATGGTCGATGTGGTGATCACGGGCGTCTCGGGCCGGGTGCAGATGGCGGAAGCCTTGCGGCGCTTTGCCGGGCTGCCGCCGGAGGTCAGCCGCGGTGACGAGCACGGCCACGGGCTAGCCAGCCCGGGGCAGAGAATCGCGGCGGCGGCGAGCTGATCATGACACCGCGGCCGGGAACCTTTTCCCGGCTGCTGCGTTGTGGCGTCGAGATGCAGCGACAGGTATGGGCCCCGGTACGCAAATCCGCGTGCTGGGGTGTTTTTTGCGTGAGGTGGGACGATGGGGGACGCGGTTGCGGAGTCAAAGGTCGATTTCGGTGCGCTTGCGGCCCTGCATAAATGGCCGTCGCTCGCAAACCAGCGCCGGCCGGACCGGGAATCATACCCGATAACGGAAGGCACTCTGGACGAGTGCATCTCGGCGTTCATGGGAAAGCCGGCCACGACCCGGCATCTCTATGAGATCCGGACAGCGGCGCAGCCGCCGCTCGTGACCGGCATCCTCTCGCCCGAACACGTCATCGAGCTCTCGCGCTGGAGAGAATTTCTCTGACGGCGCTTCACATGCAGGCGCGTAGGAACTTTCTGCCGGTTCTTCCCGTTAGGGGAGATCGGAAGTCAAGGCGTGAGTGCCTCACATGCTTGCAGCTGGCGTACTACCCCCGGTCGTGCCCTATGGCGCAGACAAGACCCTGTTCGTGGTGATCGACCGCCTCGACCAGGCGACTGAGATTCGCATCGAGCGGAGCGATCTCGAAGCCACGATCGGCGAGTTCGTCGCCGGCTGCTTCAACGACCCCATCAAGGTGATTTCGTTCAACACGCTCGAACATTGGATGAAGGACATCTCGACCGACGTCGCCGGCGCGATAAAGGCACGCTGCGACATCTATGGCATAGAGCTGCCCGACTATCTCAGCGACTTCGTCGAGAGCCATAGCTGACGACACATCCACCTCATCGATTGCCTCGGCTCGCAGGAACAAAAAAAGCGCCGCTTCCGCGGCGCTTTTCGTGTGCCAACATTTCAGTCGAGCATGATCTCTTCGGACAACCGCTTTGCGCGAACGCGGCCCTCCGGGTCCGGATCATGCTTTAGTGGTGCCAGAACAATGCCAGCAGCAGAACGATCGGCAGCGGCACGCCAAGCAACCAAAGCAAAGCACCTCGTCCAAAACCCATGATGTCCTCCTCTTCATCACTGTCATGACGCAGGAAAAAGGAAGAAGTTCCGCGCCTCGCAGCGAGGGCGAATGCGCTCAGAGCATGGATGCAGGAGTTAAGCGCGGCGGTGCTTGCCGGCGATGACCTCGATCTCGCGGCGGCGCTCGCCCGCGAAGGTCAGGAGCCTTTCGATCGTCAGCGTATCCGTGATCCGTTTGGCGAGCCTCTCGGCGCGCGCAGCCTGATCTTCGAGATACTGGATCGTGTTCAAGCGCCGCCTCCCCAGAAGACCCCGAACCCGGAGCCCCGACTTGTTGGACACCCATGGTGCGACAGAGCGGCTAACAGCCGGTTAAGTGCGGGAATCGATCTCGACGGACCGGGCCTCATTGCACGACGTCGAGCCGGACATTGGTGATGCCCCTGTCGACCATGCCGAGCGCCTCGGCCGCGGAAGGCGAGACGTCGACGACGCGTCCGCGGATGTAGGGACCGCGGTCGTTGACCCTGACGGTCACGAAGCGGCCGGAGGAAACGTCGGTGACGCGCAGCTTCGTGCCGAATGGCAGGGTCGGATGGGCCGCGGTCAATTCGTTCTTGTCGAACTTCTCGCCGCTCGCAGTCTCCGTATCCGAATAGAAGCTGGCAACGCCGTGCGAGGCCGCTTGCTTTGCATCGCCATTGGGAATGCGCACCCGGCTGACCGGCCTTGGATGCAGCGCCGCCACCCGGTGCGGCCGCTCGACCGCAGCCTGCCGGCCGGTGGCCGCGAGATCGGCCTTCTGGCGGCCGACCGGCGATTGCGCGCAGGCGGCGAGCGAGGCGGCCCCGACGATGGCCAGCAGCAGCCGGCTCGAGGTTGCCAGCGAAATCCGGGCAGTTTCGGCACGTGCAATGCGAGACATGATGCGCCCTCCGAACTGCCCGGAATTTCGGTGGGCAATGAGGGCAGAACCTTGTCGGAACAAAAGCGGGCGTGGGGCCGCCGCCGTTTCGCGTCAGCTGTGACGATTCGACCACAGTGACGCGTCCTGAATCGGGACAGCCCGCCGCTGGCGGGCCCTCAGGATGAGGACGGAGTGTGCGGCAGCAGTCTTGACGGGCACCGATGCCGCTTAGCCTCATCCTGATGAGGAGACCGCGAAGCGCGTCGTCTCGAAGGACGAGGCGCGCGCTCAGCTGGCGGAAATGCCATATGCGATTGCCCTGACGGTGGCCGGCTCCAGCTCAGGCCGGAGGCGGGATCGCGCGCAGGACGTCCCTGAATATACCGAACTGGAGTTGAAACGCTTTCGGGCTGTAGTCCTGATAGTAACCCGCAGTCACTGCGACGACGAGATCGAGCTCCGGCACGATGCGGATCGACTGCCCGCCGCGCCCCAGCGCGCCGACCCAGGCGACCTTCCGGTCATTGAGGCGCGCTTGGCCGCGCCACCACAGATATCCGTAGGATTGATCGTCCGTCGCCTTGATCTTCTCCGCCGTCGAAGCCTCGATCCATGCCTTGGAAACGATCTGGCGGTCGTTCCAGCGACCGCCCGCAAGCACGAGTTGGCCGATCTTGGCCATGTCGCGCGGCCGCAGGCGCAATCCTCCTCCGGCATCGGTATCCCCCCTGTACCGGCCCCACGCCGTGCCGGTGATACCCAGAGGTTCGAACAAATTCTCGCGCGCAAATTCGTCGAGGGGACGTCCAGTCGCCTTGCGGATGATGGCCGACACAAGCGTGAGCGCGCCGGTGTTGTAGAAGAACTCCTGCCCCGCCGCGGCGGTCACGGGAAGACCGAGAACGTAGCGACACGGATCCCATGCCATATGCATCCGCGTCTCGTCATTGTCGTCGTCTCCCGTCGCGGGTGTCGCCTCGACCCACTTCAGGCCCATCGACATGGTGAGCACATGCGCCAGCCGGATGCGGTCCTTTTCGGGAGAACGCAAGTCGGACAGCTCGGGGAAGAAGCTGAAGATCGGCTCGTCGACGCCGCGTATCAGCCCGCGATCGATCGCAATCCCGACGACGAGAGATGCAACGCTCTTCGAAACAGACTTCATGTTGTGCAACGTATCGGCATCGAAGGCGATGGTTTCGACCCGGCGGCCGTAGATGTAGCCGGGTATCTCGTCGGCGCCCTTGAAGTAACGTTCGAACGCCAGCTTGCCGTCGCGGGCGACCAGAACTGCATGAATTTTGGCATCGCTTGATGCGAGCCGATCCCCCATCCTGCACAGCGCGTCGCGGTTGACGAGCCCATCGTCGTTGACGGAGCCGGCAGGCCAGCCATCATCTCGCGCAAGCGGAACACCGCAGCCGCCAGATGGCTCCGCAGATACTGGCGGAGCGGAGAGCGGCGCCAACGCGGCTGCCCCGAGAAGTGAAATGAACCGGCGGCGTCTCATCCAGGCTTCTCCTCATGTCCTTTGCGAGGCGGGGCAAATATCGACACGAGTCTCGCCGGACTCTGCCCCCTCCTCGAGAAGACGCGCGAACTCACGCCAATAGAGCCGTCGCCAAGTCGTCTTCAAGCTGGCGAGAAAATCGAGCTCTCGTTGCGTCAGCGTGCACATCGCGCTTCAGGCCACAAGGCCCCCCATCGGCTTGATGTCTGCGCTGCCGGGAAAGACCGTTTCCGCCAGCACTGTCTCCTCGACGCGCAAATGATCCCTCAGCAGGCCCTTGAGCACGGCGCGCAGATCGGTGGTCGGCTTGAGATCGCGATCCTCGAACAATTGCGCCGGCTTCAGCCCCGGCCAGTCCGCGATCACGCGGCCGCCGGCGAGCCCGCCGCCGATCAGGAAGGCGACCGTGCCGGTGCCGTGATCGGTGCCCTGCGTGCCGTTGATGCGGGCGGTGCGGCCGAACTCGGTGACGACGGCCACCACCGTCTCCTTCCAGGCTTCGCCCATGTTGCTCTCGATCGCGGCGAAGGCGCCGTCGAGCGCACCGAGCAGATTGTAGAGCTGGCCCGAGGCCGCGCCTTCCGCGATATGCGTATCCCAGCCGACGAAGCCCATGGCGCCGACGCGGGGGCCGTCGGGCTTGGCGAGATAGCGCGCGGCCGTGCCGGCGGCGTCGGAGAAGTAGGCGCGCACGCGTGCGATGCCCGGCGGCGCCAGGGTTGGATCGTCAGACATCGCCTCGCCCGTGCCCGGCGCCCCGCTGAGCGAAGCGAGCTTGATGCGCGCCTGCAGCACGGTCGCGAGCTTCGGGTCGGTGTGCTGGTAGAGATCGAGCAGGCGGCTCTGCGTGTCCTCGCTCGCCGGCAAGAGCCTTTGCGGCACCCACGTCATCACAGGCGCGGAGCCGCGCACCACCAGCGGCGTCACCGAGCCGATCCCGAGCGCGCGGCTGCCGCGCGAATCGACGCGGCCGCCCGATTCCAGCGCGAGCAGCGCGCGGTTGAGCCATCCCGAGCTGGTCATACCGGGCTTGACAAGCCCGCTCTCCAGCACGTCCTGGCCGTCGAAATGCGAGCGCTCGCGATAGGGCGTGGCCGTGGCATGGACGATCGCCGCCTTGCCGCTCCTGTAGAGGCGGTGCAAATTCGGCATCGCCGGATTGAGCGCGAAGAAGGCATCGAGCGGCAGCGCCGGCGGCTTGCCGTCCAGCAGCAGCGCGCGATCGCCGCGCAAGGAGATCCAGTCGGGATCGCCGACCGGCGCGACGGCGCCGAGGCCGTCGAGCGCGCCGCGCAGCACGATGACGAGCAGGCGCGGATCGCGGCCTTCGGCGCGCGCGATCCTGGGCATCTGGCTCCATGCGAACAGCGCACCGGAGCCGACCAGAAGCTCGCGCCGCGTGGGCAGATGATTGACGCCCATGCTCACCTCCTCTGAAAATCCGCCGACATGAACAGCAGCGCCAGCGCCTGCTGCCGGCTCTCGGCGCGGCCGACCGCCTGCTTCACCTCGGCCGCGATCTCGGATGCAAAGACGTCCTCGACGATGGCTTGCGGATCGGCCCTGCCGGATATGCGCTCGGCAAAATTGTTGGCGACGTCGAGGCGACGGCCGACGCCGTCGATCCAGCTCGCTTCGTCATCCGGATATCCCTTGGGCGCGGACGGACGCCATAGCGGCTCGCCGAGCAGCTGCTGGCCGCCGGTGTAGAGGACGGGATCGACCTGCGTGATGCCGGTCGCACGCACCATGCCGACGACCCATTCGCTCGGACGCTTGAGCTTTGCCGGCGGCGCGCGCCACGCCTCGTCGGACGACACCATCGCGATCGCGATCTGCCTGAGATCGCCATCGGTCTCACGAAAACTCTTCGTCATCTGCTCGACCAGCGCCGGCGGCGGCGCGTCGGCGACGAAATGGCGCGCGAGCTTGGTCGCGACATGGGTCGCGGTCGCCGGATGCGCGGCGAGATCGCGCAGCACGGCACGGCCCTGCTCGACATCCTCCTGCTCGTAGCGCTTGCCGAGCATGGTCTGTCCGCCGGGCTCGTGCAGCCGCGGATTGAAGGTGAACTCGCCGCCATGCTGGGGATCGGCGCCGGGCGGCACCAGCGTCCAGCCGGTCATCACGTTGGCGAAGCTGATGACGTCGTCCTGGGTGTAGCCGGTGCGCACGCCGAGCGTATGCAGCTCCATGATCTCGCGCGCGATGTTCTCGTTGAGGCCGCGGTTGCGATTGATGCCGGCCGTCGAGTTGGCGCCCATCGATTCCAGATTGTCGAGATAGAACAGCATGGCCGGATGGCCTTCGACGGCCAGCAGGAGATCGACGAAGCGGCCGAGCGCGTTGGCGCGAACCGCCTCGCGCTCATAGGCACCGGACATGCTCTGAATCTTGTTGGCCGAGATGCAGAAATGGTTGGACCAGAACCACACCAGCCGCTCGGCAAAACCGATATCGGCCGCGAGCGCGGCTTCCGTGCGGAGCTTGGCTTCCTGCAGGTAGATCGGACGCCCTGGATCGGGAATGGCGTCGGCCGCCTGCTTCGCCGCCATCTCGGCCGCATCCTTTTCCTGGGCATAGCCCTGTGCCTGCCCCTCGGGCCGCGCCTCGGCCTGATCGCCCGAGCCAGCCGACGCCATCTGCTGCTTCTTGGCCTGCTGCTGCGCCTGCTTGGCCCGCGCGGCTCGCCGCGCATTGGCATCGGCCACGGTGCGATAGGCTTTCGCACTGGGGGGCAGAGCGCTCGCCGCGGTGAGCGCGAGCGGGCGGTCGAGCTCGGCGATCAGCGCGCCGCGCGGGTCGCTCCCGACGGCGGCGATCGATCCCGGCCGCGGCCCCATCCCGAAACGATGCAGAGCCAGCACGACTTCGGCCCTTGCGGAATTGCTCATGGCGAATGTTCCGGCTCTAAGCTACGATTTGTAATGCTACTGAGCGTAGCATTCAAGGCACTGGCCCACAAGCGGAGATTGCAGCACCTCCGTCACGACATCGGGAGCCGCCGGCGTCCCTAGAAATTCGGCCCGAGCGCAATCTTCGTGATGGTGTCGTTCCTGACGCCGATGCGCCATTCCGCCGAACCGTTGGCGAACTGGGCGATGTAGATGTCGCTGTCGAGCGCGGTGACGCCGCGGAAGGACACCGCGCGCAGCGCGCCGAGCCGCGCCAGGATCGCCTGGTCGAACGGCAATTGCTGGCGCGTGATGTCGGCCACTTCCGACGTCATGTGCGCGTAGTCCGGCTGCCCCCTGCCGACGCCCTCGATATAACGGCGCAGCATCTCCTCGCCATTGGCGATCGGAACGGCGCGGCGGGCGGCGCGCCCCGGACGCACGCCGAGGTTTGAAGCTTCGACATTGTGGAAGCGGGTCTGCCGGCCCGGCATCAGGATCTCCAGACACCGTCCCGACTTGTCGGCAATCATCCAGGGATTGTTCACGGTGGTGGTGGTGAACCAGGTCATGTTGGGCCTGACGATCTGCGCCTTGCGATTGCCGTCCGCATCGAGATTGAAGACCTGGATGTCGTCGGCCAACTCGTTATAGAGCATGATCCTGATCGGCGAGGTTCCGGCGCGGCCGCGGACGCTCGCCTCCTCCGCGCAAGACACCATGCCGCCGATCTCGTCATTGCCGTCGGCGCGGAAGAACACGTCGCCGGCCTTGCCGTCCGGCTCGATCATCAGGCGAAATTCCGCGCTGCCGTTCGCGAACTTCACACCATAGATGTCATAGCCGCCGGGCCCGACGCCGCGGAAGAAGATCGATTCCACCGCGCCGAGCGCCACGAAAGTCGTTTGCATTTCGGCGAGATAGCGATGGACCTTGGCCGCGAGCGACGCGCTCATGCGATCATAGTCCGGCGTGCCGCGGCGAAGATCCTCGATGCCGGCCAAGACCATCTCCTTACTGCCGGCCGCCGGCACCTGCTCCCTGAATCTGTCGGAGACCTTCGCGAGGCGGCGCGCGAAATCCGCCTCGACCGCCTGGGCCACCGCCGGGTCGACGCGGGCTCCCAGGCGGGCACCGAAGATGGCGCTCTGCACCAGCAGGCGCGACACTTTCGCCTGCTCGTCGCGCAGGAAGATCACGAGATGATCGCCGCGGAAGGAGAAGGCGTCGGTGCCCTCGGGGAGCACCTGCGTTGCGTCCTGGCCGGTCTCCCGCAATGAGAGACGGTCGCCGTCGCGGCGCACGGTGAGCACGCGGTTTGGCGCAATCCTGTACCAACCGACATACGGATCGAGCGATACCGGCTCGGCTACCGCCGCCGGCATCTCGGCGACACGAACCGCACGAATGTCGCGGCCGTTCATGCGCAGCGTCAGCTCGGACGAGTGGCGCTCCGCATCGAGCGCGAAGGTGATCTCGCCGGACGAGGCCGCGTAGGTGGCCGTGCCGTCATTGCCGACCGTCAGGCGCAGCCTGCGCTGGCCGGTGAGCTGGCCATAGACCTCGTCGCCCTCGCGGAAGATGGCGAACACCGAGGCCGGACCCATGGCGTAGAAATTGACGAACGGGCGGTAATGCTGGGCAGGCACCTCGCCGGCATCCGCCGCCAGAGGCACCGCGTCCGGCGTGCGATAGGCAATCATGCCGGCGGACACGATCACCACGGGGACGATCGCAGCCGCGATCCACAGCCGCTTTCGCCAGCTGACCGCGACGGGCATGGCGGCAGCCGCGATGATGCGCTCGACACGGGCGCGCACGGTCGAGGCCCGCGCCATCGCTAGCTCGACCGGCCGCGGCTTCACGGTGCTGGCAAAATCGAGCAGGATTTCCGCATAGGACAGCCGATCGTCGATCACCTCGATCGCCTCGGCGTCGCTGATGATCTCGGCGAGCTCCGCAAGGCGCGCGAGCTGCCACCACGAGAACGGGCTGAACCAGAACACCGCGCGGTTGAGCGATGCCAGCAGGAGGACGTAGAAATCGCGATTGGCGACATGCGCGCCTTCATGCGCGAGCACCGCGAGGCGCTTCTTCGCGTCCCAGCCGGCGAATTGCGGCGGCACCAGAATGGTCGAGCCGAAGGTGACGGGGCCGCCGACATCGCGGCTGACGCGCACGTCGACGGCGATCATCTGCAGGCTCTTGATCGGCTTCGCCGCGCGCGCCAGACGCCAGGTCAGGCAGAGCCCGGTCGCGAGCCGCAGCAGCAACAGGCCGGCGACGCCGGCATAGATGATGGTGGCAACGAGCCACCAATTGATCGAAAGCCCGCTTCTGGCTTGCGGCGCGATAGCACTGCCGGGCGCGACTGGCAGCGCGGGCTGCGGCGTCTCCAGCATCGAGATGTCGGCCGGCAGAAAATCATCCGGCACGACGACCGGCAAAGGCAGACGGGTGATCGTGAGCGTCGGCCAGTGCATCACGAAGGGCATCGCCAGCGACGCCAGCAACACGACGACCCACGCCGTCATGTGAACGTGCGGGTTGCGCACGCGAAACAGATTGAGACCGAACCAGACGACGCCTCCCAGGACAAGGGAGCGCAGTGCCGCCTCCGCCAGAGTTGCGATCATTCTTTCTTCACTCCCCTCGCCTTCTTCGCCTTGGCCACCTGGTCGGCCAGCGTGCGCAATTGCTGCTGGTCGAGCATCTTGTTGTCCACCATGCCGACGAGGACCTCTTCCATCGAGCCGTTGCAGAACCAGTCGACGATGCGCTGCACCGCCTTGGCCGCAACCCGCGAGCGCTCTTCGGCCGCGTGGTAGACATAGGTGCGTCCGTCCACGGTGTGGTTAGCATAGCCCTTTTCTTCGAGCCGACGCAGCACCGTGCGCACCGTCGATTCCTTCAGACGCCGCGACAACCGCTCGCGCACGATTTCGGCCGTGACAGGACCATGGGCCCAAACCAATTGCATGACCTCGTGCTCGAGGTCGCCCAGTTCGGGCAAACGATCGTCCATGGCGGCTTACCTTGCGGATTGAGTTTTCTTGTAACGCTACAGATTGTCGCATATGCGGCCGCGCGAGGCAACGGCGATTCCACCTGTGATGGTGGCGCCGGGCTGACCTAATAGCCGCTTGAATTCAGAAGGTCGTCATGCCCGGGCTTGTCCCGCCTGCGCGGCCGAAGCCGCTTCGGCGAGGAGAAGGCCCGGGCATCCACGTTCTTCGTGCCACGGAGCACGGCGTGGATGGCCGGGACATAGGCAAGCGGAAGCGACGCCGTCCTTCGGACGGCTATGCCCGGCCATGACGGTGTGGAGGCACTCAGTAATGCGGCTCGTACATCTGTGACTGCACCAGAGCCTTGACGTCGTTGGGCGCGGGTCCGTCGGCGAGCCCGCGTTGATAGGCGACGTCGGCAACGGCCGCGGCGATGCGGACCGAGACTTCGCGGATGCGCGGCAGGGCCGGATAGAGGCTGCCCTGCGCGAGATCCTCCTTGCCGACGCAATTAGCGAGCGTATGGGCCGCCGCCATGAACATCTCGTCGGTCACCAGCTTCGAGCCGCTGGCGATGACGCCGAGGCCGACGCCGGGGAAGATGTAGGAGTTGTTGCCCTGGCGCGGCACGAAGCTGCGGCCGTTGAGCGTCACCGGCTCATACGGGCTGCCGCAGGCGAACAGCGCGCGCCCCTTGGTGTAGCGATAGGCATCCTCCGCCGAGCATTCGGCCTTCGAGGTCGGGTTGGAGAGCGCGAACACGATCGGCTGTTCGTTGAGCTCGGCCATCGTCTCGAGCACCTCGGGCGTGAAGGCGCCGCCGACCGCGGCAACCCCGATGATCGCCGTCGGCTTCAGCGTCTTGATCGCGGTGAGGAAGTCGCTGATCGGCGCCTGCTCGGCATGCGCGTAGCGCAGCTTGTGGCCGGAGAGGCCTTCGCGGCCGCCGACGACGAGGCCGCGGGAATCCACCAGCCAGTTGCGCCGCAGAGCTTCGGCTTCCGAAGCACCCTCCGCCATCATGGCAGAGACCACGAGATCGGCGATGCCGGTCGCCGCTTCGCCTGCCCCTAAGAACAGGATCTTCTGATCCTTCAGCTTGCCGCCATTCACGCGGAGCGCCGAGAACAGGCCGGCGAGCGCCACCGCCGCGGTGCCCTGGATGTCGTCGTTGAAAACGCAGGCTTCATCCCGATATTTGTGCAGCAGCTTGAACGCCGAATGATTGGCGAAATCCTCGAACTGGATCAGCACGCCCGGGAAGGTCTTTCGCGCGGCTTGCATGAACTCGTCGACGAAGCTGTCATAGGCCTCGCCCGTCAGCCGCTGCTCGCGCAGGCCGAGATAATAGGGATCGTTCAAAAGCTCTTCGTTGTTGGTGCCGACGTCGAGCACAACAGGCAGGCACGCTTCCGGATGCACGCCGGCGCAGGCCGAATAGAGCGAGAGCTTGCCGACAGGAATACCCATGCCGTTGGCGCCGAGATCGCCAAGCCCCAAAATGCGCTCGCCGTCGGTGACGACGATCAGCTTGGCCGAATAGGGCCAGTTCTTCAGAATCTCGGCGATCTGCCCGCGATCGCGCGAGGAGATGAACATGCCGCGCGGCCGCTGGAAGATCAGGCCGAATTTCTGGCAGGCAAGCCCGACCGTCGGCGTGTAGATGATCGGCTGGATCTCGTCGATGTTGTCGACGACGACGCGGAAGAACAGCGCCTCGTTGCGGTCATGCAGCGCGTTCAGCGCGACGTATTTCTCCAGATCGGTCGGCAGCGTGCGCAGATTGGTGAGGACGCGCTGAGCCTGCGTCTCCATCGTCAGCACGCAAGGCGGCAACAGGCCGCGCAGGCCCAGGGCCTCGCGCTCGGCTTCCGTGAAGGCGGTGCCCTTGTTGAGCAAGGGATCGCGCAGCAATGTCATGCCTTGCGGCGTCGATTGGGCAACGACCCGGGCAGGTCTATTCACGAATTCCCCCAAAAAGCTTCACATTGAACCGCGGACATTGTCGGCCAGCGCTCCATCGAGATCAAGGACGTAGCGACGGAGGCATCGATTGTGATCTCGCACCGCAGCGAGACTCTCGATAACGACGGGCAGTTGCACGCGGGAAAAGGTTAACGCCGCGGCTATTCCGGCCTGATATCGGCAGCCTTCACGATCGGCACCATTTCTCGGTCTCGGCCTTCTGGAACGCCGCAAGCGCTGCGGGCGTCTGCTGCGCCGGTAGCGGAATCTCCTGCCCCAGTTCGGCAAAGCGCTGCTTGACGGCGGGCTCGGCGAGCACGGCGACGATCGCCGCGTTGAGTTTCGTGACGATGTCCTTCGGCGTGGCCTTCGGTGCCCAGATGCCGTGCCAGTAGGAGATGTAGAGACCCGGCAGGCCCGCTTCGTCGACGGTCGGCACATCGGGCGCAGATGCGAGCCGCGTCGGCGAGGTCACAGCGAAGGCCTTGATCGCACCGCTCTTGACGTGCGGCAGCGAGTTCGAGGCCTGGTCGAACATGATGTCGATCTGGCCGGCCACGAGATCGATCATCGCAGGTCCTGCGCCGCGATAGGGCACGAACTGGAAGTCGGTGCCGGTCTTGTCCTTGAAGAAGACGCCGGCGACATGCGCGCCCGTGCCGGCCCCGGCCGTCCCGGCGGTGGCCTTGCCGGGGTTGGCCTTCAGCCAGGCGATCATCTCTTTCAGGTTGTTCGCCTCGAGTGACTTCCTGCCGACGATGAGCTGCGTTCCCATCGCAATCATCGCGACCGGCTCGAAATCGACGACCACGTCATAGGGCAGCTTGAAGATCGCCCCGTTCAGCACATGGGTGCCCCAATGGCCGATGGTGATGGTGGTGCCATCCGGGGCCGCACGCGCCACGCGCGCACCGGCGATGCTGCCGGAAGCGCCGGCCACGTTCTCGACCACGACCGTGGTGCGTAGCTCGGCGGCGATCCGCTCGGACAGGATCCGCGCCAGCGTGTCGGTCGGACCGCCCGCGGCGAACGGTACGATGAGGGTGATAGGGCGTGAGGGAAACGGCTGGGCATGGCCCGGTGCAATCCACGTCCCGCATCCGACCACGGCGCACAAGACGATCACGTGACCGCGCAAGGCGGCCCATAGCCCTCGTAGCATTCCACCCACCCATTTTCATCGCCCGCATGTCGGCAGCGGGCTGGAGGCCGAGTGAACGCTGCCGGGTGCGCGGAGGCAAGCCGGAAATTTCGACCGAGCGACTATCCGGCCGCCCGCCGCGGCGTCAGATTGGCCGCGCCATCCAGCGGCGGCACGACGTGCATCAAGATGGTCTGGGTGGCGGATGCGACGTCGATGCCGTTCTGCTGGAAGCGCAGCTTCATGCGGCGGTTGAATTCGCGCTGGACCGGCCAGCGCCCGGCCTCGGTGCAGCGGATCTGGCCGACGATCGACACCATCGCGCCGTCGACCTTGTCGATGCCCCACAGATCGAGGTCGCCGCGGATCAGCGGGCGGAATTCCGGTTCGCGGCGCATCTCGTCGACAATGTCCTTGAGGATCTGGCCGGCGCGGTCGGTGTCTTCCTTGTAGGCGACGTTGACGCTGACCGAGGCGTTGCCGGCGCCGCGGCTGGCATTGGTGATGGTCGTGACCGCGCTGAACGGCACGATGTGCACGGCGCCGTCGCCGGCGCGCAGACGGATGGTGCGGATCGAGACGTTCTCGACCACGCCAGACAGCCCCGACACGCTGACATTGTCGCCGACCTGGACCGTGTTCTCCAGCAGCAGGAACAGCCCGGTGATGAGGTCCTGCACCAGCTTCTGCGAGCCGAAGCCGATGGCGATGCCGACGATGCCGGCGCCCGCCAAAAGCGGCGCGACGTTGACGCCGATCTCGCTCAGCGCGGTGAGGCCGACGACGGTGGCGATCAGGCACAGCAGCGCGGTGCGCAGCATCGGCTGGAAGGTGCGCAACCGCGCGGCACGGGCGTAATGCCCGTCCCGCGACAGCGTGTTGATCTGGCGGTCTAAGAGCGCGTTGCTGGCTTCCCAGGTCGCCGCCGCGATCAGGACGGCGACGCCGATCGTCACCACGGCCGAGATCAGCCGGCTGCCGATCTGGCCGCCATAGAACCAGACGATGGCGTCCACACCCCAGACCTCGAGCACGGCCACGAAGCCGATGAAGACGATCACGCTGGAGACGATCCGGCGCAGCAGCGGCAGATAGCGGTTGGCGCGGATCTCGAGGCCCGGAAAGCGCTGCAGGATCTCCGGCCTGATGCGGAAGCCGCGGTCGATCAGGCTCAGCGTCAGCATGATGGCGACGCGCGTGATCACCGCGACCACGATGGTGCCGACGAAATATTGCAGCAGCAGCGAATAGCCGTTGCGGATGTTGAGCGCCCACACCGCCCACAGCGCAAGATCCAGTGCGATGGCGAGATAATGCCAGCCGCCGGCGATGCGGTCGCGCAGGCGGGCCGCGATGCCCTGCCGCTCGGCCGGCGCACGGATGGCCTCGGCGACCTGCCGGCGGCATTGCAGGATGATGACGACGATGAAGAGGTGAACGACCAGCATCACCATGCGGAGCAGCGCGGCATAACCGGCACGATGCAGACCGAGCAGCAGCGCCACATTGGCAAAGGCGATGCCGGAGACGCCGACGCCGACGATGCGGCGCGCCCAGATCTCGATATAGGCCGCGGTCTCGGCGCGCACCGGAAACAGGCCGAACGGCCCCGCCAGCGCCCGAACCAGGCAGATGAGCCCGCGCGAGAATGCGTAGGCGTTGACGACGGCGAGGATCACGAGGCGAACCGTCGTGGGCTCGCCGATCTCGGTGCCGAGCAGCGCCGTGGCAACGCCCACAAAGAGGACCACGGGAAGCAGTTCAAGGACGAAGCGCCCCAGCACGAAAGGCAGTCGCAGCATGACCTGCCAGACCCGCGCCAGGCTGTGGCGACGCTTGTGCAGCTCCGGTTCGGCGATGACATCCGTCACCGATGACGGCGGATCGGCGATGGGCAGCGCTTGCGCCGGCAGGCGCGCGGTCTGGGGCACGCGTCCCTCCAGGAACGCAACCGGACGGCGGATCAGGCGGAAGATCACCCATTCGGCCGCGAGCGCGCAACCGAGCACCAGCGCGAGCTTCCAGGCGATCTCGATCAGGAGATTATAGGCCGCCGGATCGTTCGCGGTCCGCACGATCCAGTAGTAGAAGGCCGGGAAATGCGTGAGCGTCCGCGCCACGCTGGCGATCTCGCTGGAGATTTCGCCGATCTCCTCCGACACCGAGAGCAGCAGCTGCGCCCCGAGGCCGTCGGCCGAGAGCGGGATCGGCGACTTCTGCTCCGGCGCGGGCGGCGCAGGCTGCTGCTGACCGGACGCACTCGCGATCGCGCGCAGCGTATCGATCATCTGCGCGCGCTTCTTGTCGTCCTGGAGCGTCTCCAGCGCGCGCCTTGCTTCGTCGGGCGACAGTGCGGCAGCGTTATTCGTCGCCGGCCGAGGCGTTTCGGCGCGGACACCGGAGAGAGAGAAGATCGCGAGGAAGAGAGCGGCGAGGACCGCCGGGGCAAGCTTATGCGACACGAGGATTCCCTGGAAAAAATGAATGAGCCGGCGGCGTCGGGACCGTCACCGCCGAAGCACATGCGTCATGTCGGATCGCAGCTATTCGCCCGGGGCCTGTGTCGGAAGTAGGCCTTTGAGGCGACATTCTCTTGGCATTTGCCGCAATGCGAAGATCGGGAACCGCAACATCGGCGCAGGTCAGTTGCCTGGCAATTGCGCTGCGGCCATCCTTCGAGGCGCGCGCTCGGGCCAGCCGACCTGCCAAGCAACACCCTCCGTCATTCCGGGAGGCGGCCCGGAATGACGGCAAGGAGGAAGGTGGAGGAGAAAGGCAGGATGTCAAAACCACCTGTCGCGGCCGGCCTCGTCACGGCCATCCGGACACGATCGATGTGATGCAAAATACAGCGCCGGGAAGGTAGGGGCTATGCCTCACTGATGCAGCCCGCTAAACCTTGACCCGGCGTGCCGTTCGCGGTTTTCCGCCGCTATGCGATAGTCCGAACGAGCTCCATCGCACTTAACGCGGCTGGATTTGCGGAGGTGGAGTCATAGACCTCCCCTTGCTCATGAGGTGGACGTTGCGCGTCGCTTGTTGCGACCATCGGCATGCTCCTCCTGTGCCACAACACTGTCAAGCGGGATCAATGATGTGAGGGATCACATTTGAATGTGCCGGTTCCCCTGGATAGGCGTGGTGACATCATGCCCCCGTTCTGCCCGCCGCGTGAATGTGATTTCGCAAAATCAGCATTCATATGACACCCGCCGGCAAGCCATTGATTCCGCTGCGCCCGGCTACTGTGCATGGGGTCGTTTTCGTAGTTTTTGTCTGCGGCCTAGAGAAACATGTCGGCCAGGTCCACCGTCGAGGCCATCCCGACCCGGTCGAAGTTGCGCGCCAGCCAGCTTCGCGCCGCCGAACGGCCCTCGTCGCGCAGGCGGCACAACAGGCTCCATTCGGGATGGAATTGCGTGGCCGTGCCGAGCTGCGACATCAGCTGGTCGTTGCCGATCCAGTGCATGTACATGCGGCTGTGCTTGCCGCTGTCGAGCTCGCCATCATCGATCAGCCGTGTGGCGAAGGCGATCGCGCGCATCTCGCGCATCAGGGACGAATTGAAGCTGATCTCGTTGATGCGATGGAGGACGTCGGCCGCGCTCGTCGGCAGCTCGTCGCGCCGGATCGCCGTGACCTGCACGACGATGACGTCGTGGCTGCCCTTGCGGTAGATCAGCGGAAAGATCGCGGGATTGCCGAGGTAGCCGCCGTCCCAATAATGCTCGCCGTCGATCTCGACGGCCTGGAAATAGGGCGGCAGGCAGGCCGAGGCCAGTACGGTCTCCGCGGTGAGATGCGGGCTCTGAAATACCTTGATCTTGCCGGTGCGGACGTTGGTCGCGTTGAGGAACAGTTGCGGCGCCTCGGGCGAGGAATTGAGCCGGTCGAAATCGACGACGCGCTGCAAGAGCGACCGGAGCGGATTGAAATGAAAGGGATTGAGCAGACCCGGCGGCAGCGTGTGCGTCAACGTGTGGATGACGGCGTGAACCGGATGATATTCCGGCGGCAGCTTCAGGGCCTGGATCCACTGGTTCAGCGGCGACATCAAATCGTACGCCATGTCCATGCGAGACACTTCGTACCAGAATGCGTGCAGGCTCTCCCGCGCGGCCTCCCCACCCCCGTGCGCCATGCCGGAAGCCATCGCCACCGCATTCATGGCACCGGCACTGGTCGCGCTGACCGCCTCGATCGCGAGCCTGCCGTCTTCGAGCACCTGGTCGAGCACGCCCCAGACGAAGGCGCCGTGCGCGCCGCCGCCCTGGAGCGCGAAATTGACGGTCTTGCGGTCGGCGGTCCGATTGGCTGTCACTTTGCTTTCTTCTTGCCTCCCGTCCCCTCTTTCTCCAAGGCCTTGCGCACTTGCTCGAACTCGGTCACCGAGGCCTTGTCGGCGCGGGGGAAACGCAGGTCGAGCTTTTCGAGCGCGGCATTGATCACCGAGCCGATCACGACGCGCGCGAACCATTTGTGGTCCGCGGGCACGACGTACCACGGCGCATGAGGCGTCGAGGTGTGCCGGACGATGTCCTGATAGACCGCCTGGTAGCGCGGCCACAGCGCGCGCTCCTTGATGTCGTCCATGGAGAACTTCCACTGCTTGGCCGGATCCTCCAGCCGATCGAGGAAGCGCTCGCGCTGCTCGTCCTTGGACACGTTGAGGAAGAACTTCAGCACCACGGTGCCGTTACGGCAGAGGTAGCGCTCGAACGCCGAGATGTCCTCGAACCGCTCCTTCCAGATGTTCTTGGTGACGAGCTTTTGCGGCAGCTTCTCCTTGGCGAGGATCTCCGGGTGCACGCGCGTCACCAGGCATTCCTCGTAATGGGAGCGGTTGAAGATGCCGATATGGCCACGCTCGGGCAGCGCGATCGCGTGGCGCCAGAGGAAATCGTGGTCGAGCTCCTTGCTGCTCGGCGCCTTGAAGGCATGGACCTCGCATCCCTGCGGATTGATGCCCTCGAAGATCGCCTTGATGGCGCTGTCCTTGCCGCCGGCATCCATGGCCTGGAACACGATCAGCAGCGACCAGCGGTCCTGGGCATAGAGCTTCTCCTGAAACCCGATCAGCCGCTTCTTGTTGGCGTCGAGAATCGCCAGCGCCTTCTCCTTGTCGAGATCGCCTTTCTCGTCGGTCTTGTGCGCCTTGAGATGAAACTTGCCCGAGCCGTCGTAGCGGAACGGCGTGATGTAGCGGTCAAGTTCCTGGGCGAGCGATTTGGACGGCTTCTTGCTCATGAGCGCGGGGCACCTTGCGTTGCGGCTTCAATCGGTCGAGCACGCTACCAAGGATGCCCTTGGGAAGGAATATGATGAAAAGGACCAGCAGCACGCCATAGACGAGGTTGTCCCAGCCGACCGCCTTGGTGCCGAAGCCGATGCGAAGGGTTTCCGCCAGCAGGATGGTGATCACGGCGCCGAAGGTCGGGCCGAGCGAGACGAACAGGCCGCCGACGATGGCTGCGAACACCATCTGGAGCGATACCGCGATGCCGCTGACGGTGTCGGGCGTGATGAACATCTGGTACTGGCAGTAGATCGCGCCCGCAAGCGCCGTCATCAGGGCACTGAGCAGCGTGATCTTCAGCTTCTCCGCGGTGACGTCGACGCCGGCGGCGGCCGCTGCGTCCTCGTCCTCCGAGATCGCCTCCAGCGCGTAGCGGCTCATGCTGCGGTCGACCCAGTGCCAGACCACGATGCCGAACAGCCAGACCCCGAGCGCAATCAGATACCAGGTGATCTTGTCGTCGAACTGCAGTGCCAGCAGCTTGTTGCCCGAGGTTCGATTCGGCGTGTATCCGAGCGAGCCGCCGGTGTAGTCGCGCGTCGCCGTGATGACCTGGAGCACGATGCCTGACAGCGCCAGCGTCACCAGAACGAAATAGTGTCCGGTGATGCGGAAGCGGAAGCAGGGGTAGCCGACGATCAGCGCCAGTGCGCCGGCCGCGACCATGCTGACGGGAATGCCGATCCAGGGCGACACGCCGAGGTGGTTCCAGAGCAGCGCGGTGACATAGGCGCCGATCCCCATGAAGCCGCCATGGCCGAGCGAGACGAGGCCGAACCGCCCCATCATCGACCACGACGTATAGGCGAACGACCAGATCAGGATCAGCACCAGGATGTGCAGATGATAGGGATCGCGATAGACGAAGGGCAGCGCGACCAGCGCCGCCAGCCCAATCCCCCATGCTGCAAGCCGCCGTTGCTCGATCATCCCTTGCCCCATCATCGGCGCCTCGCGAGCAGGCCCGCGGGCCGGATGAACATCATGACGATGAAGAAGGCGAAGGCGAGCACATAGCCCCATTCCAGATCGGAGAACAGGCCGCCGAGCGAGATGATCTCGGCGAACACGAAGGCTGCGATGAAGCCGCCGATGAAATTGCCGAGTCCACCGAGCACGCAGATCAGAAAGGTGATCGGCCCGAAGGAGAGGCCGACGAAGGGATGCACGTCATATTGCAGCACCAGGAGGCAGGCGGCGAGCCCGGCCAACCCGCCGCCGATTGCAGAGGTGATGAGATAGATCCGCTTGGTGTCGACGCCCATCAGCGCCATGATCTGCCGGTCCTGGGAGATGGCGCGGATCGCGGTGCCGGTGAAGGTGCGGGTCATGAACAGATAGACCGCGACCATGCCGACCAGCGCCGCCAAAAATGACAGGAGTCGCGCGTAACTAAAGTTCATGTCGCCGAGGGCGAGCACCGGCAGGCGGATGCCGAGATTGCGGAAGTCGATGCCGAAGGCGACCGTGGCAAAGCTCTGCAGCACGAACAGCACGCCGCCGGTGGCAAGCAGCTGGTTGATCGGCGGCGCGGTCAGCAGAGGCGCGATCACGAGGTAATGCAGCGCCGCGCCGAGGATCGCGACCAGCAGGATGGTGAAGGGGGCGGCGACGAAATAGCTGACGCCGTAATACTGCACCATGAAATACATGGCGTACATGCCGATCATCACCAGCTCGGCATAGCAGATCCAGGTCACGTCGATGACGCCGAAGATCAGGTTCAGCCCGAGCGCGAGCAGCGCCAGCACGCCGCCGAGCAGGATGCCGTTGATCACGGCCTCCAGCAGGTAGATGTCGAAGATGTCCAAGAATGCCTGCATGCCCCCTCACACCCCGAGATACGCTTCCTTGACCGTGTCGCTCGCCAGCATCTCGGCGGACGTGCCGGATGCCCGGATGGTGCCCGCCTCGATCAGATAGGCGCGATCGACCACTTTCAGCACCTGCTGCACGTTCTGCTCCACGATCAGCACGGTCAGCCCGCTGGCGCGGATCCGCTTCACCAGCTCGAACACCTGCTGCACCACGACCGGCGCCAACCCCGCCGAGGGCTCGTCGAGCAGCAGCAGCTTTGGATTGGACATCAGCGCGCGGCCGATCGCGCACATCTGCTGCTCGCCGCCGGACATGGTGCCCGCCATCTGGTGGCGCCGTTCCTTCAGGCGCGGAAACAGGCCGAACACCACTTCGAGCCGATCGGCATAGTGGCTGCGCGCCTCCTTCATGAAGGCCCCCATCTTGAGATTGTCGTCGACCGAGAGCTGCGGAAACAGTCGCCGGTTCTCCGGCACATGCGCAATGCCGAGGCTGACGATCTTGTGCGGCGGCGTTGCCACGACGTCGGTCCCCTCCATCCGGATCGACCCGCGCGAGGGCCGGATCAGGCCGGAGATGACACGCATCAGGGTGGTCTTGCCGGCGCCATTGGGGCCGATGACGCCGACGGCTTCGCCGGCCTTCACGTCGAGATTGACATCGAACAGCGCCTGGAACGTGCCATAGCCGGCATTGACGGCGCGGAGCTCCAGCATGTCTAGCCTCCCGCGCGGCGGCGCGCTTCGGCGGCCGCGGCCTGCGTGGTCTCGGCATCGGTGCCGAGATAGACCTCGATCACGCGCGGATCGCCCGCGACCGCGCTCGGCAAGCCTTCCGAGATCTTCTCGCCGTGATCGAGCACCATGACGCGATCGACGACGCGCATCAGCACGCCCATGATGTGCTCGACCCAGATGATGGTGATGCCGAGCTCGTCGCGGATGTTGCGCAACATGTCGGCGGCCTGATCCATCTCGGTTTCGTCGAGACCGCCGAGGCTCTCGTCGGCCAGCAGCAGCTTCGGCGCCGTGGCGAGCGCTTTCGCAAGCTCGAGCTTCTTCAACCCCGCTGCGCCGAGACCGTCGACGCTGGCATGGCGATCGGTCGGCAGGCCGACCATCGCGAGTGACCGTTCGGCCGCTTCCTCGGCCTTGACGCGGCTGTGGCGGCCCTGGCCGTAAAAGCCGGCGAGCGCGACGTTCTCGAAGATGGTCAGGCGGCGGAACGGCCGCGGAATCTGGAAGGTGCGGCCGACGCCGCTGTTGATGATCCGGTGCGGGGCGAGGCCCGCGATCTCGGAGCCGCCGAACACGATCGAGCCCGATGTCGGCGCCAGCGTGCCGGAGAGCATGTTGAAGATCGTGCTCTTGCCCGAACCGTTGGGGCCGATCAGCCCGAGGATCTCGCCCTGATCAACCCGAAACGACACGTTGTTGACGGCGGTGAAGCCGCCGAACCGCTTCACCAGCCCACTGACCTCCAGCACCAGAGCACTCCGCCGCTATTGGTTGCTGTAGGTGGTGCCTTTCGGCAGCGGCAGCACGGCTTCGCGCTGCGCCTGGCTCTTCGGCCACACCACGGAGGATTTGTCGTCGATGTACTGGATCACGACGGGGAACGAGCGCTCGTTCTGCCCGGCCATGGGGCTGCCCTCGCCGTAGAACTTCACGCCGAAGCCGAGCATGGTGCCGCCTTCGGGGATGTCGGTGTCGAGCGCCGCCTTGCGCAGCGCCTCGGGATCGACGCCGCCGTACTTCTTGATCGCGCGCGGCAGCACGTCGGCCATGAACACGTAAGTATTGGACGCGCCGATGCCGACATGGGCGGAACGGATGGCAACGCCCGGCCTGATCTTGTCGAACTCCTCGCCGACCATCTTGATCACGGGCGGAAGCTTCGGATCCATGGACTTCTGGTTGGCGAGCCAGATCGAGATCGGGTCGGTGTTGAAGATGTAGGTGGCATCCGCCCCCATGCCTTCCTTCAACTTCTCATAGACGCCGTAACCCGCGCCATGCCCCATCAGCGCGCCGAACTTCAGGCCCTGCTCGCGGGCCTGGCGGAGCAGCAGCGTGATGTCAGGGTTGTAGCCGGTGTGGAAAATCACGTCGGGCTTGGCGCGCTTCAGCTTGGTCACCAGCGCGGAGAGATCGGGCGCGGTCGCCGAATAGCCCTCCTTCATCACGACGTTGAAGCCGGCTTTCTTCGCGCCTGCTTCGTTGCCCTTCGAGACGTCGACGCCATAGGCGCCGTCCTCGTGGATGATGGCGACGCGCAGGTCCTTTGGCTCCTTGTCGAACTTCGCCTTGGCGTTCTGCGCGATGAAGTCCATCGTCATCATGCCGAACTGGTCGCCGCTGGCCTGCGGGCGGAAAACGTATTTGTAGCCCTTCTCGTTGAACACGGCGGACGAGATGCAGGTCGTCATCCACATGAACTTCTTGAGCTGCTCGACGCGAGCGGCCACCGGCACGCACTGCGCCGAGGAGAAGAAGCCGAGCACCATGTCGACCTTCTCCTGCTCGAGCAGGCGGACGGATTCGTTGATGGCGATGTCGGGCTTGCTCTGCGCATCGGCATAGACCGCCTCGATCTTGTAGCCTTCGACGCCCGTCCTGGCGAAATGGTCGAGGATGATCTTTGCGCCGATATAGCCGAGTTCGGAACCGCCGCCGGCCAGAGGTCCGGTCAAATCAAAAACGACGCCGATCTTGATCTTCTTGTCCTGAGCCTGGGCGGCCACCGCCAGGCTCGTCGCGGATATCGCGATCACCAGCCCACGTACCAATCGGGCAGCCATGCGCAGGCGCATCAAAACCTCCCTGGACGATTGTGCAATGCATTCGTCTTGCTTTTGGTTGCCCCCATCACATGGGCAGAGCGCAGGGATGTCAAGCCTCGCGCATCAGCGCGAGGCGAACTGCTGCTCGATAAAGGCCGTGACAAATCGCGGCATGGTCGGCGTGAGATCACCCATCCCGCGCACGAGATGAATGGCCGACAATTCAGGCTCGTCCTCACGGGCGAGATTGGCTTCGATCCGGGCGCGAGCCTCGTCGCCGGGCATATCGAGGTTGAGCACCTGCATCATCGCAATCGCGGGGCCGCTGACGACGCAATACCAGTCCGGCTCGGCCTCATAGTCCGCCGCCGTCAAGCCGGTCTCTTCCTGAATTTCGCGCACGACGCTGCCGGGAATGTCCAGCGTCCCATCCCTGACATCGTCGAGATCGGGCGTGCCCGACGGGAAATAGATGCGGCCCGCGTTCGCGGTGTGCTGCGCCATCTCGCCCATCACGAAGGCGCCGTCGGACGTGCGCAGCGCGCCCATGCCAAAACCGTTGAACACGGGCGCGCCGGGAAAGCCCCAGTCGCGCCAGGCGAGGAAGCTTGCGAAATCGGTCTCGAAATAGGTCGAGGCGAAATGGCCGCCCGTGAACACGGGATCGCACCCGAGCAGGACGCGGCCGTTCCAGATCTTCGGCCGTTCGCGCTGCTTCTCGGCGAAATGCGCTGCGATCTCGTCGCGACGCTCCTCGGCGAACGGCCAGACGATCGGCCGCACGGCAAGAGCAAGCGTCGTGACGCGATGAATGATCGGTGACGTCATGAGGGGGCGACTATCACGCCTTCGCGTCAGCTATTTGGCGTTCCCCGTGGTCTTCCTGGCCTGCTCGACGTACCTGTTGGTGAAGGTCTTGCTGACGTCGATCTTGGCGTTGGCCACCTCGGGCGAGCCGACGCTGAACACCGCGAGCACGGCATCCGCGCCCTTCGGGTCCATCTTGCCGGTTTCAGAGAACATCGGGATCGTGTTCTTCAGTGCGGCGAGATAGAGATCCTTGTTCTTGCCGACCGTCTCCTCCGGCATCTTCGCCATGATCTCCTCAGGCGAATGCGAATGGATCCAGGCGAGCGTGGCGAGGATCGCGTTGGTGAGCGCCTGGGTCTCCTTCTCGTGCTTGGCAACCCAGGCCGCGGTCGAGTACAGCGCGCCGCCGGGATATTCGCCACCGAAGGTCTCGAGCGTGTCCTTCTGCGTGCGGGTGTCGGACAGGATGCGCAGATCCTTGTGGTTGCCCTGGAGCACGGTGACGGAGGGGTCGAGCATCACGGCCGCGTCGATCTGGCCCTGCTCCATCGCGGCGACCGCGGTGGCGCCGAGGCCGACGCCGATCACGGCGGCGCTGGTCGGATCGATGCCGTTCTTCTTGAGCATGTACTTCAGGAAGAAGTCGGTCGAGGAACCGGGCGCGCTGACCCCGACCTTCTTGCCGGCGAGATCCTTGACCGACTTGATGTCGTTGGTGCGCGAGGGCGCGACCACGAGCACGAGGCCGGGATAGCGGTCATAGACCACGAAAGCCTGGAGCTCCTGCTTCTTGGCAGCCAGATTGACGCAATGGTCGAAATAGCCGGACACGACGTCGGCGCTGCCGCCGAGCACGGCCTTGAGCGCGTCCGAGCCGCCCTTGAGGTCGACCAGCTCGACATCGAGGCCGGCCTTGTCGTATTCGCCGAGCTGCTTGGCCAGCACCGTCGGCAAATAGCACAGGCAGGAGCCGCCGCCGACCGCGATGGTGACCTTGCTTTGCGCCGCGGCAAATCCGGTGGTGAGCGTCAGTGCGAGCAGCGCCGCGGCGAGCCTGGCAATCGTGTTCTTCATTGGTTTCCTCCGTTCGGCCGGCGGCACCATAGAGCAGCGCGACGGGCTTGAGAAGCGTGGCCTAAGGCACTGGCCATCGGCCTTTTGGCGCAATAGCATGCGGGTACAACAACAAACTCGTGATGGGGAGGATCATCCATGAATCGCCTTGCAATCGGGCTGTCGATCGCCGCCGCCTTTGCCGCCGGATGCGGCGCGAACCAGCTGCTCCGGCCGGCGCTCGCCGCCGAGAACATCACCGCGCAGATCATCCACACCGGAGAGATGGAAGGCGATGCGCTCGGGGCCGCCAACAATGTCGGCTACCGCTCAAAAATGTTCGCGAGTGCCGACGGCGCCACGATCTCGATCCAGGTCGGCAATGTGCCCAAGCACATGCATCCCAACACCAACGAGATCCAGTACATTCTCGATGGCACCGGCACGATCTGGCTCGGCGACAAGGAGGTCACGGTGAAGCCGGGCGACCTCGTCATCATTCCGAAGGGCACGCCGCATGGCGGCACCAAGCCGATCAGCGGACAGGTCAAGGCGATCGCAATCAAGACGCCGCCCCAGGCGCCCGAC
Source organism: Bradyrhizobium sp. CCBAU 65884 (assembly GCF_028128835.1). NCBI lineage: Bacteria > Pseudomonadati > Pseudomonadota > Alphaproteobacteria > Hyphomicrobiales > Nitrobacteraceae > Bradyrhizobium > Bradyrhizobium sp. CCBAU 65884. The sequence goes on along the minus strand of NZ_LBJU01000121.1, from coordinate 143,310 downwards.
GACACCAAGCTGCTGGATTGAGGCTTCGCGACCGGGGGCCCGCGCCGATACGCGGGTCCCGCCTCGCGCCTAGCCCCGCCCATCCGATGCGGTCGGCCGCCACACCAACAGGCGCCGCTCCACCAGCGTGACCCCATAGTCGATCAGGATGACGAAGGCCGACAGCACGAACATGCCGGCGAACACGCCGGCGACGTCGAACACGCCCTCGGCCTGCTGAATGAGATAGCCAAGGCCCGCCGCCGAACCCAGATATTCGCCGACGACCGCGCCGACCACGGCAAAGCCGACCGAGGTGTGCAGCGAGGAGAACATCCAGGACAGCGCCGACGGCCAATAGACGTGCCGCATCAGCTGCCGCTCGCTCATGCCGAGCATGCGGCCATTGTCGAGCACGGTGCGGCTGACCTCCTTGACGCCCTGATAGACGTTGAAGAACACGATGAAGAACACCAGGGTCACGCCGAGCGCGACCTTGGACCAGATGCCGAGCCCCAGCCACAGCGCGAAGATCGGCGCCAGCACCACGCGGGGCAGCGCGTTGACCATCTTGACATAGGGGTCGAATACAGCTGCGACCAGCGGCTGGCGCGCGAACCAGAAGCCGACCAGCACACCACCGGCCGATCCGATCACGAAGGCCAGGATCGATTCCGCCAGCGTGATGCCGAGATGCTTCCAGATCACGCCGGAGGCGAACCACTTCACGATCTGGCTGAAGACGTCGAGCGGGTTGGAGAAGAAGAACGGCGGCAGCAGGATCTTGCCGAACACGGGGACGGTCGACAGCACTTGCCACAGCACGATGCAGACGACCGCGACCAGGACTTGGAGCGCGAACAGCGTCGGACGCGACATCAGACCGCCTCCGCCGCTTGGGTGGATTGCGCGTAGCCCTTCATCACCTCGTCCTTGAGCACGCTCCAGATCTCGCGGTGGAGCGCGTGGAACTCCTTGTCCAGCCGCACCTCGAAGATGTCGCGCGGGCGCGGCAGGCTCACGCGCCAGTCGCCGATGATACGCGAGGACGGCCCGGCCGACATGATCACGACGCGGTCGGCGAGCGCGATCGCCTCTTCGAGATCATGGGTCACGAACAGCACGGCCTTGCGGTCGGCATTCCAGAGATCGAGCAGCAGATTGCCCATCACCTGGCGGGTCTGTGCATCCAGCGGCCCGAACGGCTCGTCCATCAAGAGGATTTTTGGATCGCGGATCAGCACCTGCGCCAGCGCCACGCGCTTGCGCTGGCCGCCCGAGAGCATGTGCGGATAGCGACCCGCGAACGCGCCAAGGCCGACGGAGGTCAGCCATTTCTGCGCGCGCGGCAGTGCCTCGGCGCGCGGCGTGCCCTTGATCTCCAGCCCGATCGCGACATTGTCGAGCGCGGTCTTCCACGGGAACAGCGCGTCGGCCTGGAACAGGTAGCCGGCATCCCGGTTCAGCCCGGCGAGTGGCTGGTCGAATATCCTGACGCTGCCGGCGGCCGGCTTCAGCAGCCCGGCCGCGACGTTGAGCAGCGTGGACTTCCCACAGCCCGTGGGCCCGACAATGGCGACGAACTCGCCTTGCGCGACCGCAAGATGCGCTTTCTCCACCGCCGTATAGACCCGCCCGTCCCCGAGCCGGAACGCAACCTTGGCATCTTCCAGCGCCACTGCCGTTGGCGTTGACATATGTTCCCTCCGAACTTGGCCCGATGCCTTAGCCGCTCGCGCGGCCAAGTTCAATCAAGGCGCCAAGCGTGCTACGCATGGGTCTTCTCATTCCCTCCCTCCGTGGGCGGGTCAGCAAGGTGAGCCCCTGCCCGATGCCGTCCAGGCCGATGATTGGCTATGCCCACGTCACCAAGAGCTTCGGCTCGCTCAAGGCCGTGGACGATCTGTCGCTCGACATCGCCGAGGGCGAGTTTGTGGCGATCGTCGGCGGCTCGGGCTCCGGCAAGACCACGCTGCTGCGGCTCGCCAACCGGCTGATCGAGGCCGATGGCGGCACCATCACGATCGAAGGCGAGGACGCGCAAAGCGTCGATCCGGTCGCGCTGCGGCGGCGGATCGGCTACGTGTTCCAGAGCGGCGGGCTGTTTCCGCATTTGAGCGTCGCCGACAATATCGGGATCACGCCGAAACTGCTGGGCGAGCCGGCGGCCGATATCGCAGCACGTGTCGACGAGCTGCTGGGTCTCGTGCAGCTCCACCGCAACGCGCATCGCAGGCGTCTGCCGGAGGCGCTCTCCGGCGGCCAGCGCCAGCGCGTCGGCGTGGCGCGGGCACTGGCGGCGAGGCCGCGCATCGTGCTGATGGACGAGCCGTTTGGCGCGCTCGATCCCCTGACCCGCGATGCCCTCGGCGAGGATTATCGTTCGCTGCATCGCAAGCTCGGCCTGACCACCGTGATGATCACCCATGACATGACGGAGGCGATCCTGCTCGCCGACCGCATCGCGGTGATGCACAGCGGACAGCTGCTCGCGCAGGGCACCCCCGCCGCGCTCTCGAAGAGCAGCGACGCTTACGTGCTGGAGCTGCTGCGTACGCCGCGGCGCCAGGTCGAGCGGCTGAACGCGCTGCTGCCACAAAGCGGTGCGGCATGAGCTTCCTCGCCGATCCACGCTGGGGCGAGGCGCTGGCGCATCTGCCCGATTATCTCGGCAATCATGTGCGGGTGAGTCTTGCCGCGCTCGCGCTCGGCCTTGCCGTCAGCCTGCCGCTGGCGATGCTGACGCGCAACCGCCCGGCGCCGCGAGCCATCCTGCTCGCAATCGCCAGCATCGTGCAGACGGTGCCGGGCCTGGCGCTGCTCGCGCTGTTCTATCCGCTGCTGCTGCTGGCCGCCTCGGTGACGCTGGCCTGGTTCGGCGTGTCCTTCTCGGCGTTCGGCTTCCTGCCGGCGATGCTGGCGCTGGCGCTCTATTCGATGCTGCCGGTGCTGCGCAACGGCATCACCGGGCTCAACGGCATCGATCCCGCGCTGATCGAGGCCGCCAAGGGCGTCGGCATGACCGCGCGGCAGTCGCTGGTCATGGTCGAGCTGCCGCTGGCGCTGCCGGTGATGATGGCGGGCATCCGCACCGCCGCGGTGTGGGTGATCGGCACCGCGACGCTGTCGACGCCGATCGGCCAGACCAGCCTCGGCAATTACATCTTCGCCGGGCTTCAAACCCAGAACTGGGTGTTCGTGCTGTTCGGCTGCTTTGCCTCGGCCCTGCTCGCGCTCGCCGTCGACCAGCTGCTCGGCCTGATCGAGAGCGGTCTGCGCCGCCGCGGCCGCGCCCGAACCGCGCTCGGCGCGGCCGGAATCGCAGCGCTGGTCGCCGCAACGCTGGTGCCGACGATGGGGCGCTCGTCGCAGGGCTACGTCGTCGGCGCCAAGACCTTCGCCGAGCAATATGTGCTGTCGACGTTGATGGGGGACCGCCTCCAGGCCGCCGGTCTGTCCGCAACGGCGCGCTCGGGCCTCGGCTCCAGCGTGATCTTCGGGGCGTTGAAAGCCGGCGACATCGATCTCTATGTCGATTATTCCGGCACGCTCTGGGCCAACCAGCTGCATCGCACCGAGATCAAGCCGCGCGCAGAGCTGTTGACGGATTTGAAGACAAGCCTGGCAAAGGACAACATCACCCTGCTCGGCGAGCTCGGCTTCGAGAATGCCTATGCGCTGGTGCTTCCGAAGAAGCGCGCCGAGGCGCTTGGTATCCGCACCATTGCCGATCTCGCCGCGCATGCATCGACGCTATCGATTGCCGGCGACTACGAGTTCTTCTCGCGCCCGGAATGGGCGGCGCTGCAAAAGGCCTATGGCCTCTCATTCCGCGCCCAGCGCCAGATGCAGCCCGACTTCATGTATGCGGCGGTTGCGAGCGGCGAGGTCGACGTGATCGCCGGCTACACCAGCGACGGGTTGATCGCGAAATACGATCTGGTCGCGCTGGACGATCCCAGGCACGCGATCCCGCCCTACGACGCCATCCTGCTGCTGGCCCCGAAACGTGCCGGCGACGAGCGGCTCAAGACAGCGCTGCAGCCACTGCTCGGCAAGATCGACATCGCCACCATGCGCGAGGCGAATCTACGCGCCAGCGGCAACGACGCGAATTCCTCGCCGGATGCGGTGGCGAAATGGCTATGGGAGAAGGTAGGCGGGCGGTAGGCCCGGATTTCGTAGGGTGGGCAAAGGCGCGAAAGCGCCGTGCCCACCGTCTCTCAACACACGCGACGGGATGGTGGGCACGCTTCGCTTTGCCCACCCTACGATCTGACGCCGCTTGGTGAGCACCTCAGGGTGGACGGTCAAAGAGTATCGCTTGCGGCCAAAGCAAGCCGGCTACAGCCCCCTGATCATCCCCGCATTGATCAGCAGGCGGTTCAGCCGCCGCGCTTCGGCGCCGTCCTTGCAGCTGTAGAAAACGCCCTTGCAGCGGAGCATGATCTCCTTCTGCTCGGCGAAGGACGGATCGAGCGGGATGCCGGCGGCCTCCTGGATCACCAGCGGCAGATAAGGACCGTCGATCGTGTCCATCACGGCCTCGCTTCTGACCGGCTCGAAATTGACGGCATCGATCGCATAATAGGTCGCGTAGAGACGCGGATCGTAGGCGTCCAGCTTCTTGCCGACAGCGCCCTCGTCGAGCCCGGGCTCGAGGATACCCGGTGCAAACTCAGGCTGATGATCGCCATAGCGCACGATCAGGAAGGGCTCGCCCGGGAACGTCTTCTTCAGGCCCGCGACGAACGCCTTGTATTGCTCGGCGCTGATCGCCTGCCTGCGCAGATATTCGTCGATGGAAGCCACATTGCCCGGCGCGCGCCAGTTCGGCAGCAGGTCGGGACGGAAGCGCGTCTCCCAGGGGAAATGATTGGCACCGAGATAGATGAAGGTGAACAGCGGCTTGTTGGGCGGCTGCTGACCCATCAGCTGGAGCGCCTTGTCGTAGAAGAAGCCGTCGGGCTCGACGTCCTTGGCACCGAGGTCCTTGGCGTCGAGGAAGCGTTCGATGCCGGTCGTTATCTGGAAGCTGCGCGCGGCCATGAAGCCGCCATGGGCGGGATAGAGCGACATCGTGTCGTAGCCGCAACGGCGCAGCGCCAGCGGCAGGCCGCGCTCGACGCGGTTCGAGGCGATGCGCGTCACGAAATAGGCGAAGCGGCCGAACGAGCGCGACGAGAGGCCTGCGAGCACGTTGTATTCGGTGAACCAGCTCGGCCCGCCATTGCTCTCGGCCAGGAACGTGCGCTGCCTGCCGTCCCAGGATTTGAAGTGGCTGCCATAGCCCTGCGGCACCTTGATGCCCTGGGCGGCGCGGATGTCGAAGCTCGATTCATCATGGATCATGATGATGTTCGGCCGGCGGCCGGCCGGATGGCAGGAATCGACCAGCGGCATGTTGAGCCGCTCGTTGGTCGCGGCGGCCGATTCCATGAAGCCGTATTGCACGAAGTCGGAGACGGAGCTGACGCCGGAGCGGAAGAATTTCGACAGATAGCCGTCGTCGTAATAGCCGCGCCAGGCTTCGTCCGGATGATAGAGCGAATAGCCGACCAGCGCGGCAAGGCAGGCCAGCTTGCAGGCGAGCGCCGGCAGACGGCGGATACGGAACGGATCGAGCCACCACAGCGCATACATCAGCGGCAGCGTGACGAAGCCGGCCAGGATCACCGACCAGCGCAAATTCGGGAAGATCGTGAACAGGAACGCGACGGTGTCGCGGTCGATCATCATCAGGTCGATGAAGTTGACCGTCATCTGGACGACGTCGTGCTTGAGCCGCGACAGCAGCACCAGCACCACGACCATGGTCAGCGACAGCGCGCCGGAGAGCGCCGGCCGGCGCAGCAGCGTGATCCAGAAAAAATTGAGGATGCCCCAGGCCAGCGCGAAGGAGAGGCGCGAGCCGAAATCGGTCTCGGTCTGGTACATCAGCGCGAGCGCGGCCAGATGCGGCGCGGCAACCGCGAGCAGCCGCCAGATGCCGAGCGCGGCGACGCTGGCGAGGACGGCGGTGGCGGCAGAAGGACCTGGATTGGGCGCGGACGCCATCGACGACACGCAACAGCTGGTCCGGCGCAATGATACCTAGCCGTCTGGCCGGCCCAAGGCGGGAATAAGGGCGGCTAGGGCGTCCGGCGCAGCCGGAAAGCCTGCACCGTGTCATAAAACTGTAACTGAACGGTCAAGGACAGGCAACGCGCGCCGTGATCCGACCTTCGCTTAATGTTTCGCGGGCGGCGATGGGCCGCAGGCCGGACAGGCTGGACGGCTCGGGTCTTGGGCCGCCACCTGCTCTTCCGGTACAAGCTGGGGCATGGTCGGGCTTCGACCGCGGGCCGGAGGCCGCGCGGCTTGCGGCCGGGGCGAACTGAGCGTCAGTCACCCCTGCGGCAGCAGCCCGAGCCGCTTGGCGATGATGCGATCGACCGTCCGTTTCGGCAGTACGGCGCCGATCAGATGGCGCAGCGGGTCGGGCGTGATCTGGTAGCGCACCTTGGGGCTTACCGCTATCAGCGCCTCGAACACGATCTCGGCGATCCGCTCGGCCGGCAGGCCCTTCGCGCCGAGGTCCATCATGAAGGCCATGACCTTGTTCAACGCCGGCAGATAGGGCGAGTTCTGGTAAACGGACAGATCTGTCTGTTCGGCCTTGCTCCAGATCGGCGTCTTCACCGCGCCGGGGGCGACGATGATGACGTCGATGCCGAACAGCATCAATTCGCGGCGCAGGCTTTCCGACAGTCCCTCGACGGCGTGCTTGGAGGCGCAGTAGGGCGCCGACAGCGGATTGCCGTTCTTGCCCGCGACCGAGCTGATCATCACGATCCGCCCCTTCGGCCCCTTCAGCGACGGGTCCGCCCCGAGCAGCGGCCCGAACGCCTGCGTCGCGATCACGGGGCCGATGACGTTGATGTCCATCTGGCGGCGGAAATCATCGGCCGACAATTCGAGCACGGGGCCTGCGACCGCGATGCCGGCATTGTTGACGAGGCCGGCCAGCGTCTCGCCGCCCAGCGCCTCGCGGACTGTTCGCGCGGCAGCAAGGACCGCAGCCTCGTCGGTGACGTCGAACAGCAGCGGCGTGAAATTGGCGCCGAGCTCGGCCTTGAGCCTGTCGGCATCGGCCTGCTTGCGGACGCTGCCGAACACGCGAAAGCCGCGCTCAATCAGAAATTTTGCTGTGGCCCAGCCGATGCCGGTGGACGCACCGGTGACGACGACAGATCGCATGATCTTCTCCCCTGAAGTTCACGCGATCATGCCTTGGATTCTTACCCATGTCCCGGACAAGCGCCGAGCCGGGACCCAGGAGCCGCATTGGGCCCCGGATCAGCAGCGCAACACCACAGTGCTGCGCTGCGTCTGGGGCACAACGGCTTAGTTCTTCGACTTGTCGACCAGCGCGCCCTTCTTGATCCAGGGCATCATGTCGCGCAGCTTGGCGCCGACCTCCTCGATCGGGTGCTGGGCGAGCTTGGCGCGGGTCGCCTTGAACGAGGTCTGGTTGACCTTGTTCTCGAGCATCCAGTCGCGGGCGAACTTGCCGCCCTGGATGTCGGCGAGAACGCGCTTCATCTCGGCCTTGGTCTCGGCGGTGACGATGCGCGGGCCGGTGACGTACTCGCCATACTCCGCAGTGTTGGAGATCGAGTAGTTCATGTTGGCGATGCCGCCTTCATAGATCAGGTCGACGATCAGCTTCACTTCGTGCAGGCACTCGAAATAGGCCATCTCCGGCGCGTAGCCGGCTTCGACCAGGGTCTCGTAGCCGCCCTTGATCAGCTCGACCAGGCCGCCGCAGAGCACGACCTGCTCGCCGAAAAGATCGGTCTCGCACTCTTCCTTGAAGGTGGTCTCGATGATGCCGGCGCGGCCACCGCCGACAGCCGAAGCATAGGACAGGCCGAGGTCATGGGCGTTGCCCGAGACGTCCTTGGCGATCGCGATCAGGCAGGGCACGCCGCCGCCGCGCTGATACTCCGAGCGCACGGTGTGGCCGGGGCCCTTCGGCGCGATCATGAGCACGTCGAGATCGGCGCGCGGGTCGAGCAGGTTGAAGTGGACGTTGAGGCCGTGCGCGAACACCAGGGCGGCGCCCTTCTTCATGTTGTCGTGCAGGTGCTCGCGGTAGATGTCGCCCTGGAGCTCGTCCGGGGTCAGCATCATGACGAGGTCGGCCCATTTGGCGGCTTCGGCGACTTCCATCACCTTGAAGCCGGCGGCTTCCGCCTTCTTGACCGAGCCCGAGTCCTTGCGCAGCGCAATGGCGACGTCCTTGACGCCGGAATCCTTCAGGTTGAGCGCATGGGCGTGGCCCTGGCTGCCATAGCCGACGATGGCGACCTTCTTGCCCTTGATCAGGTTCAGGTCGGCGTCGCGATCGTAATAAACACGCATGGGTCGTTTCCTCGTTCAGGTGGCCAGAATCGGCCGTTGGTCAGGTCTTGGCAGTGAAATTTGCGGATTTCGGGGGCTGTCTAGAGCATTTTCAGCCCCCTGGGAAACCCGTTTCTGCATGGAAAACTGCGGCATCATGCATCCATGAAGACGGGGTAGAGGGAGACCAGCAGCAGGATCGCCATCAGGATATTGAAGGCGCGGACCAGCCGCTCGGAGGTCAGGACCGGCCGCAACGCGGTACCGAACAGCGCCCAGACCACGCACGACACTGACCCCACCAGCAGGCTGATCAGGGTCTGGATCGCGATGTTGAGCGGGAATTGGGCGATGGCCGCAAAGGCGGTGATGGTGCCGATCACGATCACCCAGCCCTTGGCATTGATCCACTGGAACATGGCTGCGCCCCAGAAGGTCATCGGACGGCGACCATCACCTTCACCCGGCTTGGTCGGGCCGGACATGGCGATCACGGCAGCAAGATAAACGAGATAGGCCGCACCGGCATATTTCAGGAGAGTCTGGAGGATCGGGTAGGCCAGGAACGCCGAGCCGAGCCCGAGGCCGACGGCGGCGATCATGAAGGCGAAGCCGATGACGACGCCGACAATGTGGGGGATGGTGCGGCGGAAGCCGTAGGTCAGGCCCGAGGACAGCAGCATGATGTTGTTCGGCCCGGGCGTGAAATACATCACGACCATGAAGATCAGGAAGGCGTAGAACAGCGACTGGGACATGCTCACCTCACGCCGTTTTCGGCAACGGTTCTTCGGGTAACGCCTTGGGCCGCTTCGCCAGCACCATCACCGCGATACCGCCGATCACGGTCAGCATGCCGGCCAGCCGCAGGGGTCCGAACCGCTCGCCGAACACGATGCTGGAGGCGGCCGAGCCGACGAACGGGACCAGCAGCGCGAACGGCACCACCAGCGCGGCGGGATAGTCGCGCAGCAGCCGGCCCCAGAGCCAATAGGCGATGCTGGTCGAGATGGCGCCGATCACCAGCAGGCAGATCAAGCCGGTCAGTGACATGTGGATCAGCGACTCGAAGGTCGGCATTGGCCCGTTGACGACCAGTGCAAGCGCAAACAGCGGCAACGCGGCGGTGAGGCAGAGCCAGGCAAACAAATCGAACATCGGCGCGCCGCGGGCGCCGCGCAGCAGGAGATTGCCGACGGCAAAGCAGATCGGAGCGATCATCAGCACCGCAAATGCAGCGACACTGAAATCATAACCAACCGTGCCGCAGATCATGAGCAGGCCGATCGCCGCGATGACGATGCCGAGCGTCTGGACCGGCGTCGGCCGTTCGCCGAAGGCGATCGCGGCAAATCCGATGGTGAACAGGGCCTGGCTCTGCACCACGACGCTGGTCAGCCCCACGGGCACGCCATGGGCGATACCATAGGCCTGGCTCAGGAATTGACCGAGGAACAACGTGAAGCTGATCGCGATCAGAAGCGACCATGCGACTTTCGGCTTGGGGATGAACAGGCACGGCAGCGCGGCGATGGAAAAGCGCATCGCGGTCATCAGTTCCGGCGAAAACTCGTCGAGCGCGATCCGGCTTGCCACGAAGGCAAGCCCCCAGATGATCGCCACCAGGATGGCGATGAGGATATCGGCCGGCTTCATTGTTGTTCTCGGTTCTGCCCTGTCGTGCAGCCCTGTTGTTGTCGTCTAGCCTTGCTCGCCGGCTCTTGGTTTGCGCAGCAGATACGTGCCGTGCATCGGTGCGTGGTAATCGGCCGAGACCAGCGTGAAACCGACGTCGGTCAGCATCCGCTCCATCACCCAGCCGAAGGTGGAATATTCGTCGCGCATATGCATCACCACGCCCTCGCGCGAAAAATCGTGGTTCTTGATGTGGTAGTCGGCCCATTGCTCCACGTCGCGCTCGATCGCGTCGGGCATGGAGGCATAGACGATATCGCGCAGATAGAAGCTCGCGCCCGGCTTGAGCGCGCGAAAAATTCGCGACATCGCGACCGCCTTCCAGAAATCCGGCAAATGGTGCAGCGTGAATTCGCTGACGATCAGATCGTAGGATTCCGGCCGATAGGCGAAGCTGAGCAGGCCGGCGGACTGGGTGCGCACGGGCGCCTTGCGATCACGCGCGTAGATCTCGGCAAGCGCCAGCATCGCCGGCGAGATGTCGATGGCGTCGACCTCGGCACCCAGCAGCGCGGCTTCGGTCGCCAGCACGCCGTTGCCGCAGCCGATGTCGGCGATGCGCCAGCCGCGCTGGACTCCCAGCATTTTCAGCGCGGCGCGCGCCCGCAGATCGGCATCGTCGTGGGCGTCGTAGATCGAGGCCACCGCGGGCTCGATCCCCATCCGGTTCCGCTCGTTATAGTACCAGTCGCGCGCCAGCATGGTTCACATCCCTTCGGGCCCGCGGCCGATCGCGGCAACACCGGTGCGCGACACCTCGACGAGGCCGAGCGGGCGCATCAGGTCGATATATTGATTGATCTTGTCCGTATTGCCTGTGATCTCGAACACAAAGCTCTCGGTCGTTGCGTCGATCACGCGGGCGCGGAACGCATCCGCGAGCCTGAGCGCCTCGACCCGGTGCTCGCCCTGCCCGCGCACCTTCACCATCGCCAGCTCCCGCTCGATCGAGCGCCGGGTCTGGGTCATGTCGACGACCTGGTAGACCGGAATCATGCGGTCGAGCTGGTTCTTGATCTGCGCGATCACCATCGGCGTGCCCGTGGTGACGATGGTGATGCGCGACAGGTGCTTCTGGGCCTCGGTTTCGGAGACCGTAAGGCTTTCGATGTTGTAGCCGCGGCCCGAAAACAGGCCGATGACGCGCGCGAGCACGCCCGGCTCGTTCTGCACGAGCACGGCAAGCGTGTGCGTCTCGTTCGGATCGTGGCGCTCTTCGATGAAGTAGGCGGATGCGGGCTGGTTCATTGTCGTCCCCTCAGATGTCTCGCGTCACACCAGCGCCTTGCCGCCGGCGAAAGCCTTGGCGGTGGCCTCGTCGTTGGCCTGCTCCGGCAACAGCATCTCGTTGTGCGCCTTGCCGGACGGAATCATCGGGAAGCAGTTTTCCAGCGACGCGACGCGGCAGTCGAACAGCACCGGGCGCTTGACCGAGATCATCTCCTGGATGGCACCGTCGAGATCGCCGGGCTTGTGCACCTGGAAGCCGACGCCGCCGTAAGCTTCCGCGAGCTTGACGAAGTCCGGCATCGCCTCCGAGTAGGAATGCGACAGCCGGTTGCCATGGAGCAGCTGCTGCCACTGCCGCACCATGCCCATGTACTGGTTGTTCAGGATGAAGATCTTGATCGGCAGCTCGTACTGAACCGCCGTCGACATCTCCTGCATCGTCATCTGCACCGACGCATCGCCCGCGATGTCGATGACCAGGCTGTCGGGATGGGCAACCTGCACGCCGACCGCGGCCGGCAGGCCATACCCCATGGTGCCGAGACCGCCTGACGTCATCCAGCGATGCGGCTCCTCGAAGCCGAAGAACTGCGCCGCCCACATCTGGTGCTGGCCCACTTCCGTCGTGATGTAGGTATCCTTGCCGCGCGTCGCCTCGAACAGGCTCTGGATCGCGTGCTGCGGCAGGATGATGTCGTTGCTCTTCTTGTAATAGAGCGAGTTGCGGGCGCGCCACTGCGCGATCTGCTGCCACCACGCCTTGATGTCGGGCTTCTTCGCCTCCGCCTTGAACACCTGGAGGATGTCGCCGAGGATGTTGCCGCAATCGCCGATGATCGGCACGTCGACGCGGATGTTCTTGTTGATCGAGGACGGGTCGATGTCGATGTGGATCTTCTTCGAGCCCGGCGAGAACGCGTCGACGCGGCCGGTGATGCGGTCGTCGAAACGCGCGCCGACGCACAGCATGACGTCGCAATCATGCATCGTCATGTTGGCTTCGTAGGTGCCGTGCATGCCGAGCATGCCGAGCCAGTTCTTGCCCGACGCAGGGTATGCGCCGAGACCCATCAGCGTCGAGGTGATCGGAAAGCCGGTGACCTCGACCAGCTCGCGCAGCAGCCTGGTCGCCTCGGGGCCGGAATTGATGACGCCGCCGCCGCTGTAGATCACGGGGCGCTTGGCATGGGCGAGCAGCGCCACGGCCTTGCGAATCTGCGTCGCATCGCCCTTCACGCGCGGCGCGTAGGAGCGGTGCACGTCGGACTTGCGCGGCGGATGATAGGTGCCGGTCGCGAACTGCACGTCCTTGGGAACGTCGACCAAGACGGGGCCGGGACGGCCCGTGGTCGCAACGTAGAACGCCTCGTGCAGCACTTTTGCGAGATCGTTGACATCGCGCACCAGCCAATTGTGCTTGGTGCAGGGGCGCGTGATGCCGACGGTGTCGCATTCCTGGAACGCGTCGTTGCCGATCAGATGGGTCGGCACCTGGCCGGAGATGCAGACCAGCGGGATCGAGTCCATCAGCGCGTCGGTGAGCGGCGTCACCATGTTGGTGGCGCCGGGGCCGGAGGTCACCAGCGCAACGCCCGGCTTGCCGGTCGAGCGCGCATAACCTTCGGCGGCATGGCCCGCGCCCTGCTCGTGACGGACCAGGATGTGCTGGACCTCGCTCTGCTGGAAGATCTCGTCGTAGATCGGAAGCACCGCGCCGCCGGGATAGCCGAAAATGTCGGTCACGCCGTGATCGATGAGCGCGCGGACGATCATCGCGGCGCCGGTCATCTGGTTCGGATCGTGGCTCTTGTCGCTCATTGGCTTGCTCCGGATGCGCTGTTGTCAGCGGCTTCGTTCGTGTCGGGTTCGGGAAATAAAAAAGGCCCCGAAGAGGGCCCATGCACACCGCCTGTCATGTGGATGGCAGCTAGCCACCCCCGGCGGTGTGCCTGGGTACGACGGCGATAAGGAGTTTGGTAATAATGTTACGCATGGCAGGTGCCCGGCTTCCCAAAGGTTGCGCGAAACATAGCGGCCAAAGCCTGGATGTCAAGGCGATGCGGCCGTTCCCGCGCGATTTTGCAAGTGTAGCGGTGTTCCCCGGGTTCGGCGAGAGGTAAATTCGGGAACCCGGACAGAAAAGCGCCTCAGGCGGGGTCGCGGGCCGCGTTCACGATAGCGACGAGCCATCCCCTCGCCTCCCCGGGCTTCACCCATTCGAACTCAGGCAATTGGTGCCGGAACCAGGTGAATTGCCGCTTGGCATAGTGGCGGGTGTCGGCGCGGCCGATTCCTGCGGCGTCCTCCAGGCTGAGCTCACCGCGCAGATGCCGCATCAGGGCCGGCACGCCATGAGCCTTCATCGCCGGCAGCAGCGGATCGAGATGTCTGGCGGCGAGCTGCTCGACCTCGCTCAATGCACCGGCGCCCAGCATGGCATCGAAGCGGGCATCGATGCGGGCGTAGAGTTCGTCGCGCTCGGGAGCGAGAAATACCGCGTGAAAACTGTCCTTCGGCAGCAGCGGCGGCTGGCCCTCCCGGTGCCAGTCGAGCAGCGAACGGCCGGTCGCCTCGACCACCTCGAGCGCACGCGCGATCCGGGTGCGGTCACGCAGGTTCAATCGCCCGGCCGCACTGGGATCACGACGCGCCAGTTCCGCATGCAGCGCCTCCGCACCGTTGCGTTCCAGCCGCGCGCGCACGTCCTCGCGTATCTCGGCAGGAATTGGCGGCACCACGGAGAGCCCCGCCGTCAGCGCCTTGAAATAAAGCCCGGTGCCGCCGATGAAGATCGGCAGACGGCCTTCCGCTTTCGCCTCTTCGAGCGCCTTGGCGGCATCACTCACCCAGGCGCCGGCCGAAAAATTCACGGCTGCATCGATGTGACCGTACAGGCGATGCGGCGCGCGCGCTTCCTCGAATTGTGTGGGACGCGCCGTGATGATGCGGAGGTCGCGATAGACCTGCATGGAATCGGCGTTGATGACGACCCCGCCCGTGCTGAGGGCAAGCTCCAGCGCCAGCGCCGACTTGCCGCTGGCGGTCGGGCCTGCGATAAGCACGGCCTTGCCAACATGGCTTCTGCTGACTTGCCCCTCGCTCACGAAAACCTCAAATGTCCCTCGTCGCCACGCTGATCTGCAACCCCGACAATCCCGCGCTCGACTCGACCATCGTCGATGGCGCCCGCGCCGTGCTGCCCCAGGCGGCGCCCGCGCACTGGCTGTTCGACGGGGTTGCGGTCGACATTCCCTTCGGCGCCGACAGTAACCTCGAAGGCGACCGTCACGCCATCGAGGAGCGGCTCCGTGAGCTTCGCGGCGACCTGCCCGTCGACATCGTCGTGCAGCCAGTCGGCGCCCGGCGCAAGAAGCTTTTTCTCGCCGACATGGATTCCACCATGATCGGCCAGGAATGCATCGACGAGCTCGCCGATCTCGTCGGGATGAAGGCCCACGTCGCCGCCATCACCGAACGCGCCATGCGCGGCGAGATCGAGTTCGAGCCGGCGCTGCGCGAGCGCGTGGCGCTGCTGAAGGACCTGCCCGCCGGCGTGGTCGACGAGGTGCTGGCCAAGCGCATCACGCTGACCCCGGGCGGCCGTGAGCTGGTCGCGACCATGCGCGCCCACGGCGCCTATACCTGCCTCGTCTCCGGCGGCTTCACGCTGTTCACGACCGCAGTCGCCGCCAAGATCGGCTTCCAGGAGAACCGCGCCAACGAGCTCGTCGTGCGCGACGGCAAGTTCACCGGCGAGGTGAAGGAGCCGATTCTGGGCCGCGCGGCAAAGCTCGCGACGCTGGTGGATCTGATGGAGTCGTTCGATCTCGACGACATCGACTCGGTCGTGGTCGGCGACGGCGCCAATGATCTCGCCATGATCCAGGCCGCGGGGCTGGGCGTCGCCTATCACGCCAAGCCGGCCGTGGCGGCCGCGGCTGCGGCCCGGATCGACCACGGCGATCTCACCGCGCTGCTGTATGCGCAGGGGTATCGGCGGGACGAGTTCGTGGAGGGGTAGCCTTTCTCGCGGCGCACTCCGCACCCGTAGGGTGGGCAAAGGCGCGCTGGCGCCGTGCCCACCATTCTTGCTGCGGCGGTGGAAAGACGGTGGGCACGCTTTCGCTTTGCCCACCCTACGAGACCGCGCCCGAAACTACTGCACGCTCAGCGCCACGAACCGCAGCTCGCCGTCGGCGTTCGACACCAGCAGCAGCACCGACTTCTTGCCGTCCTTCTTGAGCTGGTCGACCCGCTTCTGGATGTCCGCGCCACTGGAGACGGCCTCCTGCGCCACCTCGACGATGACGTCGCCGGCGGAGAGGCGCTTCTCGGCGGCGTCGGAATTGGCGTCGACATTGGTGACGACCACGCCCTTGACGCTCTCCTTGATCTTGTAGCGAGTGCGCAGATCCTTGTTCAGCGCCGCAAGATCAAGGCCGAGCGCCTTCTGCGTCACCAGCTTCTCGGGCGCGGGCTCGTCGGTCTTCACCGCGGTCTGCACCTTCTCGGGATCCTGGAGACGGCCGAGCGTGACCTTCTTGGTTTCTTCCTTGCCCTTGCGGATGATGATGACGTCGACTTCCTTGCCGACCGCCGTGTCGGCGACGACGCGGGACAGGTCCTTCGGATCCTTGACGTCCTTGCCGTCGAACTTGACGACGACGTCGCCCGGCTCGATGCCGGCCGGCTTGGCCGGGCCCTTGTCGTCGACGCCCGCAACCAGCGCGCCGCGCGCCGGCTTGATGTTGAGGCTTTCGGCGATCTCGTCGGTAACACTCTGGATCCGCACCCCTAACCAGCCGCGGCGCAGCTCGCCGAACTGACGGAGCTGGTCGACGACGCCCGCGACCGTCTTCGAGGGCACGGCGAAGCCGATGCCGATCGAGCCGCCGGAGGGCGAGATGATCAGCGTGTTGACGCCGATGACGTCGCCATCGAGGTTGAACAGCGGACCGCCGGAATTGCCGCGGTTGATGGATGCGTCGGTCTGGATGTAGCTGTCATAGGGACCCGAGGAGATGTCGCGGTTCTTGGCCGAGACGATGCCGGCCGTCACCGTGCCGCCCAGGCTGAACGGGTTGCCGATCGCGACCACCCAGTCGCCGAGACGCAGCTTGTCGCTATCGCCGAACTTCACCGCGACCAGCGGCTTGGTCGGCTTGAACTTCAGCACCGCAAGGTCGGTCTTCTTGTCGACACCGACCAGCTCGGCCTTGATCTTGGTACCGTCGTTGAGGATGACGTTGATCTCGTCGGCATCCGCGATGACGTGGTTGTTGGTGACGACGACGCCTGATGTGTCGATGATGAAGCCGCTTCCGAGCGAGTTGGTCTTGCGCGGCGGCGGGCCGCCGTCTCCGCGCTCGCCACCCTTGCTGCTGCCGCCCGGACCTTTGCGGTTCTTGAAGAAGTCGTCGAAGAACTCCTCGAAGGGCGAGCCGGGCGGCAATTGCGGCATGGCGTTGCTGCCGCCGCCCTTGGCTTCGACGGTCTGCGAGGTCGAGATGTTGACGACCGCGTCGATCACCTTCTCGGCGACGTCGGCGATGCCCTCCGGTCCGCGCGCATAGACCGGCGTGCCGAACGCGCTGAAAGCAGCGACGGCGAGCGCGGCCAGCCCAATTCGCACACCAAGTCGCGAGCGGGACGGGGCAATGGTGGCAGCGGTCATTGTGATCTCCAGAGAGAGGGATTCGGCGCCAGACTGCGCTTGACGGGAGGACGGCGCAAGCGCGGAGCTTAACGGGCCTCAGAACCCCGATAATACGGCGAAAACCGGTCTGTCGCCTTCACTTTGGCGTTGGCGCGACGCCTAAATGGGGCGCCGCATAACCCAGATCAGGACCAGGCCGACGACGGCCGAACCGATCCCGACCGCCCGCAGGATGTTGTCCGGCGTGGCGATGGCGCTCTTCATGGCCTTGCGCATCCAGTTAGGACTTGCCGCGAACATCAAGCCTTCCAGCACGAACAGGATGCCCAAGCCGATGAGGAAGTCGGCGAACGCAATGGACCTCATCGGATTGGAACCTCCCGTTATGCTATTCTTGTCTGGACGAAGGGCGGCGAGATCCGCCGCCCTTTGTCTAGCTTACGGCTTCGCCGGCGTCTCGGTCGCAATCTTGCCGGACGGGTTACTGAAGTACCGGAAGAAATCCGAGTCCGGCCGCAGCAGGAAGCGGGTGTCGTTCGACTTCAGCCCGTTCTCGTAGGCCGTCATCGACCGGTAGAAGGCGAAGAAGTCGGCATCCTTGCTGTAGGCTTCGGCGAACAGGCGGTTGCGCTCGGCATCGCCCGCACCCCGGGTCTGCTCGGCCTGCGAATTCGCTTCCGCGACGATGACGGTCGCCTCACGATCGGCCTTAGACTTGATCTCCTGGGCCTTCTGGCCGCCCTGTGCGCGGAACTCGGCCGCCTCGCGCTCGCGCTCCGTCTTCATACGTTGATAGACCGCCTGGCTGTTCTGCTCCGGCAGGTCGGCGCGGCGGATCCTGACGTCGACGACCTGGATGCCGTAGCCGTCGGCCTCGCGATCGAGCTGGTCGCGGATGCGCTGCATCAGCTTCTCGCGGTCGTCGCGCACCACGTTGATGAAGGTGACCTCGCCCAGCACGCGGCGCAGCGCCGCGTTCAGGAGCGTGGTGAGCTGGATGTTGGCAGCCTGGATCGAGCCGACGCTCTGATAGAAGCGCAGCGCATCCTTGATGCGGTAGCGCGCGAAGGCGTCAACCACGAGCCGCTTCTGATCGGAGGCGATCGCTTCCTGCGACGGGTTCTCCAGGTCGAGAATCCGCTTGTCGATGTTGATCACCGAATTCCACGGCGCCTTGAAGTGCAGGCCGGGTGCGGTGACGACGTCGACGGGCCGGCCGAACTGCAGCACGATGGTCTGCTCGGTCTGCTGCACCGTGAATAGCGACATGTAGCCGACGATCACGACGAGCAGGAGCCCAAGCAGAGTGACGATACCTGTGACCGGGGACCTCATCGGCTACCTCCGCTCGACTGCGGACCGGTGGTAGGTGGCCGCTTGGTCGTCAGTTCGCCGAGCGGCAGATAGGGCACGATGCCCTGGCCCGAGGGCCCGCCGTCATAGACGAGCTTGTCCGCGCCGCCGAGCACGCGCTCCATCGTCTCCAGATAGATCCGTTCACGCGTCACGTCGGGCGCCTTCTTGTATTCCTCGTACACCTTCAGGAAGCGCGCGCTCTGGCCCTTGGCCTCGGCAACCGCCTGCTCCTTGTAACCTTCGGCGGCTTGCATGATCTGCGCCGAGCGTCCGCGCGCCTGCGGCACCACCTGGTTGGCGTAGGTCTGTGCCTCGTTCTGCAACTGCTCGAGATTGGCGCGCGCCGCCTGGACGTCGCGGAAGGCGTCGATCACCTGCGCCGGCGGATCGACCTTCTGCATCTGCACCTGGCTGACCTGAATGCCGGCGCCGTAGCTGTCCAGAGTCTTCTGGATCAGCTCCTGCACGCCCTGCTCGGTGACGTTGCGCGCGCCGGTGAGGATCGGCTGGATCTGCGAGCGGCCGATCACCTCGCGCATCGCGCTCTCGGAGACCGCCTTCACGGTGCCTTCGGGATTCTGGATGTTGAAGAGGAAGTCGCCGACGCCATCCGGCTTGATGCGCCAGAGCACGGTGAAGTCGACGTCGACGATGTTCTCGTCGCCGGTCAGCATCAGGCTCTCTTCCGGCACGTCACGAATGGAGCGGCCGCGCCGCGCCGGATCGTCGATCAGCGTCATGCCGATGGAGATGGTGTTGACGCGCAGCGCCTTGGGCAGCAGCACTGTCTCGATCGGATAGGGCAGATGATAGTTCAGGCCCGGCTGCACGGTGCGAACATGCTTGCCGAAGCGCAGCACGACGCCGAGCTCTTCGGACTGCACGCGGAAGAAGCCCGACAGCAGCCAGAACGCGACGATCAGCAGCACGATCAGCGTGATGCCGATGCCGGAGAAATAGCCGCCCGGCATGATCTGCTGGAGGCGGTCCTGGCCGCGCCGCAGAAGGTCTTCCAGATCCGGCGGCCTCGGCCCGACCGGTTGCGGGCCTGAGCCCCATGGTCCCTTCGGACCCGAGCCCCATGGGCCACCGCCCTGATTCTTCCACGGCATTCGACGCTCTCCTCGGCAGGGTGGAATTGCCCCCGCCCGCTTTGTCCGGTCCGGCTTTATAGGGGACAGGCAAGTCCCTTACAACGCAGCGGCGCCCGTCTTCCGAGCTATGCTCGGGCACGAAAAAGTCAATGTAAACATTGACGAAAGCGGTTAATGGCCGCGCCGCCGACGATATGTCACATAGGAGAAGTCGGCGCTGTCGTCGGGGCCGGCAGCATGGCGGATACGTTCAACCTCGTCCCATTCCGCCTTGTCGATGTCGAAACGCGTGTCGCCTTCGGGGCGCGCGTGCACTTCGGTGACTTCGAGGCGATCGGCCCGATCGAGCCATTGCCGATAGATCTCGGCGCCGCCGATCACCGCGATCTCGGTGACCGAACGCCGCAGGGCGTCGCCAAGCGCAACCGCGCCGGCATCCGCGGCCGATGTCGTGACAATGGCGCCGTTGGCGCGATAGGCCGCATCGCGCGTGATCACGATGTTGGTGCGGTCCCGCAGCGGCCGGGGCAAGGATTCGAAGGTCTTGCGGCCCATGACCACGGGCTTGCCGATCGTCAGCGCCTTGAAGCGCGCCATGTCGGATTTCATGCGCCACGGCATGGCGTTGCCGGCGCCGATGACGCCGTTCTCCGCGATCGCGACGACGAAGACGATCTCCATCAGGGCGCACTCCCGGCAAGCCGCGTCAGCGCCGGCCCGGTGACACGGCACAGCGTCCAGTCCTCCATCATGACCGCGCCGAGCGATTTGTAGAACGCGATCGACGGCGCGTTCCAGTCGAGCACCGCCCATTGCAGGCGGGACCAGCCGTTCTCGACGCATTCCTTGGCGAGATGGACCAGCAGCGCCTTGCCGAGGCCCCTGCCCCGGTGCGACGGCCGCACGTAGAGATCTTCGAGATAGATGCCATGGCGGCCGCTGAACGTGGAGAAATTCGCAAACCACACCGCGAAGCCGACCGGCTCGCCGTCCCACTCGGCGATCGCGCAATAGAGTTGCGGTCTCTCGCCGAACAGCGCGTCAGCGATGTCGGCCTCGGTCGCCTCGACCTCGTGCGAGAGCTTTTCGTATTCGGCGAGTTCTCGGATGAAAGCGAGAACGAGCCCGGCTTCGCCCGGGCGCACACGGCGGATGTTGAGCGACATCGGCGCTAAACCGCGACTTCCGCCTTGATGTGCGGATGAGGATCGTAGCCGACGAGCTCGAAATCCTCAAAGCGGAAGGAGAAGATGTCCTTCACATCGGGATTGATCCGCATCACCGGCAGCGCGCGCGGCGCGCGCGTGAGCTGAAGCCGAGCCTGCTCCAGATGGTTGGAATAGAGATGGGTATCGCCGAACGAATGCACGAAGTCGCCGGGCTTCAGGCCGGTGACCTGCGCCACCATCATGGTCAGCAGCGCATAGGAGGCGATGTTGAAGGGCACGCCGAGGAAGACGTCGGCCGAGCGCTGATAGAGCTGGCAGGACAGCTTGCCGCCTGCGACGTAGAACTGGAACAGGCAATGGCACGGCGGCAGCGCCATCTTGTCGACTTCGGCTGGATTCCACGCCGAGACGATCAGGCGGCGCGAGTCCGGATTGCGCTTGATCATGTCGACCACGTTCGCAATCTGGTCGATGCTGCGGCCGTCAGGCGCCGGCCAGGAGCGCCATTGATGACCATACACCGGGCCGAGATCGCCATTGGCGTCCGCCCATTCGTCCCAGATGGTGACGCCGTTATCGCGCAGATATTTGATGTTGGTGTCGCCCTTCAGGAACCACAGCAGCTCGTGGATGATCGCCTTCAGCGGCAGCCGCTTGGTGGTCAGCATCGGGAAGCCGGCCGACAGATTGAAGCGCATCTGATGGCCGAACACCGAGAGCGTGCCGGTACCGGTCCGGTCGGTCTTTTCGGCGCCGTCTGAGAGAATCCGCTCGAGCAGGTCCTGATACTGGTGCATGTGCGACTGAGCCTTTGGGGAGCCGGCGAACTTAGCGGCCGCCCCCGCGCTGCAACAGCGGCGATTCGCTGTCCGCTCCGATTATACCCGGAAAAGTGAGTCCTCCCGGCGCAAACGACAAGGGGCGGAACTTACGTCCCGCCCCTTGACCTATCAGCTTGATCGCATTGCCTAAGTTGCCGGCTTCAGCACCGGGGTCCATTTCGCGATTTCGTTCTTCACGAGGGTGGCCAGCGCCTCCGGCGTCCGCTCCGCGGGACCCGGGATGACGCTGCCGAGCTCGAGCAGGCGCTTCTTCACGGTCTCGTCGTCGAGCGCCTTGTTGGCCGCAGCGTTCAGGCTGGCCAGGATCGCCGGCGAGGTTCCCTTGGGCGCGAACATCGCATTCCAGGCCTGGGCCTGGAATTTCGGCAGGCCCGCTTCTGCCGTCGTCGGCACGTTCGGAAGCGACGGATTGCGCTCCGGCGTTGCGATCGCATAGGCCTTGATGGTGCCGGCATTGATCTGCGGCACGGCATTGACGATCTGGTCGCACATGTAGTCGACCTGCCCCGCCACCAGCGCGTTCATCGCAGGTCCCGTGCCGTTGAAGGGTACCCCGACCGGCTTGATGTCGAGGATCGAGTGCAGGAGCTCGCAGGAGACGTGCGAGACCGAGCCGACGCCGGCATGGGCAGCGTTCACCTTCTCGGCGTTGGCCTTCACATAGGCCACGAACTCCTTCAAATCCTTCGGCGGAAAGTCCTTGCGCGCGAGGATCAGGATCGGGGTACCCGCGAGCAGCGCGATCGGCTCGAAGTCCTTCTCGGGATGATAGGCGAGCTTGGGATAGAGCGGCACGGAGGCGGCATGCGTGCCCATATGCCCGGTGATGAGCGTATAGCCGTCATTGGCCGCGCGCGCGGCGCGGGTGGTTGCGGTGGTGCCGCCAGCGCCGACCACGTTCTCGATGATGATGCTCTGTCCCAGCGTCTGCGCCATATGCCCGGTGACGATGCGCGAGATCACGTCAGTCGGTCCGCCAGCCGCGAACGGTACGATCATGGTGATGCTGCGCGTCGGATAAGTCTGCGCATCGGCCGGCGCAGCAAAAGCGCACAGCGAGGCGAGCGTTGCGGCACATGCGCTCGTGAGCGCGCGAATGAAGGTCATGTCGATCCCCGTCGTTCCCTTGGACACAAGCAAAATGCCGGCCCAAAGGCCGGCATTTTCATTTCACGAAGCCGTAACACAAGTCGATTCGACTTCCGAATGCGGCGCGCCGACGCAGGCGGCGGCGCCGACGCAGGAGCCCCCTAGTTCTCGGACTCCGTGAAGACCTGGTCGCGCTTCGACCGCAACACAGGCAGCACCGTAAGCAGCAGCAGGCTCGCCGCGATCGCGAGCAGCACCGCCGACAGCGGACGCGTCAGGAACACGCTCCAGTCGCCACGCGAGATCAGCAGCGCACGGCGCAGGTTCTCTTCCATCAGCGGTCCGAGCACCATGCCGAGCAGCAGCGGTGCCGGCTCGAAATCGTGCTTGATCAGCCAGTAGCCGACGAGACCGAACACGCCGGCAAGGATGACGTCGACCGGCGCGTTGTTCACCGAGTAGATGCCGATCGCGCAGAAGATCACGATCGAGGGGAACATCAGCCGGTACGGCACGCGGAGCAACCGGACCCAGATTCCGACCAGCGGCAGGTTGATGATGATCAGCATCAGATTGCCGATCCACATCGAGGCGATCATGCCCCAGACCAGGTCGGGCTGCTTCTGCATCACCTGCGGACCCGGCACGATGCCGTGGATGGTCATCGCGCCCACCATCAGCGCCATCACCGCGTTCGGCGGGATGCCGAGCGTCAGCAGCGGGATGAAGGAGGTCTGCGCGGCGGCGTTGTTGGCGCTTTCCGGCGCCGCCACGCCCTCGATCGCGCCGCGGCCGAACCGCTTCGGATCCTTGGCAAGCTTCTTCTCGAGCGTATAGGCCGCGAACGAGGCGATGACCGCACCACCGCCGGGCAGGATGCCGAGGATCGAGCCGAGCACGGTGCCGCGCAGGATCGGCGGCGTCGAGTCGATCAGATCCTTCCTGGTCGGCATCAGGCCGGTGATCTTCTGCTGCACGAGGTCGCGGTTCATCTCGGCACCGGCGTCGAGATTACGGATGATCTCGGCAAAGCCGAACACGCCCATCGCCACCGTCGCAAAGCCGAGGCCGTCGGCGAGCTCCGGAATGTTGAAGGCCATGCGCGAGGCGCCGGTCTCGATGTCCGAGCCGACCATCGACAGCAGCAGGCCAAACACGATCATCGCGATCGCCTTCAGTACCGAGCCCTTGGCCAGCACGACCGCAAAGATCAAGCCGAGCACCATCAGCGAGAAATACTCGGCCGGGCCGAACGCCAGCGCGAGCTTGGTGAGCGGCGCGCCGAGCACGGCAATCAGCACGGTCGCGACGCAGCCGGCGAAGAACGAGCCGATCGCCGCAATCGCCAGCGCCGGGCCGGCGCGGCCCTGCTTGGCCATCTGGTGACCGTCGATGGCGGTGACGACCGATGTCGCCTCACCTGGAATATTGACCAGGATCGACGTGGTCGAGCCGCCATACTGGGCGCCGTAATAGATGCCGGCGAGCATGATCAGCGCGCCGACCGGCGGCAATCCGAAGGTGATCGGTAGCAGCATCGCGACCGTGGCGATGGTGCCGATGCCCGGGAGCACGCCGACCAAGGTGCCGACCAGCGCGCCGATCAGGCACATCAGCAGGTTGATCGGGGACAGCGCGACGGCAAAACCGTGAGCGAGGTTGGCAAAGATATCCATCACACCCTCACTGGATCAGGAAACGCGGGTACATCGGCATCGGCAACCCGAGCACGTACGGAAACAGGATCGCGCAGCCGATCGTCAGGCAGGCGCCGACGATGGCGGCCTCGAGCCAGCGCGTCTCATGCGATCCCGTCGCGGCGATCATGAAGCTCGCAAAGGCCGTGACCACGAGGCCGAGCGGCCGGATCGCCAGCGCGAAAAACAGGATCGCGGCCATCACGAACATCGGCCCGCGCCACGAGTAATGGGCCATCGCCGGCCCATCGGTCAAAAGGCCGGTCAGGGCGATGCCGGCGGACAAGGCCACCAGCAGTCCGCCGAACATCCGCGGCGCGGTGCCGGCGCCGAAGGAGAAGCCGCGCATCCCCTGCAGATCGCTCGAGGCCCACAGCGCAAACAGGGCCAGCGCCATCAGGATGACCCCGCCGACATAGTCCTGCGCCGACTTGATGGTCATGAACAGCGTGACGATCGCCACCGCAAAGATCGGATAGGAATAGATCAGCGCGAGCAGCACCTCGGACGACGCCTTCTTGGTGTCACCGGTGGCCGCTCCCATCAACGTACCGGGCGCACCGACGAGCAACGCGGTGGCGTGGCTGATCACGACCGTGGCCGGGCCGCGGCCCGCGCCCCAACCGAAAATCGTCCCTATCGACCAGATGAATTCGAAAATCTGCGGCGCAATCGCCAGCAGACAGAAGCCGAGCGCCACCGATGTGTTTCGGGTGGCAGTCGCCGAGTGGCCCATCGTATCGGCCATGCATGTCTCCTCCGCGACCCGTAAGTCACGAGCACTGTTGTTCTAAATCGGCTGGAAATGGATCCCCCGCCCGACCACTGCCTAGCGATTTTCATTACACAATGCCAGCAAAACCCAACAGTCCCCCGGCGAGCAGGAGCCAGAGTGGATTGATGCGCGAGACCGAGGCGATCACCGCAACCATTGCGGTCAGAAGCACTGCAGCAATTGTGCGATCGGTCGACTGGGCCAGGATCAGGGCACTCGCCGCCATCAATCCGATCGAAAGCGGAACCAGTGCAGCCTGGATCAAGCCGGGCCAGCGCGATTTGCTGGGCCGATTCAGGAGGCGGCTGACATAATAGGCAAGCAACGCGGTCGGCAGGCACATCGCCAGCGTCGCCGCCAGCGCGCCGGGGATGCCGGCGACGGCATAGCCGATTAACGTCACGATAAGCACGTTCGGACCTGGCGAGAGCTGCGCGATCGCATAGGCATCGGTGAACTGCTTGTCGGTCATCCAGTGATGCACCTCGACCGCGATGCGGTGCATCTCGGGCACCGCCGCCGCGGCGCCGCCGACGGCGAACAGCGACATCAGTCCAAAGGTGGAGATCAGCGCCCAGATCGGATTCTCAGGCTTCATGCTGCTACTTTCCGCCGCAGGAAAAAAGTGGCGCCGACACTGACGGGGATCGCGACCAGCAGGACCGCAGGAAGCGGCAGGCGGAGCACGCCGATGGCGAGGAACACGCCGGCCATCAGGATCAGTGCGAGGGGATCCGTCCGCTTCAGCAGCGGCGTCATCATGCGGAACACTACCGCGATCAAGAGACCGACCGCCGCGCAGGAGATGCCGGCGAGGCTGCGGCGCAGCACGTCGAGGTCACCGTAACGGGCGTAGATGATCGCAAGCACCGTCATGATCAGCGTCGGCGGCAGCAACAACCCGGCAAAGGCGGCAAGCCCGCCCGCGATGCCGCGCAGCCTTGATCCGAACACCATGGACAGATTGACGATGTTGGGTCCGGGCAGGAAATGACAGAGCGCAAAAGTCTCGTTGAACTCGTCCGCATTCATCCAGCGGTGCTGCTCGACGATCGCCCGCCGGGCAAACACCAAGACCCCGCCGAAGCCGGCCAGCGACATCCGGGCAAAGGCCAGGAACAGCGCGAGCAGGCCGGGCGACGCGGCGCCGGCGGCCGGTTGATCCGGCACCTGGTCTGGTTGTTGGGCCGCCGGTGCGGAATCGTCGGGCATCACAGGAGCTTAGAGGGCCGGTCGCCACGCCGCCAAGCTCCTGCCCTGCCCGTCCGGAACCTATCCAAAGGGAACCGTGGGATCGCCGCGCGAAACACCTGTCATTCGAAACCTTTGCGCCCTATATTGGGGCTGCCGGTTCGCCGGCTATGGAAATAAACGGTCGTCGCAATAAACCATTCGGACCCGGGGGCGGTACCCGGCGCCTCCACCAAAGCCCACCAACCGGTCATCCCGAAGCGGGCTTTGGCGGGGGCGAAATAGGATCGACGAGGGCGTAAAGGGCGTACTTTTTCCCGGTATTGTTCCGCCGTTATCGGGCTACTGCAATAGTTGCCAACGACAACTTTGCTCCGGTTGCTCAGGCTGCGTAACGCAGTTTGAAAGACCATCTTAAAGTCCTAACGGGTTAAGCTCCGTTAGGCGGGGTTCGGAGGCACCTGGCAACAGAAGCCTCCACTTTACTCTTGATTTCTTCCCCGGCGGGGACTCCTGCTGACCCGTCAGGCGCGGTACTATTGCGGCTTGGCGAGTCGGCACGGTCCGGCTTCGGGGATGCAACAGGACCACCATGGCGACCGATCATATCCGATACGATGTGCTGGCCCGCGACGCGCTGCGCGGCGTGCTGCGGAAGGTGCTGACCGATGCCGCGGCCCAGGGCCTGCCGGGCGAGCACCATTTCTTCATCACCTTCGTGTCGAAGGCCGAGGGCGTGAAGTTGTCGTCGCGGCTGCTGGCGCAATATCCGGAAGAGATGACGATCATCCTGCAGCATCAGTTCTGGGACCTGACCGTGCTCGAGGACCGCTTCGAGGTCGGCCTGTCCTTCGGCGGCATTCCGGAGCGGCTGATCGTGCCGTTCAGCGCCATCAAGAGCTTCCTCGATCCGTCCGTGAAGTTCGGCCTGCAGTTCGACACGTCTGACGTTGCCGAGGTCGCGCCCGAGACGCTGCCGACAGCTCCCGCGCCATCGGCCGTCGCCGTGCAGACGCCCGCCCCTGAAACGGCGGAAAGCACGGAGGAGCCGGCGGCCCCGAACCAGGGCGGCGCCGAAGTCGTGCGGCTCGATCGTTTCCGCAAGAAATGATCTAGGTTGGACCCGAACCCGTCGCACGCGGCCGAACTCCCTATATAGAGAAGCACACGAAAGAGCCGCGCGGTGTTTCGCGCGGTAGAATGGATGTGCTCATGGCCAAAGCCGCCCGCGCGAAGACCGCCCGCCCCGCCACCCGCATCGAGACCGACAGTTTCGGTCCCATCGAGGTCCCTGCCGACCGCTATTGGGGCGCGCAGACCGAACGCTCGCGCCAGAACTTTCGCATCGGCACCGACCGCATGCCGATCTCGCTGGTGCACGCGCTCGGCATCGTCAAGCTCGCCGCAGCACAGTCCAACCTCGAGCTCGGCCTGCTCGACCGGCGCCGCGCCAATGCGATCATCAGCGCCGCGCGCGAGGTGATCGAGGGCAAGCTCGATGAGCATTTCCCGCTCGTCGTGTGGCAGACCGGCTCGGGCACGCAGAGCAACATGAACCTCAACGAGGTGATCGCCAACCGCGCCAACGAGCTGCTCGGCGGCGAGCTCGGCGCCAAGAAGCCGGTGCATCCCAACGATCACGTCAACATGAGCCAGTCGTCGAACGATTCGTTTCCGACCGCGATGCACATCGCGGCCGCAAGTCGCATCACTGCCGATCTCATTCCTGCGCTCGATGAGCTGCTCCGCGCGCTGCGCAAAAAGGAGAAGGCGTTCGCAAACATCGTCAAGATCGGCCGAACTCATACGCAGGATGCCACGCCCCTGACGCTCGGCCAGGAGTTTTCCGGCTATGCCGCGCAGGTCGAAAGCGGCATCGCCCGGCTCAAGGTCGCGGTGAAGGACCTCTATCCGCTGGCGCAGGGCGGCACCGCCGTCGGCACCGGCCTCAACTCGAAGCCGCGCTTCGCGAAGCTTTTCGCCAGGCACGTGGTCGGGATCACGAAGCTGCCCTTCACCAGCGCCGCCAACAAATTCGAGGCGCTGGCCTCCAACGATGCCTACGTACTGGTGCACGGCGCCATCAATTCGGTCGCGACAGGCCTGTTCAAGATCGCCAACGACATCCGCCTCCTGGGATCAGGCCCGCGCTCGGGGCTAGGCGAGCTTGTCCTGCCGGAGAACGAGCCGGGCTCCTCGATCATGCCGGGCAAGGTCAATCCGACCCAGTGCGAGGCGATGACCATGGTGTGCTGCCAGGTGTTCGGCAATCACACCGCGATCACGGTGGCCGGCAGCCAGGGCCATTTCGAACTCAACGTCTACAAGCCCGTGCTCGCCTACAACATGCTGCACTCCATCCGCCTGATGGCGGATGCGGCGCGATCCTTTACCGAGCATTGCGTGAGCGGCATCCGTGCCGACGAAAAGCGCATAAGTGAGTTGATGCAGCGCTCGCTGATGCTGGTGACGGCGCTCGCCCCGAAGATCGGCTACGACAACGCCGCCAAGGTGGCCAAGACGGCCCATGCCAACGGCACCACGCTGAAGGAGGAGGCGCTGCGGCTCGGCTTCGTCTCGGCTGATGAGTTCGATCGCCTGGTACGCCCCGAGAAGATGACCAGCCCGGGATAGAACTCCGAATTCCGATAGCCATCCGTAATGATACGGACGCTCGGCGCCCTAGAAATGTGCGGCTTTGGGGGCGGGATTTGATTACCGTCAATGTTCCGGCAGGACGGCGTGCTACGCAGCCCTTCCGCCCCTCGACGGGGGCGAAATTCATCGTTTGATGGCCCTAGAGGCCGATTGACGAGGACAAGCGAATGGCGATCAAGTCTTGTGGGGCGCAGTGCGGCACCCTGTTTCTGAATGTTTCATCCTGCCTGGAAAGGATCGGATGATGGAGACGCGGCATGGGGAACGTCATCAACCTGAATCGTTTCAGGAAGCGCGCCGAACGGGAAGCCTCGGCGAAGCAGGCGGACGCCAACCGGACGAAGTTCGGCCGCACGAAGGCGGAACGGTCGGCGCAGGAGACGCGCGCGGACAAGGCGAAAGCGCATCTGGATCAGCATCAGATCGATCGCGAGGAGCAGCCATGAAGTCGCCGGTCGTGAAACGGTCGATCGTCGTCGCCGGGCACAAGACCAGCGTCAGCCTGGAAGAGGCGTTCTGGAACGGCATGAAGGAGATTTCCGGCTTGCGCAACATGACGTTGTCCGAGCTGGTCGGCGAGATCGACAACAACCGCCAGCAGGGCAATTTGTCGTCGGCGATCCGCCTGTTCGTGCTGGACTACTTCAAGAGCCGGGCCATGGCCCCCCAGCCGGACAAGGTCGCGGCCCAGTAGCCAACCCAGCCCTCGGGGGCGCCTTCGACGGCGCTCCGCCACCCGCACTTTAAAATCACTCTAAGGTGCGGTTTCAGGGAGCGCGCGCGCTTGACCTCAATGCCTTGCGTTGAAAATACAGGGCATGACCGACACCAATGACACGCGCCCGCACATGCCGCTGGGTCTGGCCCAGCGCGGCTATACCGGCGTCATCCAGCATCTTTCCGCTCGCGAGGCGGGCTCGGCGCTCTCCGACATCGAGCTCGAGAGCCGCCTGATCGAGCTCGGCTTCGTCGAGGGGGCCCGGGTCGAGGTCCTGCACGAGGGGCTGGTCGGGCGCGACCCGATCGCCGTGCGGGTCGACAGCATCACGATTGCGGTCCGACGCCGCGAAGCCATGGCTATCATCGTCGCCTAGACAGCGACCGGACCTCTGATCCCGGACCAGTGATTCCATGGAATTACCCCTGCTGCATCTCGCCCTGGTGGGCACGCCGAACAGCGGCAAGACTTCGCTGTTCAATGCCCTGACCGGCAGCCGGCAAAAGGTCGCGAACTATCCCGGCGTCACCGTCGAGCGCAAGGAAGGCTTCTTCGTCACTCCGCTGGGACGTCAGGTCTCGGTGGTCGACCTGCCCGGCACCTATTCGCTGCGCGGCCGCAGCCCCGACGAGGAGATCACCCGCGACTTCGTGCTCGGCAAGGCGTCCGGCGAGACCGTGCCCGACCTCGTGCTGTGCGTGGCCGATTCGACCAATTTGCGGCTGACCATCCGCCTGCTGCTCGAGCTCAAGCGCACCGGACGGCCAATGCTGCTCGTGCTCAACATGTTCGACATCGCGGCCCGCCGCGGCATCACCGTCGACACGGAGCGGCTCGCCAAGGAGCTCGGCCTGCCCGTGGTCACCTCGATCGCGGTGCGCAAGGGCGGCACCGCCGACCTCTTGAAGCTGACCGACGAGATCTCGGCAAAGCTCGCCGCCGAGGCGGCGGCGAACAGCTGGCGCGCGCTCAGCGTCGGCGAACTACGCGCGACCCAGCGCGAGGCCGACCGCATCATCGCCGACTGCGTCAGCCTGCCTGCTAGGCCCGACACCTGGACCGCGCGGATCGACGCGATCGTGCTGCATCCGGTCGGCGGCCTCATCGTGCTCGCGCTGATCCTGTTCGTGATGTTCCAGGCGGTGTTCGCCTGGGCGCAACCAGCAATGGACGTGCTCAAGTCCGGCTTCGACGCGCTCGGGGAGCTCGTGCAGGCCACCCTGCCCGACGGCCTGTTGCAGAGCTTCCTGCAGAATGGCGTGATCTCCGGCGTCGGCAGCGTCATCGTGTTCCTGCCGCAGATCATCCTCATCTTCCTGTTCATCCTGCTGCTGGAAGATTTCGGCTATATGGCGCGAGCCGCGTTCCTGATGGATCGCATCATGGGCGGCGCCGGCCTGCACGGCCGCGCCTTCATACCGCTGCTGTCGAGCTTTGCCTGCGCCATTCCCGGCATCATGGCGACGCGCGTGATCGACAACAAGCGCGACCGGCTGACCACGATCCTGATCGCGCCGCTGATGACCTGCTCGGCGCGTATTCCAGTCTACACGCTGATCATCTCGGCTTTCATCCCTGCGAAGGACGTCTGGGGCTTCATCAACCTGCAGGGCCTCGTGATGTTCGGCCTCTACGCCGCCGGCATCATCAGCGCGCTGGCCGTCTCGTTCCTGATCAAGTTCTTCATGCTGCGCGACTTTGCGCCGGCGCCGTTCATGCTGGAGCTGCCGGACTACAAGATGCCGCAGCTGAAATCGATCGCGATCGGCATCTACACCCGCGCCAAGATGTTCCTGGTGCGCGCCGGCACCACGATCTTCTCGATGATGGTGCTGATCTGGTTCCTGGCCTCGTTCCCGCAGCCGCCGGCGGGCGCCACCGAGCCCGCCATCGACTTCAGCCTCGCCGCGATCATCGGCAAGGCGCTCGAACCCCTGCTCGCCCCGGTCGGCTTCAACTGGCAGATCGCGGTCGCGCTGATCCCGGGCATGGCGGCGCGCGAGGTCGCGGTCGCCGCCCTCGGCACCGTCTATGCGATCGAGGGCGGCAAGGAAGCGGCCGAGCAGATCGGGCAGGTGCTCGCGACGAAGTGGTCGCTCGCCACCGCGCTGTCGATGCTGGCCTGGTACATCTTCGCGCCGCAATGCGCCTCGACGCTGGCCGTGATCCGGCGCGAGACCGGAAGCTGGACCTGGATGGCCGTGACCTTCACCTACATGCTGGTGCTGGCCTATGCCGCGAGCCTCCTGACGTACAACGTCGCGGTGGCGCTGGGCGCCGGCTGAAGCCCTCAAAACTAAAATTGCGAAAACAACCCCATGCACAGTAGACCGGGGTTGTGAAATCAATGGCTTACGCGAGTGCAGGAATCATCCGGGCCAGGCGATCCCAGGAAACCGCGACCATTGATTTCGGTCAATGGTCCACCTCACCGGCCTGTCACGCTTTCTCGTCGTCCTGCAAAGGGAGAGAGCACATGACTGGACATGCCAAGCTGATCGGACTGTTCGTCACCGCCGCGCTGTTCACGGCAGCGCCCCTGTCGTTCCACACCTCGCCGGTGGATGCGCTCGCCGTGTCCATTGACACCGCCGAGGCCCGCGTCGGACGCCCGCTCACGCCGGGAAGCGTTGCCGGCGTCAACCGTAGAGTCCATCGGCGGGCTTACTACGGTGCCGCAGCGGCGGGAGCTGCCGCCTATGGCGCCTATGGCTATCGCCGGGCTTGTGGATATCACCCCTATCCGCCCTGCTATTGAGGCGCCGGTTCGAGGGCGCAAAGCCGTTGAGCTAGATCAACACCGGGCCCCACTCCGGCGGCAGCGTCGAGGTCTGACCGCGTAGGACGGACCATGAACGCGCTGCTCAGGGAATTCCGGCACAGCCCGCTGCTGTGGCTGCTGGCTGTCGTGCCTGTCGTGATCGTGCTCGAGCATGTCATGCCGGACGCGCATACGCTGCTGTTCGTGCTGGCCGTGATCGCCATCGTGCCGCTCGCGAGCCTGCTCAGCCACGCGACGGAGGCCGTGGCCGAGAAGACCGGCGATGCGGTCGGCGGGCTGTTGAACGCCACGCTTGGCAATCTCACGGAGCTCATCATCGCGGTCACGGCGTTGCAGGCCGGTCAATACATGCTGGTCAAAGCCTCGATTGCGGGTGCGATCGTGACCAACTCGCTATTCATGCTGGGCGCATCGCTGTTTCTGGGCGGATTGAGGCATCGCGTGCAGGAATACAACCGGGCAGGCGGCAGGCTCCATTCCGCGCTGCTGCTGATGGCCACGATTGCCCTGTTGTCACCTTCGGCCGTGGCCGACCTCGACTTTCCCGGACACGAGGCGACGGTGCAGCGCTTGAGCACCGCCTTGGCGGTGCTGCTGATTGCGGCCTACGGTCTCAGCCTGCTGTTCTCGCTGAAGACGCACAAGGAGCTGTTTGCAAGCAGCGACCATGGCGAGGCAGGCGGCCCGATACTGCCGATTGCGATCGCCGTTCCGACACTGGGAATCGTCACCGTGCTGGTTGCGTTCGTGAGCGAGATCTTCGTGACATCGGTGCAGAAGGCCGCCGAAACGCTCGGCATGACCCCGGCATTCGTCGGGTTCATCGTCGTTGCCCTGGTCGGGGCTGCGGCCGAGATGGCCGTGGCGTTTTCCGCGGCACGCCGCAACCGGCTCGACTTGAGCGTGAGCATCGCGCTCGGAAGCGCCAGCCAGATCGCCTTGTTCGTCGCACCCGTTCTCGTGCTGCTGAGCTACGTCGTCGGGCCGCAGCCCATGGACCTTCAATTCTGGCCGGGAGCGGTGACCATGGTCATGATCGCCACCGTGGTGACGAGCTTCGTCACCAATGGCGGACGCTCCGCCTGGTTCGTCGGCGCACTCCTGCTCTGCATCTACACGATCTTCGCGATGACGCTCTACATGGTCCCGCCCGGCTCGCACGGCCCGGTCTAAAGCATGATCCGGAAAAGTGCGCGGCGGTTTTCCGAAAGGACCATGCTTGAACAAAAACCTAAAGGCCGCGAGCCGGTTGACCTGTCGGGCAAAACAGCGGCACGATGGCATCATCGGCCTCGACAACATCCAGATCGCGACCAACTCCGGGCGACACCCTGCTTCCATGGATCGCTTCAGTACCGACAACCTGACCGCGGAGAGGCTGAACGAAAGTCACCTCGCCGACCTCGTCGCGCTCCATCTGGATCCCGAAGCGTCGCGTTACATCGGCGGCGTGCGTTCGGCGGAGGCAACGGAGAAATATCTCGCCGTCAACATGGCGCACTGGGATCAATACGGTTTTGGCCTGTGGACCCTGCGCACGAAAGACGGCGCATTTGCCGGGCGGGCCGGCATCCGGCACATCCTGGTGGATGACGTGGACGAGATCGAGATCGCCTACGCGTTCACACCCAGTCTCTGGGGCCGGGGATTTGCCAGCGAGACCGCGACCGAGCTGACTGAGATCGGGCTGTCACAACTCGAGCTGCCGTCTCTCATCGGCATCGTCTATACCGCAAACGGCGCATCGCGCCGCGTGCTGGAGAAATCGAATTACCTGCTCGAGCGGCGCACGAGTCGTCACGGCGAGGACGTGGTGATCTACCGCGCAAGGCGATGACCGCCACCACGATGCGACCAAATCCACCTGCGGCGAGCACAGGAGCTTGTGTTCAGTTTTGAACCGACAGCACCGAGCTATCGGCACAGTCTATTGCGGCTCGTCCCTTGGACGCTCCGACCCGCAACTGGCTTCTTGCATCGATAGCTCAAGCCGGGGCCATCGATCGCCCGGGTAACCTCTCTGCGGGAACTCGTTCCTGTCTGAAGAGTTCCTTGGAAGGACCTCTTCGGTCCAACCCCGGCTGCCAGCCTCTGGGCGCTCGGGCAAAATCAGCTTCCGGAAGACATGCGCGAGGGGGTTCAATGACCGGTCCGTCGAGGGCTGCTCCAGACAGCGACCTTAAGGATTCGCCGAGAGTTTCGACCGGCAGCGACGGCCTGGATGACATCCTGGGCGGCGGCCTGGACGCCAATCGGATGTATCTTTACGAGGGCCGGCCTGGCACCGGCAAGACCACGATCGCGCTGCAATTTCTTCTGAGAGGTGTGCGTGATGGCGAACGCGTGCTCTATATCTCCCTGTCCGAAACCAAGAGGGAGCTGAGTGTCGTCGCGCGTCGGCATGGCTGGTCGCTGGACGGGGTCGACATCTTCGAACTGGTGCCACCGGAGACGACGCTCGACCCGGAGCGCGAGCTCACGGTCTTCCATCCCGCCGAAATGGAGTTGAGCGAAACCACCAATTTGATCTTCAGGGAGGTCGAACGAATTGATCCCACCCGCGTGGTGCTCGACAGCCTGTCCGAACTGCGCCTGCTGGCGCAGAACCCGCTGCGCTATAGGCGTCAGGTTCTGGCCCTGAAGCACTTTTTCACCAACCGCAACTGCACTGTCGTTCTCCTCGACGATCTCTCGTCCTCTCAGGACGACCTGCAACTGCATTCGATTGCGCACGGCGTGGTGATGCTCGAACAGCTCGCCATCGACTATGGGGCCGAGCGGCGCCGTCTTCGCGTGATCAAGATGCGGGGCATCCGGTTTCGCGGTGGTTACCACGATTTTACAATTTCGGAAGGGGGCTTGCGGATCTTCCCCCGGCTCGTCGCGGCCGAACATCACAAGTCCTTCGCCGGTGAGCCCATGTCCAGCGGCAACGCCGAGCTCGATCAGCTCTTGGGAGGCGGGCTCGAACGCGGCACCAACGCGCTTCTGCTCGGCTCTGCCGGTGCGGGCAAGTCGTCGGTCGCACTGACCTATGCCATTGCGGCGGCCGAACGTGGCGAGCACGCCGTATTCTTCGCATTCGATGAAGGCCGTGGAACGGTCGAAGCACGTGCACGGACACTTGGCTTGCCTCTGGAGAAACATCTCGCCTCGGGAAAAATCCGGTTTCAACAGATCGATCCGGCCGAACTGTCGCCCGGTGAGTTCGCGGCGACGCTCCGCCGAAGCGTCGAGGCCGACAACGCCCGCCTTGTCGTCATCGACAGCCTGAACGGTTACCTGAACGCGATGCCGGATGAACGTTTTCTCATCCTGCAGATGCATGAACTCCTGAGCTACCTGGCACAGCAGGGAGTCCTCACCATCCTGATCCTCGCTCAGCATGGGCTTGTAGGTCCCATGGATACGCCGCTCGACATCAGCTATTTGAGCGATGCAGTGCTGATGCTGCGCTATTTCGAATTCGGTGGAACGGTGCGGCGCGCCTTGTCAGTCGTCAAGAAGCGTAGCGGCAATCACGAGCATAGCATTCGCGAATTCCGGCTTGGCAGCAGCGGGATCAGGCTCGGCCCGCCACTGCAGGAGTTCAGCGGCATCTTTTCCGGCAATCCGCATTATACCGGCAGGGCACTGCCGGAAGGGCCATTCGAATGAGCCTCGACCCGGATCACCGCGTTCTCGTATTCGCCCCGATCGGCCGCGACGGGCCGGCATCGACCGAACTCTTTCGCGGCGCGAGCCTGGAGGCGGTCAACTGCCGCGATCTGTCCGCGCTCGTCAGCGCGATGACCGAAGGCGTGGGCGCGGTCTTCCTGGCCGAGGAAGGATTGTTCGGGAGAGACACGGAGCCGCTGGCACAATGGATCGAGCGCCAACCGCCGTGGTCCGACCTCCCTTTTGTCGTTCTCACCAGCCATCGAGAACAGCCGGCGGTCGTCGCGTGGCGACGCAGTATCGTCGAGCTTCTCCGTAACGTCTCGCTGCTCGAACGGCCGGTTCAGCCGATCACGCTGACCAGCGCCATCCAGTCGGCGATCCGGGCACGCCGGCGTCAATATGAAATCCGGGCTCTGCTCGAGGCCCGCGAGCAGACCGCGCAGGAGCTCGAGAAGCTGGTGGTCGAGCGGACGCGCGAACTGAAGGAAGCCAACGAGCAACTGCGTCTCGAAATGAACGAGCGCGCTCGCGTCGAGGAGACGCTTCGCCAGGCTCAGAAGATCGAAGCCATCGGCCAGCTCACCGGCGGCGTAGCTCACGACTTCAACAACCTGCTGATGGTGATTTCCGGCGGCCTCGACATGCTCGACCGCCAGACGGACCCCAACCGCCGTCGCCGCTTGATGGACGGGATGATCCAGGCGGCGCAGCGCGGGGCCAGCCTGACCAAGCAGCTTCTGGCGTTTTCGCGCCGGCAGAAGCTGCGCCCGGAACCCGTCGACGTCGCCGCACAGATCGGTGGCATGCGCGAGCTGCTCGATCGAAGCCTGAGAGGCGACGTCCATGTCGAGTTCGAATTTCCGGATTCGCTGTGGCCGGTGGAGGTCGATCCCGGGGAGCTCGAGCTGGTGATCCTCAACCTGGCCGTCAATGCCCGCGACGCCATGCCGAACGGCGGCACGATCCTCGTCCGCGGCGAAAACCTGCCCGAGCTGAACGACGCGGAGATCGCCGGCGACTATGTCCGGCTGTCCGTGATCGACACAGGTGTCGGCATGGCTCCGGAGATCCTGTCGCGGGTCTTCGAGCCCTTCTTCACGACCAAGGACGTCGGCAAGGGCTCGGGACTTGGGCTCGCGCAGGTCCATGGATTTGCGACGCAGTCTCGTGGCACGGTCCGCATTCAATCGGAGGCCGGCCGGGGCACCAGCATCGAACTGTACCTGCCGCGATCGTTCGATGTCCCTTCGAGCGAGCGGCACCTCATCGACCTCACCAGGGTGCGACCGAAGAAAAGCAACCAGGGCCGAATCCTGCTGGTCGAAGACGACGACGAGGTGGCCGCACTGGTCGCCGAGATGCTCGGCCAACTCGGTTACGAAGTCACACGCGCCGCCAGCGCCGCCGCGGCTCTCGGCGCCTTGGCCGATGGTCGCTCCGTCGATTTGATCTTTTCGGACATCATGATGCCGGGCGGCATGAATGGGGTTGAACTCGCACACGAGATCAAACGGCGTCGCAACGACATACCGGTTCTGCTGACCAGCGGCTACGCCGAAGCCTCCGTCCATGAGGCGCAGGCGGCGGGCATCCAGATCCTGGCGAAGCCCTACCACATCGACGAGCTGTCTGCGGCGCTGAGCGCGGCGAGGTCAAGTCTACGGCTCGATGCAGGATCAAAGCGCTCGGGTTCGTACTGACTTCGAACGAACGGGACGGCACCGAACCGCATCGCCGGCCGCCGTCACTTCCCGCGATGACGCAGTGCGTCGACGATGACCTTGAAGGCGGGCGAGTTCTGGCGCCGGCTCGGATGGTAGATGTGGTGGCCGTCGAACGTCGGAGACCAGTCGTCCAGCACCAACGCGCGGTCGGCCCAGGCGATGTGCGCCTTCATGATGTTCTCCGGAACGTAGGCGATGCCGTATCCCCTCAGGGCCGCCTCGACCTGGGTGTAGGAGCTGTTGAACGTCAATTGCCCGTCGACCCGGACGCGAAGCTCCGCCATCGAAGCCCTCCTGGACGATGTCGCGAAATCCGCTGTCGAGGCTGACTTCGGGCTTGATGTCCGGATAGTTCTTCAGGACCGGCTCCAGCTTCGGCCACACCACGCTCTCGAATGCATGGTTCGAGATCGTCATCCTGGTCCGCCCGGACGGCTTGTCGCGGAACGCCATGAGGTCGGCGATGTCGGCCTCGATCTTCGCGATGCGCGGTGCCATCGCTTGCCGCAGCCGCTCGCCGGCGAAGGTCGTTGAAATCCTGCCTGGCCATCGCCTTCCACCGCCGAGAGTTCCCATTTATGCCTCCCATCGATCAACGCAAGCGGATTAATCCATCTAATCGGATCGCCCGCCGGGCGTTATGTTCAATGGCGGAGGCGGCCGCGGCTCTCGTGCCCTCCGGCCCCGACCACAGGCGAATGTATCATGTCCAGAGGTTGCTTCACGCGCCGGACCGTTGTCGGCGGCCTCGTGGCCATCGCCGCGGTGCCCGGCTCCGTCGCCGGCCTCACCGTGACGAACGCCGCCGGGCGGACGGGAGCTGCGAACATGCAGATGCGATGCGCCTTCGACCGCCACAGTTTTACGGCAACCCTTCTGGACAACCCGTCGGCGCGGGACCTCGTCGCTCTGCTGCCGCTCGACCTCGCCATCGAGGACTATTCGACCAACGAGAAGATCGCCTATCTGCCGCGAAAGCTGACGGAGCTCGACAGCGTCCCGTTCGCCGACGAGGCGCCGGGCGATCTCTGCTACTTCGCGCCCTGGGGCAATCTCGCCTTCTTCCACGGCAGCTATCGCTACTCGAAGGGCTTGATCCGTCTCGGCCATCTCGACGGCGGCGCTCAGCCCCTGCTCGCGCGCGGAAAGTACCCGCTGCGGCTCGAGCTTCTCTCCTGACGATCAAACCCGAAAGGTTCAGCCATGCTGGCAACACTCATGTATGGTCCCGGCGACATCCGCTGCGAAGAGGTCGACGATCCCAAGATCCTCAAGCCCACCGACGCCATCATCAAGCTGTCGGCAACCTGCATCTGCGGGTCCGACCTCTGGCCCTATCGCGGCCTGCAGCCGATCGACGGTCGTGCGCAGCACATGGGCCACGAATATTGCGGCGTGGTCGTGGAGGTCGGCAGCGCGGTGAAGACGGTGCGACCCGGGCAGTTCGTCGTCGGCTCGTTCTGCATCTCCGACAACACCTGCCCGCATTGCCGCTTCGGCTTCCAATCCTCATGCGTCCAGCGCGAATTCATGTCGGGCGCGCAAGCCCCCTACGCGCGCGTTCCGCTGGCCGACGGCACCCTGGTCGCAACCGCCGAGCATCCGTCGCCCGATCTCATTGCCGACCTGCTCGCGACCTCCGACGTGCTTGGCACCGGCTGGTATGCCGCCGATGCCGCCAACGTTCGCAAGGGATCGACCGCAATCGTAGTCGGCGACGGCGCCGTCGGCCTGATGGGCGTGCTGGCGGCCAAGGAGATGGGCGCCGAGCGGATCATCGCCATGAGCCGACACAAGACGCGGCAGCAGCTCGCGGTCGAATTCGGCGCCACCGACATCGTGGCCGAGCGCGGCGAGGCGGGCATTGCCCGCATCAAGGACCTCACCGATGGCGTCGGCGCCGATTCCGTTCTGGAGTGCGTCGGCACGCAGGAATCGATGGCGCAGGCGATCGCCTGTTCGCGGCCCGGCGGATCAATCGGCTATGTCGGCGTGCCGCACGGCGTGACCTTCGACGGCCAGGCGATGTTCTTCGCGCAGCGGCGCATGCTCGGCGGACCGGCCCCCGTCCGGCGCTTCCTGCCTGACCTGATCGGCCGCGTCCTCGCCGGCAAGATCAAGCCGGGAAAGGTGTTCGACCTCAAGCTGCCGCTGTCCGACGTCGCCGAAGGATACCGCGCCATGGACGAACGGCGCGCGATCAAGACGTTGATCACCCTCTAAGATGGGGCGACGCCTCACGGCGAAGCGAGAGAGATGATGACGGTGTGTGAGGCAGCTTACCGGAAATACCCCAGCACGAGATCGATGTCCGAGCTTCCGGCCACCGTCCCGTTCAGCTCGGCGTCGATGACACGCCGGCAGGCGTCGATCGCGGCGTGGTCGCCGAGGTCATTGGCGGCTTCCAGCACGAGCCAGGCGGCGTCCACCGACGCCTTGTCGGGCGCTCCCGCGCCGAGATCGGCGGTCACGGCGCTGTTGAGGTTCTTCTTGCGAACCGCGGTGCCGAATTGAGGCAACATTGCAAATACTCCCCTTTGAAGTCCGGGACGATGCTCAGTGCACCTGTTCAGTGGACCTGAAGCTCGGGCTGACGGCCGCCCGCGGTGGAATCGCCGGCGGTCTTGCGCGACTGGTAGAACTTCAAGACGCTGCGCGAGGTCTCGATCTTCAGCCGGCCGAAATCCCGCTCGTTGTCGTGCAGCTCGCGCGCCGTGATCAGATGATCCTTGGCGCCGAGGAACAGCAGCGACATGGTCGTGTCCCAGGAGAAGTCGAGCGCCTTGCACAGCACCAGAATCATCTCGCGGTTGCGGTCCATCATCGCGCGCTCGATCACGTCGACCGGCAGCGCCGACAGCAGCGACAGGCCGATCTGCACCTCGTCGAAGCGGTGCTGGCGCGCATAGTTCGAGATCGAATCCTGGTTGAGGTTGCCCTGGCGATACTGCGTCGTCACCACGCGCTTGGCGACGAAATAGCTGCGCGAGGACGGGCCGAACTTGGACTGAAGATCGCCGGTGACCTCGGTCACCGAGCTCTGGATCTGCGCCATCATTTCGGGCCGCTCGGTCTCGAGGCGGCGGCGGACGTCTTCCGACGCCTTCGAGATCAGCTGCTGGAAGATGTGGCGCGGCACGTCCTTGCGCAGGCCAAGCTGCTCGGCGAGGATCGAATCGCCTTCGGCGCGGCGGACCATGTGCAACAGGCCCGAACCGGAGAAGCGCGCGCCCTCGTTCCTGGCCACCGAGGTCACGACCTCCTGATCGCCGCGCTTGACCAGCACGTCGGTGACGGCCTCGCCGATCGATTTGCGCTGGGCGATTGCGAGTAGATGCGATTGGCCCTTGGTCATGGCGCTCTCGACCAGCATCTTCTCGTCGAGACGAGTGGAGTCGCGCAGCACGGGACCGGCGACCTCGATCTCGTCGTCGAGCGCCAGCTTTTCGATGACGTTGAGCGGAGCGTGATCGCATGCCGACATCAGCTCCGAGAGCTGCGCGCGCGCGGCGACCTCGATCTCGTCGGCGAGCCGCCCGATGACCTCGCCGAACATGCTGATCTCGTCGTCGCTGTAGCGGCCGGTGATCAGAATGTCGGTCGCATGCCACAACGCCTTCGCCCGGCTCTCGTCAGTGCCGCGCGCGATCGCGTCGTCCAGATCCTGTAGAAGCGTTTTCGCCCCGTTCATCTCGATAACCCCAGTTCTTGGCGAGTAATTCTTGGCAGTTCTTTTGGCGCGGCGTCCCGCCGCTCGTGGCGGGACACCGGATTCCTCTGGGAACTGACGCTAGAGATCAAACGCGAGAATTCGGTAAAATCGGCAAATCAGTTTTGCCGGGCAAAATTCATTCAAATGCGAGGGAATGGATTCACGGACGGACAAGGCGGCTCGGAAGGTGCGCTCCCTCTCTCGCTTGCGGGAGAGGGTTGGGGAGAGGCTGTCTCAACGGAGAGACTCCCAATGTGGAGAGAGCCCCCACCCGGTGCTTCGCGCCGACCTCCCCCGCAAGCGGGAGAGGTTGCACCGAGCCCGCGCGTTCATCTCACTAAAGTCACCCTTACGGATTCTGCGGCGTCAGGACCAGCGGCGGCTTCGGCTTGGGCTTGGCGGGCGGCGGACCCGGTGCAGGCTTCACGTCGATGGCCGGCGGCAGCGGCGCAAGCTGTTGGGCGAGCGGCGGGCTTGGCGCGGCGGGCGCGGCCTGCGGGGCCTTTGGCAGCGGCGCAGCTTTCGGCTTTGACGGTGCGCGGCGCGGATCCTGGCCCGGCAGCGGCACATTGACCGGCGCCTGCTCCGGCGCGGGATCGGGCGAGACCAGCGTCGGCAGCGCGGCGGTCGCCGGCGGCGGCTCGCCGCGCTCGATGGCGTCGAGCCGGCGCGTCTCGCGGTCGATCGTGCGCACCGCAAGCCACGACGACAGCGGCGCAAGGTCGATCGTGCGATTGAGCCTGTCGGGCGGGCCCGCCGCGAACAGCTGGATTTCGGGCGGGGCGCCGGAGAGCCCGGTCATGATCGGCGTCAGGCTGGCGCGGATGTCGGCCTGATCGGCGGGAATGTCGTAGCCGCCGGAGACGATGGCGCGGGCATTCTTCGCTTCGAGCGGGGTCGCGCCGACGCGTAAGCGTCCGTCGCGGATCGTGAACGGGATCTGCGCCGAGGCCACCGCGATCGGCGCGGCGGCAAGCGCGGGCTCGACGAGCTGCCGCAGGCGGTTGTCGTCGGCGACCTGGCCACCGTCGCTGGCGCGGATGGCGATCTCGAAGGCGCGCGGATTGAGGCCGCCGATTTCCGCGGAGTCCAGCGTCACCGTGCCGTTGCCGGCGAGCGCGCCGGTGAGCGCCGCGACGCTGCGGCCCTGGCTGGTCAGCGCCATCTGCACCGTGGCGCGCCCCTTCGGCAGCGCGAGATCGCGATAGCGCAGCGTCGCCGCATCGACATTGCTGAGATCGATGCGCGCGTTCAGCGCAAGACCATTCGCGCCGTTGCGTGCGTCGAAGCTCGCCGACATCTCGCCGCCACTGAGGCCGCCCTTCAGCGCATCGAGTGCGAGCGACTGGCCGTCGCTTCGAAGCGTGCCGCCGAACGGGCGCAGCTCGATGCCACCGGGCAACATCCCGCGCAGCGCCTGGAAAGCGATGCGGCCGCGCCAGCCGCCCAACAACCCAGCACTCAGCGGCTCGCCGGACTCATGTCCGGCGGCGCCGATCGCCATCGCGAGCGCGGGCGCCAGATCGAGCGTATCGAGGCCGACTTCGCCGTCGACGCTCCTTTCCTGATCGAGCGTCACCGCAAGATGACCGCGCAAATGCGAGCCGGCCGCGTTGCCGTCGAGATCGTCGAAGGTCAGGCGGTTGCCGGAGAGCGTGAGGCGGGAGGACAGGCTCACGGCCTGCATCGATTTGTCGGCCGGGCTGGTCCCGAACAGCGGCGCCAGATTGGCCTTGCGCACGCGCAGATTCACGCTGGCTTTCGACTCCGACAATTCGACGCTGCCCTGCGCATCGGCGTCCAGCCCGCCGCCGCTGAGCTTGGCATTCAATTGCAACGGCCGCCGCCACGCTCCGGTCAGCTTGCCTTCGAATTGCGAAGCGCCCTCGCCTGCAGCCACCACGCGATCGAGCCCGAGCAGCACCAGCAGCGCGCCGGCCTGCGGGGCCGATACCTTCGAGTCCAGCGTGAAGTCGCTGTTGCGCAATTTGTCGATATCGACGCCGTTGACCGCCGCCGCCGGCATCTGCGCGGCCAGCGTCGCCGTCGCCTTGAGCTGCGGCGCGTCGAGATCAAGCACGGCGCGGGCATTGCTGCGATCGGCATGCTCGGCATTCCTGTCGAGGCTGAGATCGAGCTTGAGGCGGGTCGCGCCTGGCAATGACGGGATGGCATCGAAACGCGCGCGCACCGCGGGCGCAAACGGCTCGACTAACGCGGTGAGCTCGCGCAGCGAATTGGCCGAGGATTTC
The DNA here is from genome assembly GCF_028128835.1 of Bradyrhizobium sp. CCBAU 65884. NCBI lineage: Bacteria > Pseudomonadati > Pseudomonadota > Alphaproteobacteria > Hyphomicrobiales > Nitrobacteraceae > Bradyrhizobium > Bradyrhizobium sp. CCBAU 65884. Next base: position 99,646 of record NZ_LBJU01000121.1, on the reverse strand, counting down.
AGCGCGAGCTTGCCGGTGGCTTTGGTGCGGTCGAAGCTGCCGCTCGCCTCCGTGGTCACGCCGCTGGCCTGGCCGAAGCGCAGCTGCTCCAGCGACAGCGATGCGGGGCCGAAAGCGAGCTTTGCCGCGAACGGTCGCAGCTCCTGGCCGGCGGAGATCGCGCGGCCGATATCGAGCGAGAGCTTTGCCTCTTCCGGCCATTCGCCTTGCGGCCCCGCAAGCGCGCGCACGAAGCTTGCGGCGGCATCGAGGTTGAGACGGTCGGCTTTGAGCTCGGCGTCGATCCGCGAGCCCTTGCTCGCGCCTGTTTGCACGAAGGCGATGCGGCCCTCGACGGTGCCGCCTTCGATGTCGGCCTTCAGCCTGTCGATGGCGAGATGGTTGGCGGCGATCGTCACGTCGCCGGCAAGACGCAGCGGCCGCGTGCTGCGGCGGTTGATCTCGCTGCGGCCCTGGAGCCAGGCCACCAGCGCGTCAGGATCGGAGGATTCGACGCTGAGACGGCCGCTGAAACTGTCGGCGCCCGGGGCTGCGCCGTTGAGCGAGAGCTGCGTCATGCCGGGCGCGCGCAGCTCGAGCCGCTGGAAGGTCCAGGATCGTCCATCGGTCTGAAGCTCGGCCGCGATGTTCTGCAGCGGGCGGCCACCGAGCATGATCTGGTCGGAGTTGAACTCGATCTGCGCCGGGATCGGCGCCTGCGGAATGGCAGCCAGCCCCGCGCGCAACGCCGGCAGGATGCGGAGCGGCTCGGCATCGTCCTTGCCCGCGAGCTTGTCGGCATCGACCTGGCGCGCCGACAGCACCGCGCGCAGCAGCGGCGCGGCGCCGAATCTGAGGTCGCCGACGCCGCCGAGCTTCAGCGCATTGTCTTCAGCGCCGAAGTTCGCGTCGATCTGCTCGAACTTCGCGCCGGCCGGATCCGCCTTGAGCTTGGTCGTGAGCTTCCACGGCGTCGGACCCGCCTCGCCCGCCTTCTTGACCGTCGGCACGGCCAGCGTCAGCGCACCGTCGAATTTCGGCAGGCGGTTGTCGAAGGCGAGCACGCCTTCGAGATCGGCGAGGATGGCGCGCTCGCCGGGATCGATGTTGAGGTGGAGACGGGTGGCGCTGCCGTCGGCGCTCGGGCCCGACGAGACGCGGAACGGATAGCGCACCCCGGCGGCGGTGAATCTGCCGTCGCCGCGCACCGAGCCCGCGAGCGAGCGGACGTCGCCGGAGAAGGCGATGTCGTTCAGCTCCAGCGTCGAGCGGCTGGCGGCATCGTGAAGCGCAATGCGGCCGGTGAGATTCAGCCGCTCGATGGCGAGGGAGGCCAGATTGAAGGTGCCGCTCGCGGTGGAGGGCAAATCGACCCGCCCCCGGGCATCGAGGCCGAGGTCGACCGCCATGCCGCCCACCGAAAGCTCGGTGGCGCGCCATTCGCCGCGCATCAAGGAGCCCAGGCTGAACTCGACGTCGAGCTTGTCGGCGCGCAGGCGACCGAGATCGTTGTTGCCGCCGAAGGTGACTTGGCGCAGCCGCAGCGTCGGCGCCGGCAACAGCCGCGCGTCGAGCTCTCCCGCGACCCGCACCGGTACGCCGATGATCTTGCCAGCCTCCGCCTCGAACTGGGGCCTGAACTGGTTCCAGTCGACGTAGTAAGGCCCGATCAGCGCGGCCAGCAGCGCAATGATGAAGGCAATCGCCAATCCGAGCAGCGTCGTCTGCACGGGTCTCCCCTCGGCCAAACCGGCATCCGGACCAAACCCTGGCCTTAGTGGACTTCAGGCGCGCCGGAACAGCCCCTTATATAGAGGGAAGTGTGGCGAAGTCACAGCGACTGTTGCGCGCGGAGGTTAATGCCGGGCCGCCTCACCAGCTCGCCGGCAGCCGCTTGAGGCCACGCAGCACGAAGGTCGGCCGCCATTCCGGGTTTTCGACGTCGTCGATGCGCAGATCGGGCAGCCGCCGCAGCAGGGTGGCAATGGCGATCTCGGCCTCGATGCGCGCCAATTGGGCACCCAGGCAGAAATGGATGCCGCCGCCGAACGACAACGGTTTCACGTTCTGGCGGGTGACATCGAGCCGGTCCGGCCGGTCAGGATAGACTGCGGGATCGCGGTTGGCCGAGCCGAGCAGGCACAGCACGGTCTCGCCCTTGGGGATCCTCTTGCCGCCGAGATCCTCGATCTCCTCCAGCGCGACGCGGCCGGTCATCTGCACCGAGGAATCGTAGCGCAAAAATTCCTCGATCGCGCCTTCCATCAGCTCGGGGCGCGCCTTGAGCAGCGCAAGCTGGTCCGGATTGCGGTGGAGCGCCAAAAGGCCGTTGCCGATCAGGTTCACCGTGGTCTCGTGGCCGGCGCCGAACAACAGGATGATGTTGGCGGTCAGCTCCTCGTTTGTGAGCTTGTTGCCGTCCTCCTCGGCCTGCACCAGCTGGGTGGTGAGATCGTCCCCGGGATTTTTGCGGCGCAGCTCGAACAGCTGCTGGAAATACATCTGCGCCATCAGGTTGCCCTCGTTGCCCTTCCTGATCTCCTCGGCAGTGAGGGGCACGGGATCGAGTAGCCGGCCGCCGTCACGCGAGCTCTTGTAGAAGACCTCGCGATGGTCCTCGGGGATGCCGAGCATCTCGCAGATGATGGTGACGGGCAGGCGGAAGGCGAAATCCTCGATCAGGTCCATGTGGCCGCGATCGATCACGGCATCGATGGCCTGGTCGACGATCGCCTGGATGCGCGGCCGCATGTCCTCGACCCGGCGCGCGGTGAAGGCCTTTACGACGAGGCCGCGCAGGCGGGTGTGATCCGGCGGATCGGCCTGCAGCATCCAATGGCTCATGCTGCGGAACACTGGCTCGTCCATGATCTTCTCGCCATAGCGGCGCGTCGTGCGCTCGACGAAATCCTTGCCGAAGCGCTTGTCGCGCATCACCAGGCTGACGTCGGCGTGGCGACTGGTGACGAACTGGCCGAACGGCGTCACGTGGATCGGATCGATCGTGCGCAGCCGGTCATAGTGCGGATAGGGATCGCGGATGAAGTCCGGCGAGAGCGGGTTGAACAGCGGCGCGCCGCCGGCGCCTTGCACGTGCTCGTTCATGGTGATCTCAAAATTGGTTGCCGATGACACGAATACGCCGATCGCAGCCCCACTGCCCGGCGCAACCATCCCCAAGATTTATCAACTCGATACATTGTTGTATCGAGTTGCATTCTGCCTTAACCTCCTCCGATGTCAAGGCTGAGAACCAGGCCGACCAGGGACGACACGCGCGACAAATTGTTCGAGGCGGCCGCGCGCGTGTTCGAGGAGGACGGCATCGGCGGCGCCAGCATCGAGGCGATCGCGGCGGCGGCGGGCTTCACCCGCGGCGCGTTCTATTCGAATTTCAAGAGCAAGGACGAGCTGATCATCGCCATGCTCGAGGACCATGTCGAGCAGTCGATCCGGCGCAACCTCGACATCCTCGCCCGGCACGACAATCTCGACGATTTCATCGCGGCGCTGAAGGCGATGGACCGCACGCGGCAGGATCCCCTCGCCCGCTCGCCGCTGCTGCACATGGAGATGATCCTGTTCGTCGCCCGCGCCGAGAAGCGCCGCCCCGAGCTCGCCAAACGCCTGCGCGCGCGGCGCAAGCTGGTGGCCGACATCGTCGAGGCCACGTTGAAGAGCAAGGCGAGCGGCGACAATCTGAACCCGCCCTGGATGGCCTCCGTCGTGCTGGCGCTCGAAGACGGTTTTCGGCTGCACCGGCTGATCGATCCGGAAACGACGCCCGCGGACAGCTTTCTGCGCGCGATCACGGATTTGCGGCGGAGGACGGGGCTAGCATCGGAGTAAAGTCCTGTCGCTATTGAACGACAGCCCTGCCCCTGAAATTCTCGGCCGCCCGGCATCGTGCTTCGCGGCATCAATTTCATGCCCTAGAGCACGGCAACACCGCGACGCCCGATGCAAGGCAGAAGGCCCCGGTATCGCCGTCACATGGTCCAAGGTCTTCTCTACTCCGTCCGTGCTTTGACTTCCGGCAAGGGCGGCTTGCGTTCAAAGGGCTTCTTTTTCGGCGGCGCGGGCAGCAACCCCTCCCTGATCGCCTGCTTCCGGGCAAGCTTGCGGGCGCGACGAATCGCTTCAGATTTCTCGCGGGTCTTTCTCTCGGACGGCTTTTCATAGGAACGCCGTTGTTTCATTTCCCGGAAGACGCCCTCGCGCTGCATCTTCTTCTTGAGAACACGGAGTGCCTGCTCAACATTGTTGTCCCTGACAAGTACGTGCAATTGATCCTCCTGACTGAGGCTGCGAATGCGACACGTCCTGCCGGCAGCCAAATTGCGCAGGAGCGTCATTACGATTTTTGAGGATAGTAGCGGCGACACTCGTCGCGGCTTCGGACGAGCCGATCTGCCTGTCACGGCGAAGCAGCTTGGTGAGGTCCACGTGACCATTGTCGTGCAGCGCTGTCAATCGACAACGGCTTGCTTACAGGTCGGCAGACACACGCGAAACCGCCTCGATGGGGAGCACCCAGAACTGCTCCGCAACAACAAGCCGCCTTCGCTCCTTGCAAAATCCCGAAAGCCCCTTATATCGAGATGATTCGATTAGCCGCTGTGCCTTGTTGAATGCGCCCGCGGGCTCCTTTTCCGACGACATCGACGAAGTTGAAGATAACCGCGTGATCGTCACGTGGAACGCGTTTGCGCGCTTTGGAGAAGAAGATGATCTTGTGGTGGTCTCAATTGACCGGCTGGTCTCTTTCGCAGACGAATATCGCTCTCAACACCAGACCGCTCGCATCCCGGACATTGATGGCCAGGCCATCACTGCTGGCGAACGGCTCAAGCTGCTTGGCAATGTCGGCAAGAGACAACGCGGCCTCGACCTCCGCGGCCCGTCGGCTGGCCAGATCCAGGCCTTCTTCGTCTACGACGAGCGCTTCGCCGTCCCAGATGTCGAAGTAGAATTGCGACATCTAGGGCCTTTCCCCTCAGAGATATCGGTGCCCATGCGGCGGACGCCGCGGGACCAAACCGCCGGCCGCCGATGTGTTCCTACCGGCTGGGAATATCTCAAAGGCAACTAGGCCGACTTCCGCACAGCGTCGCTCTCCGCCGCCGTCACATCCAGCCGCCCCAGCATCGCCCTCGCCTGCTCGGCGCAGTGCTCGATCAGCCAGCGCTCGAAGGCAACGGGGGGAAGTGCGGGTGCGTAGAAGAAGCCCTGCACGACGTCGCAGCCGAGCTCGGCCAAAGTCTTGCGCTGGCCTTCGGTCTCAACGCCCTCGGCGACGACGGTCATGCCGAGGCCCTGACCGACGCGCACCACCGCGGTGGCGATCGCAAGCGCGCTGGCGTCACGCTCGATGTCGCGCATAAAACTGCGGTCGATCTTCAATTCGCGGATCGGCAGATGCGCGAGACGGCTGAGGCTGGAATAGCCGGTACCGAAATCGTCCAACGAGAGCCCAACGCCGAGCTCGCGGATCGCGTTCATGGTCTCCAGCGCCGCGACGCTGTCGTGCATGAAGGCGCCTTCGGTGATCTCCAGCATCAAGGCGTCCGCCGGCAGATCGTATTCGGCGAGGATGTCCTTGAGCCGCGCGGCCAGCGTGACGTTGCGGAAATTGATCGGCGACAGGTTGACCGACACGCTAGGGATGTTGAGCCCGGCGCGGCGCCAGCTCGCCATCTGCCGGCAGGCCTCGCGCACCGACCACAGGCCGATCTGCTCGATCAGGCCGCACTCCTCCGCGAGTGGGATAAATTTCGCCGGCGAGACGTCGCCGAGCACGGCATCACGCCAGCGCGACAGCGCCTCGACGCCGTGGATGGCGCCGTCGCAGCTGCGGATCTGCGGCTGGTAGCTGAGAGTCAGCGCGCCTTCGGCGATGGCACGGCGGAGCGCCGCGATCAGCGCCAGCCGCTGCTCGGTGAGCCCGTTCATCTCGGCGCTGAAGATACGATAGGTCGAGCGGCCCGCCTGCTTGGCCATGTACATGGCGGCATCGGCCTGCTGCATCAGGGTGTCGATGTCGGTGGCGTGATCGGGATAGAGGCTGATGCCGATGCTGGCCGACATCGGCATCAGCTTCGATCCAAGCTTCAAGGGTGCAGCCAGCGCCTCCGTGATGTCGGCCGCGACGCGCGCGGCGCTCTCGGCGTTGCGTTGCGGTAGCAGGATGACGAACTCGTCGCCGCCGAGCCGTCCCAGCATGTCCTCCGGGCCGATCTGCTCGCGCAGGCGCTGGGCGAGCTGGATCAGGAGCTCGTCGCCGGCGGCATGACCGAGCGTGTCATTGACGTCCTTGAAATGATCGACATCGAGGAAAGCGAGTGCGACGTGGCTGCCGGTCGGGCAGGCATCGATCGCCGTGGTGATCAGGTTCCGCAGCTGCGCGCGGTTCGGCAGGCCGGTGAGGATGTCGTGATAGGCGAGCCGCGCGATCTCGGCGCGCGCTTCCTTGCGCTCGATCGCGAAGGCGCCGAGATTGACGCAGGCCTCGACGATACGCCGGTGCCAATTGCTCGGCGCGCGGCTTTCTCGATAGTAGAAGGCGAAGGTCGCAATGACCCGGCCGTCCTTGGCCTTGACCGGGGTCGACCAGCAGGCGCGCAGGCCGATCGCGAGCGGCATGGCCTTGTAGGGCTGCCAGCGCGGATCGGTCTCCAGATCGGTCGCCAGCACCGGTTCGCCGTAGAAGGCGGCGGTGCCGCAGGAGCCGACATCGGGGCCGATGGCCACGCCGTCCAGCGCGCGGGAATAATCATCGGGCAGACTCGGGCCGCCGAGCGGATGGATCAGGCCCGCGGCATCGACGTGAAGCAACGAGCAGACCACGTGGGGCGCGATCTCCTCGACGCGACGGCACAGCCTGTCGGCGATCTCGCCGATCGGCACCTCGTCGGCGAGCGCGCCCATGATGAGCTGCTGCAACGAGCGCAGCTGCTTGGTTTCGGTGATGTCCTCGAGCAGCGCGAAGATGTGCCTGACCCGGCCCTTCATGTCGCGGAAGGCATCGATCCGGGCGCAGACCCAGATCTCCTCGCCGTCCTTGTCGTAGGCCAGCACCTCGGCTTCGCCGCGGCGACCGCCATGCATCAGGCGCTTGATGAGCTTCGCGATCGCCTTGCGATCGGTGTGCCGGCCGGCAATCAGCTCGCCTGCGCGGCGGCCCTCGGCCTCCGCGTCGGTGTAGCCGAACAGCGTCGTGAAGGCGGAATTGACGTAGACGATGTTCTGCTCGGTGTCGCTGATGATCACCGCCCGGTTGGTCTGGTCGGAGACAGCGTGGAGAAGTCCAATCCTGACGCGCCGCTCGGCTTCGATGGTGACGTCGCGCGCAAACACGATGTAATGATTGGCGCCGCCGATTTTCACGGAAGACAGCGCGATAGCCGCCCTGATGCGGCTGCCGTCACAGCGCACGAGACTGATCTCGTCCCGGAGATCGGCCACCGGATCGGCCTGAAGGCCCTTGAGGGCGAGAATTTCGGCATCGCGACCGAGCACGTCGAAGCTCGCCAGCTTCCAGATGCGCTCCGCGGCGGCGTTGAAATGCGTGATGCGATGGGCGTCATCGACGATGACGACGCCATCGTCGGCGCGTTCGAGCGCGGCTCGCAGCACGTCCGGAATTTCAGTGAGACAATCGAAGGCGGACATCGTTTGACCCGGCGATAGCGGGAAAATGCGGCAATCGCTCAGACGCTAACGCTCCGATGGTGTCCAAGACGTTTTTGCCGCCCTATCGCCTCGGGACCAAGACGCGGCATGCTTAACGATCGGCGAAAACCACGACGGTATGTTGATGCGTGCGGAACCTAATCCGCGCCGGTTCCTGCCTGGAGCTTGTGCAGCCGGCCGGCGACGGCCCGCACCTTCCGCGGCGCGGCCTGCCAGATCGAGAGTGCCGACAAGGCGCTCACGATCATCGCGATGGCGAAGGCGAGCGTGTAGTCACCGGTGCGATCGTAGAGGAAGCCGGTCACCCACGGTCCGGCCGCACCGCCCGCCAGCGCCGCCAGCATGATCGTGCCGAAGATGCTGCCCTGGTGCTTGCCCTGGAAAATCTCGAACACCACGGCGCCCATGATCGAGGTGAGGCCGTAGCCGAGCGCGCCTTGCGTGAACACCATCACGTAGACCAGCCATAGCGACGGCTGGAACTTCAACGCCATGAGCGCCGCAAAGCAGATCACAAAGCCCGCGCAACTGATCGCCCACACCCATTCCCGTCCGATCCGGTCGGAGACATGGCCGAGCAGGATCTGGCCGGGAATGCCGAGCAGGCTGACGATCCCGAGCGCCCACACCGCGACACCGGGACTGAAGCCGATGTCGAGCAGGAATTTGGTCTGGTGCACCTGCACCGCGTACCAGATGTACAGGCCGCAGAAATAGCCGAGCGCGATCCACCAGAACCGCGCGGTCGCGACGGCACGCTTCAGCGTCCAATCGGTCCCGACCCAGACGGGATCGACGACGTTGGAGATCGGTTCGGCCGCGCCCGCGGCCGAGACGGCATCGCCGTCCGGCTCGAGGCCGATGTCCTGCGGGCGCTTGTGCAGCAGCAGATTGACCGGCGCCAGCACGACCAGGATGAGCAGGCCCATCGCGGTGCAGGCGGTGCGCCAGCCGGTCTGCTCGATCATGTGCTGCACCCAGGGCAGCAACGTCACCGAGCCGATGCCGACGCCGGCGAAAGCGATGCCGATGGCGAAGCCGCGCTTGCGGATGAACCAGTTCGGCAAGAACAGCGACTGGCCGGAATAGCCGAGACACACCGAGCCGGCGCCGACCATGACGCCGATGGTGACATAGAGATGCCAGGGCGCGCTGGTGAGCGGCGCAAGCAGCAATCCGCCACCCATCAGCACGACGCCGAGCTCCATCACCGCGCGCGGGCCGGCGCGGTCCATCAGGCGGCCGATCAGAGGGCTGACCACGCCCGACACCACGAAGCCGAAGGAGAAGGCGCCCGCGGTGACGCCGCGCTCCCAGCCGAATTCGGAGACGATGGGAGGAAAGAACAGTGAAAAGGCGGTGCGCGCGTTGACGCCAATGGCCATGGTGACGAAGGTCACGGCGACCACGACCCAGCCGTAGAAGAACGGAAGCCGCATATTTGTGTGTTTCATCCCTGGACGGTCCTACCGACCATCCGGGGGTGCCCGGGTCAAGCGAATTCCGCGCATGCCCGTCGGGCGAGATGCGACAGGGCGATCTCAGGCGGCGTCGCGCCGTGAAGGTTTGACGGGTGCGTCGAACAGGATCCGCTCGATCGGCTGCGGGCGGCCGAACAGATAGCCTTGCGCGAAATTGACGCCGAGCGCCTTCAGCCGCTCGTACTCCTCGCGGGTCTCGACGCCCTCGGCGGTGACCGACATGTCCAGCCCACGCGCCAGCGTCACGATCGAGGAAATGATGGCGGAGCTGCGCGGCTGCTGGGTGAGATTGCGGATGAACGACTTGTCGATCTTGATCTTGTCGAACGGGAACGCCGTCAGATAGCTGAGCGAGGAATAGCCGGTGCCGAAATCGTCGAGCGCGAGCTCGACGCCGAGCTGCTTCAGCCGCTGCATGAAGGCGTGGTTCTCGCCGCCGCGCTCCAGCAGCACGGATTCCGTGATCTCGATCTCCAGCCGCTGGGGTGGCAGGCCGGAATCGGCGAGCGCCGCGCAGATCACCTCGAACAGCCGGGCTTCCTTGAACTGGATCGGCGACAAATTGACGGCGACCGCGAGGCCGGATGGCCAGCCGGCCGCATCCGCGCAAGCACGCCGCAGCACGAATTCGCCGAGCGGCACGATCAGCCCGGTCTCCTCAGCAAGCGAAATGAACTGGTCCGGCGGAATCAATCCGCGTGTCGGATGCCGCCAGCGCACCAGCGCCTCGAAGCCGCGCCGTGCGCCGCTGAGCGCGTCGACGAACGGCTGGTAATGCACTTCCAGCTGGCACCGCGCGATGGCATCGCGCAGATCCCCCTCAAGGGTGTTGCGGGCCTCCAGCTCGGCCGACATCGCCTCGTCGTAGATGGTGAAGCAGTTGCGTCCTGCCGATTTCGAACGATAGAGCGCAAGGTCGGCCTTCTTCAGCAATTGCTCCTGATCGCTGCCGTGATCCGGCGCGATGGCGATGCCGATGCTGGTGCCGATCTCGACGCGATGACCGGGCAGCAGGAACGGTTCGGTCAAGAGCTTGGCAATCCGCGCCGCCAGCTCGGTCGAGCAGGCGCGCTGATCGGCGCCGGTTTCCTGGATGATGGCGAACTCGTCGCCGCCGAGCCGCGCCAGCACGTCGTTGGCGCGCACGGCGGATTTCAGCCGCTGCGCCACCTGGCGCAGCAATGCATCGCCGGCGCCGTGACCGAGGGAGTCGTTGACGTTCTTGAAGCGGTCGAGGTCGAGCATCAGGATCGAGAACGGCAGGCCCCTTACGCTCAGCTGGCTGTTCATCTCGTCGAGCCGGGTGAGGAAGAAGGCGCGGTTCGGCAGTCCGGTCAGGATGTCGGTCTGGGCGAGCTCGAGCACCCGCCGGTTCGCCAGCGACAGCCGCCGCGAATTGCGGCTTGCGAGCATGAGATAGGTCGACAGCGACAGCGTCAGCAGCATGCCGACGATCAGCACCGCGCCGGCGCGATCGTAAGTCGTCTCCAGCGGACCGCCGGCGGTTGGAACCGCCCGCACCTGCCAGTCGGTATCGCCGATCTTGAGGCTGCCTGCCCAGTGCAGCGCCCGCGCGACGTCCCGCATTGATTGCGGCGCCGTGGCCGCCGAGGAATAATCCGGCAGCATCTGCTCCAGGCTGACGATCTGCGCCGTGAAGGGCGGATAGACGTTCATGCTGACAGCGGGACTTGCCCCGGTGGTGACGCGAATGGCCTGGATCAACAGCGGCAGGTCGAAGACGCCGACCACGAAGCCGGCGAGATTGCGGCGCCGGTCCACAACCGTCTCGCGCGACGTTCCCTTGGCGTAGACGGGAATGGCAACGAGAACGTCCGGCAGCCGGCCCCCCTCCTTCGGCTCGAACAGGCGGGTGCGAATGGCTGCGACCTTGTCGCTGTCGCGCGCCCGCTCCAGCACCGCGCGGCGCTCCGGAACGGTGGCGTAATCCATGCCGTAGACCGGCGAGGTCTTCGGCTGGGTCGAGTAGAACACCGGAAAATATTCATCGGTCTGCGGCGCCGTCGCAAAGCCCGCGCTCTGGAGCGACTTGATGCGATAGCCGGACACGCCATCCGCGATCGCCGCGGTCTCGTATCCGGCGCGTTCCTTGCGGTTGACGCGCGGCAGCCAGGCAATGCGCAGCATGCCGGGATGGCGCTCGAACAGGCGGGCGCTGAAGGTCTCGAACTCGCTGCGGGTGACTTCGTCATTGGTCGATTCGAACAGCGTGCGCAGCGCGACGAGCCGGGAGATGTATTCGCCCATGCCGTTTTGCATGACGATCGCTTCGGTTTCGGCCGCGTTCTCGAACTCGATCCTGTTGACTCGATCCTCCCACCGCGCCACGGCGGCCGCGCCCACGACCGAAAACAGAAGACCGACGCCGACCGCGACGAGCGCAGGGCGATACAGCCCGAGCAGCGGCGCGGCACGCCACCATCCGGTCATACGCCCCCGATCCTGATCGTTCTGATCGCGATCGCCCATCTTGAAGCCGCCGTCCCCCTGTCCGCGACGAACCGAACCTCTGGTTGAGGTGCCGGCGCCGCTATCGGAACAAGACCGCGGTTAAGAACTGCACAATTTCGGAACCCGACCATTCCGCAACGCGTGAATTAGTTAATGAACTGCCCGAATGATCCGGCATTGTGGAAACAAGTTGCCGGTTTTGCCCGGAGTACTACGGGCTGCCGACGCGCCGCCGGTTAGCGAGCTATTCAGGCTCGCAGGAATATGTTGCGCAAGGCTTCTCCCATCCATGCGGCAAGACCTCCCCGATGCTTCGATTTCGATCAGCGACATCCCTCGTCCTGACCATCGCGCTCCTCGCCGCGACCATGCTCGCAGCGAGAGCTGACGAGGCCGGCGTCAGCGAGGATGCGATCCTGTTCGGCCAGGCCGCCGCGCTGGAAGGCCCCTCCTCCGCGCTCGGACAGCGCATGCGGCAAGGCATCGTCGCAGCATTCACCGAGATCAACGCCAAGGGCGGGGTCCACGGCCGCAAGCTCCAGCTCATCAGCCGCGACGACGGCTACGACCCCGATCGTTCGGTGGCGCAGACGCTGCACCTGATCGAGGACGACAAGGTGTTCGCGCTGATCGGCGCGGTGGGCACGCCAACCGCGATGGCGACAATCCCGATCACCAGCGCCAGGAACATCCCCTTCATCGGTCCGTTCAGCGGCGCCGAATTCCTGCGCGACCTCGAGCTTGCCAACGTCGTCAACATCCGCGCGAGCTACGGTGCGGAGGCCGAGGCCTGGATCAAGCACCTCACGGAGGATCGCCACTTCACCCGCATCGGCATCTTCTACCAGGACGATTCCTTCGGCCGCGACGGTCTGGTCGGCGTCAAGCGCGCGCTCGCCAAGCGCGGCCTCGAGCTTGCCGCCGAAGGCACGTTCGAGCGCAACACCCGCGCGGTCACCGCAGCCTGGCGGGTGATCAGGCGCGCCGAACCCGAGGCGATCGTGATGGTCGGGACCTATGGTCCCTGCGCGGAGTTCATCAAGCTCGCGCACCGCAGCGGCTTCCATCCGACCTTCGTCAACGTCTCCTTCGTCGGCGCCAATGCGCTGGCCAGGGAGCTCGGTCCCGACGGTGAAGGCGTCATCGTCTCGCAGGTCGTACCGTTTCCATGGGATCGCTCGCTCAAGATCGTCGCCGACTACCAGGCGGCGCAGAAGGCGTTCGATCCGACGCTGACACCGGACTTCGTGTCGCTGGAAGGCTATCTCTCCGGCCGCCTCGCGGCCGCGGCGCTGGAACAGGCCGGGCCGAAGCCAACGCGCGCAAACCTGCTCCGCGCCATCAACGATGTCGGCCGCTTCGACATCAGCGGCAGCGCCGTCACCGTCGGCCTGCGCATGATCGACACGCCGCCGAAGGTGTTCTTGACGGTGATCCAGAAGGACGGGAGTTTCAAGGCAGTGGACCGGCTCTAGGGCCGCCGCGTCCATCGCTCGGCGTTGACCGCGCCCGGCGGGATCTCGCCCTTGACGATCGCTTCCACCTGCCGAACCGTCTCCAGCGACTGATATTCGATCGCCTGCGGCGTCAGCCCGCCGACATGCGGCGTCGCGATGACGTTGGGGAGCTTCGCCAGCTCCGGCGTCGGCATCTGATCAGGCGCGCGGCCGACGTCCATCGCCGCGCCGGCAATGCGATGCTCCAGCAGCGCGCGCGCCAATGCTCCCTCGTCGACGAGATTGCCGCGCGAGAGATTGACGAAGACCGCATGCCTTTGCATGCGCGCCAGCGCCGCCTCCCCGATCAAATTCTCGGTCTGCTCGTTGGCGATCGCAAGGCAGACGACGTAATCCGACGCGGCGAGCAGCTCGTCGAGGCCGACCTGCCGGATCGCGGCATCGTTGACGGTCGCGAAGGGATCGGAGACCAGCACCTCCATGCGCAGCACTTTTGCGACCTCGGCGAGATAGCGCCCGATGCTGCCGTAACCGATGATGCCGATCCGGCTGCCGGCGAGCTGGCGGCCCATCCGCGCCTCGGGCTTGCGACCGGCCTGGTAGTCCGCCGTCGCCCGCGAGACGCCGCGGGAGAGATCGACCATGAAGCCGATCGCGAGCTCGGCCACCGCCTGAACGAAGCCGGGGCCGGCCCGGGTCACGAGCACGCCGGCCTTTGATGCCGCCTCGACGTCAACGTTGCGGATGTCGACGGCACAGCGGACGAAGGCGCGCAGACGCGGCAGCTGCGCAAAAATCTCGCCGCGCCCTTCGGTCATGCGATCGGCGACGATGATGTCGGCATCTTTCGCGGCGCGCACGAGGCCGGCGGCGTCCAGGGTTTCGTCGCTCTCGTGCAGGATCACCTCGGCGGCCGCGCGCAGGCCGCTCAGGCTGCGATCCCCATAGTAATTGCGCCGCATCTCCGGCGTGTGAGCGAGCAGAACCTTCACGACAAAACTCCTTCAGTAACCGAATGCCCGCGGCAGCGCGGTCGACAGCCATGGCACGAAGGCGATGACGAGCAGGCAGAGGAACAACAGGCCGAGATAGCCCATGATCGGCTTCACCGTCTGCTCGATCGGCACGTTGCCGATCAGGCAGGCACCGTAAAGGCCGAGCCCGAGCGGCGGCGCGAACAAACCGATGCCCATGGCGATGACCAGCACGACGCCGAAATGCAGGGGATCGACGCCGAGCTGCACGGCCACCGGCAACAGCAGCGGCCCGAAGATGATCAGCGCGGCGGCGCCCTCCAGCACCGAGCCCATCACGATCAGCACGGCGATCGCGAGCAGGATGAACAGCCAGACGCCTGAGGTCTTCGACAAACCGAGCATGAAATCGCCGACCGCATGCGGCACCTGCTGCAAGGTCAGCGTGAACGCGAGCGACTGCGCGGCGGCGACGATGAACAGCACGAGACCGGCGCGCGTCGCCGCCTGCACGAAGCTGTGCGCGGCCGATTTGAAGCTGAGCTCGCGGAACACCACGCTGCCGACGACGAGCGCATAGGCCACCGCGAAGGCCGAGATCTCGGTCGCGGTGGCAAAGCCGCTCTTGAAGCCGAAGAAGATCATGAAGATCAGGCCGAACGAGGCGATCGCGCCGCTCCACAGCCCCGACACCGGCATCTGCGGCTCGACGTCCTCGACCTTGTCCGGCCGCTTGCCGAAGATGATGGACACCGCAATCAGCACCAGCGCCATCAGCGCCGACGGCAAGAGCCCCGCAACGAACAGGCCGCCGATCGACAAGTTGGCCACAAAGCCCAGAATGATCAGGTTGATACAGGGCGGGATGGTCTCCGCCATCACCGCGGACGCCGCCAGCAGCGCCACTGCGCCGCCGGGGTTCTGCTTCGAGCGGCGCGCCGCCGGGATCAGCACCGAGCCGACCGCGGCGACATCGGCCATCTTCGAGCCCGAGATGCCCGAGAACAGCACCATCGACGCCACCATCACGACGTTCAGTCCGCCGCGCATGCGGCCGACCCCGCGCTGCAACAGCTCGATCAGGCGCACCGACATGCCGTTGGCTTCCATGAGATAGCCGACGAGGATGAAGAACGGGATCGCAAGCAGCACGAAATTGTCGATGCCGCGCGCCATCTGCTGGGCGAAGATGACGCCGGGCAGCGCGCCCTCGACCCAGATGAAGATGAGCGCGGCAAGCGCCAGCGCAAAGCCAATCGGCAATCCGCCGAACAGCGTCACGAAAAAGCCGATCAGCATCAAGGTGCCCGCCGACGGCACCGAGGACGGCGACAGATAATCCCAGGCGAGATAGAGCCCGGTGACGACGATGATCGCAACGATCCCCCTGACGATATCGGGAAGCGGCCTCGCGCAGAGATGGTCGATGGCGAACACCGTCATGAACAGCGCGCCGACGCCCATCGGATAGAACGTCAGCTCCAGCGGCAGGCCGGAACCGGTGGTCTGGCCTGCAGTCAATGAGCCCAGCTTGATGGCATTATAGGCGACGTAACCCGAGATCAGCACCACCAGCAGAGCGCCGGCGGCATCGACCAGCGCGCGCAGGCGCAGCGGCAGGAGATCGCGGAAGAACGACACGCCGACATTCTCGCCGCGCGCGAGCGCGCTCGCCGCGCCGAAGAAGGCCGAACCGACCATCAGCCCGCGCGCGACGTCGTCGGACCATTCGACCGGCGCGTTGAAGAAGAAACGCAGCAGCACCGAGACGCAGACCACCACGAGATCGGCGGCGAGCAGGATGGCCGCGATCGCGTCGCTGAGCTGAAGCAGCAGGGCGATGCTGCCGTGGCGGCCGGCCGAAACGGGCACGGCGGCCGTCACCACCATCTCAGACCTGGCCATCAGGCTTGCGTCGCGCGGATGATGTCGATGACGGCCTTGGATTCCGGCCGGGCCTTGATGAAGTTCTCGGTCTGCGGCGCGACCCGCTTCTTGAAGGCCTCGCGGTCGCATTCGGCAACCGTCACGCCCTTCTCGGTCAAGGCCGCCAGCGCCTCCTTCTCGACCGCAAGCCCATGGGCACGCGTGTCGGCCGCGGCCTTCTTCGCGGCATCGAGAAAGCCCTCGCGCAGCTTCGGGTCCATGCGGTTGTAGGTCATGTCGCTGAAGTAGATCGCAAGCGGCGAGAAATTGTGCTGCGTCAGGGCGTAGAATTTCGCCGTCTCGAAGAACTTGCTGGCCAGGATCGTCGGCGGATCGTGCTCCAGGCCGTCAAGCACGCCGGCCTGCAAGGCCGTATAGATTTCGCCGAAGGCCAGCGCCCTCGCGGCGGCGCCCATCAGCCGCAGGCATTCCGTGATGACGGGGTTCGGCAGCGTCCTGATCTTGAGGCCGGCGAGATCTTCCGGCGTTTTCACCGGCTTCTTCGCCAATACGCTGCGCGAGCCGAAATTATAGGCCCAGGCGATGATGCGGATGTTGCCGCCCTTGAGCAGGGCGTCCTCGATCGGCTTGGCGGCGCCGGCATCGAACGCCTTGGTCTGCTGCGGGAAGCTGGAGAACAGAAAGCCGAGATCGTAGGTGCCGACCAGCGGCACCAGATTGGCCGAGATCGAGGAGCCTGACACCATGAGATCAATGACGCCGAGCTTCACCGAGTTGATGACGTCGATCTCCTGGCCGAGCTGGTTGTCGGGGAAGAACGCGACCTCGACTTGCTCGCCGAGCCCGTTGCCCTTCAAATTCTTGACGAGGTTGTCGTAGTAGACGCGGCCGTTGGCGAACTTGGGATCGTTCGGCAGCGAGGAGGAGCATTTCAGCTTCAGCGTCGCGGCTTCGGCGCGGCCGATGATGGCGGGGGAGAGCACGAGGCCGGCGGTGACCGCCGCCGATGACTTGATGAACGCGCGACGGTTCACGGGCACGATGGTCATGGTGCGGTCTCTCCCACATTATTTTTTGTTCGCCGCGGTCGTTGCCGTGGCCTGTTGTGTGGACTGTATGGCCAAAGCGACGGCGCAGGCAAGCGTGGCGGCCGGCCGCCGCAGAGCGCGCCCGCGGCGCGTTCCGTCAGTCCGCGAGCGCTCCAGAACGACTGTGATTCCCGGCATTTGCGATGCGGATCGGCCTGCGGCCTCATCTGCGCGAGGGCGCTTTCGCTTAGACTTGGCATCGATCCAATTGGAGCATGGATCAATGCGCAATTCACATGGATGTGCCCAGAACGATGCCCTTCCAGCTCCGGCAAACGTTCTGCCCCATTTTGCCGCACGCCGAGCGTGATCCAGTGCACAGACAGGCGCGTGGCGGCCCCCTAGAAAAAGTGACATCATCGCGCGTATTGCCGATGGAGGTGACATCATGCGCCGTCCAGCCCTTCCCAATTTGCTTCTTGCTTCCGGTTTTCTTGCGCTCGCACAGTTGATGACACCGACGATGGCCGCGGCCGAAGCGCGGCTCGCGCTGGTGATCGGCCAATCCGCCTATCGCACCGTGCCCGAGCTGCCCAACGCCGCCAACGACGCCAAGGGCATGACGGAGCTGCTCGGCAATGCCGGCTTCACCGTCACCACGGCCGCCAACCTGGCGCAGAACGAGATGCGCGCGGCGATCTCGGATTTCGCCGGCAAGGTCAGCGCCAGCGGCGCCGACACGGTGGCATTGGTGTTTTATGCCGGCCATGGCCTGCAGATCGACGGCGAGAATTATCTGGTGCCGGTCGATCTCGATCCCAAGCGCGAGGCCGACATTCCGCTCCAGGGCGTGCGGCTGAACGACATGCTCAACACGCTCGGCGCGCTGCCGACGCGGGCGCGCATCTTCATGCTCGATGCCTGCCGCAACAATCCGTTCCCGGCGCTCAGCGGCGCCGGCCACGGGCTTGCGATCGTCGACACCAAGGCCGGCGCGCCGGGCTCCTTCATCTCCTATTCAACCTCGCCCGGCGCCGAGGCCGAGGACGGCAGTGGCATCGACAGCCCCTACACCACGGCAGCGCTGACCGTTGCCAAGCAGCCCAATCTGCCGATCGAGGAAGTGTTCAAGCGCATCCGCGTCGCCGTCGCGCAATCGACCGACGGACGGCAGATCCCCTGGGAAAGCTCCTCGCTGACAACCGACTTCAAGTTCTTCGGCGAGAGCAGCGGCAGCCAGCCGGCCATGCCGGGCGCCTCCTCGATGGCGCTCGCCAGCGGCACGCGCAGCGTCGAGGACTGGCGCAGGGACTTGCAGGGCAAGCCGGCCATGGTCGCCTATGAACTCGTCATCACCGATGACACGGTGCCGGCGTATCAGGCCTATATCGAGCTCTACGCTCAGGACACCCGCACGCCGCGCGTGCGCACGGTGCTGGAACGGCGACGCCAGATGCTGGCCTGGGAACGCGCAACTGCGATCAACACCCGCGCCTCGTTCGAGGCCTATCTCGCCAACTGGGACAACAGCGATCTCGCGGCAACCGCGCGCAGGCTGCTGCTCCGCGTGCAGAACCGCAACTACGGCGTCCCCATCGCCGCCGCAGCGACCCCGGTCGCCGTCGCGATGGGCCCGACCTGCCCGTGCTCGACGCCGTCGAGCCCGGCAACGCCGGTCACTCCGAGCGTCGCGCCCGTGATCAAGAAGCGCGTCGACGACACCCCGCCCAAGCGCAAGGTGGTCGAGACACCGCCGAAGCGCCGCCCGCCGCCCGAGGAAGTGGTCTACGAGCGCGCGCCGCCCCCCGGCCCGCCGCCCGGCGCCGTGATGCAGGGTATCGGCATCGGAATCGGGATCGGCATGGGAATGGGTGGCCGCGGCGGCGGCGACCATTATCGCGGCGACTACCGCAGATACTGAGACTGTCCGGCATAGACATTGATCCGGCTCGCGCCCGACGCGCGAGCCGGATCTACTGCGCCAGCGCCGGATAGTCGTGTTGGACGGCCTCCCGGATCCAGCCCGCCTGGATCGCGCGAAACAGGATCTGCGCCGTCTTGATATCATTTGCCTTCACGCAGAGGTCGACGATGCGGCGGACCGCATCGTCGCGCATCAGATCGTCTGCGATCTTCATCGCAATTTCCATCGCGACGCGGGCTGCACGTTCAAAGCGCTCACGTTCGCGCTTATCAGCCTGTGCGGCGCCTCCGACAGCCTCCGCGCCCGCTCTCGCAGCCTCGCAGATGTTACGAATGCGCTCCGCCGCGTCGATATCGCCGATCGGTCCCTGGATCGGCTCATCCCAGATGTCGGCCGGCTGCCGCCTTGCGAACCACTTCATTGCCCCCACCCGTGGCCTTTATTGGCTTGCACTAATTCAGGACGTGCGGCGCGGCCCGATCGCCTCGAACTGCGCCTTCTGCTCGTCGTTGAGCGTGGCGTAGAAATCATCGAGCGCCGCGCGCACCGACTTGATCCCGTCCAGCATCGCATCGAGCCGTTTGCGGATTGTGGCCATGCGTGCCGGCGGCGTCATCACGGCATTGGGCTCGCAGCCCGCCTTGAGCGATGCGCTGACCTTGGCGCTGGTATCCTGGAGCACCTGGAGCGCCGCACGCTGGGTGTCGCTCGGACGAAGCCTCTCATCGATCGCAGCACCAGGCCAATCGAACGCGGCGGTCACATTGCAAGACTGCACCGACGCTTCCCTCGCATTGTTCGGTGCCGTCGCACGACGCTGATCCTCGGCCAGCGCATTGAAGCGCGCCTTCTGCTCGTCGTTCAACGAGCCATAGAATTGGTCGAGCGCGGGCTGGACCAGCTCGACAGCCTTCTGCATCGCCTCGATGCGCTGCTGCATCGCTGCGAGCCGGCCGGGCGCCGTCGCTGCGGCCTGCGTCGGACAGGATGTGCGGATCAGCGCTGCCGCGTCGACTGAGGCATTGCCGAGCGCATCGAGAGCGGCGCCCTGCGCATCTGTCGGCTGCACCGCGGATGCGATCTGATCGATCGGTAGTCCGGCGATGGCACGGCGGTCACTGCCGCAGAGCTGATCGAGCGGTGCGCTACGCGCCCGTCGTCGTCCCTGCGGTTGCTGCGGCAGATAGGCCGACAGGCGATCATAGCCATAGGGGCCGAAAATGCCTGCATAGATGTCCGGATAGCCGTAACCCCAGAAGCCGAGCCCGTCGCCCCAGATCGTGTAGTCGTAAAGGTCGTTATAGGCGAACGGCCAGAACAGCGGCCCGACCCAGCCATAGCCGCCGCCCGCATGCTGCCACCATCCGCTGCTTGCGCCGCTCCAGCCGGCCAATGCGGCTGCTGCCACGATCTGTGTACGCGCTGCCGGATTGCTGATCAGTCGGCCGTTCCGGAATGCGCTGGTGTTCAGGGCATTGCGGAAGCTCGCGGGGCGGATCGCCGCATTGCGGATCTGACCGAAGTTGGGCCCGCCGCGTCGGACCCCGGACGTGAACCGCATGCCGCGATGATGCCCGCCGGCATGCCCATGTCCACCGCCGTGGCCACGGAAATGTCCGCCGCCGTGATGACCACCGCCGTGCCCGCCTCCATGGCCACCGCCATGTCCGCCCCCATGGCCGCCCTTGGCCAGAGCCGCACCCGCCAGCATGCAGGCAAGCGCCATCGCGGCAATTCCAATGACCGGTCGCACCATCGCATCCTCCCGCAGAGCCGCGCCATTGAGGCATCGGAACTTGGCGGGAATTGGAACCGACAGGATTGCCGAAAGTTCCCGCCCCCGACCGGTGGACGGCATCGGCTCTGCGGCGGCCTTGTTGTGCCGAAGGCCTACGCCTCCGGCACGATCTTGCCGGGGTTGAAGATGTTGAGCGGATCGAGTGCCTTCTTCAGTGCCCGCATCGCATCGAGCGCCTCGGGGCCGAGTTCCGCCTTAAGGTATTTCTGCTTGCCCTGGCCGATGCCGTGCTCGCCGGTGCAAGTGCCGTCCATGGCCTGCGCGCGCTCGACCAGGCGATGCATGAACTCCTCGCCGCGCGCCATCTCCGCCCCGTCGTTGGTGTCGCAGACCAGCGAGCAATGGAAATTGCCGTCGCCGACATGGCCGACGATCGGCGACAGCAGGTTGAGCCGCTTGAGATCTTCCTCGGTCTCGCTGACGCAATCGGCAAGCCGCGAGATCGGCACGCAGACGTCGGTTGCGACCACGCCGATGCTGTCGCCGGGCCGCAGCGCCTTCACCGACCAATAGGCGTCGTGCCGCGCCTGCCACAGCTTCGTGCGATCCTCCGGCTTCGTGGTCCAGGAGAATTCGCCGCCGCCGCAATCCCTCGCAATCTCACCGAACGCCTTGGACTGCTCGGCAACCTCGATCTCGCTGCCGTGGAATTCCATCAGGAGCAGCGGCGTCTCCGGCAGCGTCAGCTTCGAATAAGCGTTACAGGCTTGCACCTGCGCGGCATTGAGCAGCTCGATGCGCGCCACGGGAATACCGGTCTGGATCGCCAGGATCACGGCCTGACAGGCCCCGTGCACGCTCTCGAACGACACCGCACCGGCCGCGATCGTCTCGGGGATGCCGCGCAGGCGGATGGTCAATTCCGAGATGATGCCGAGCGTGCCTTCGGCGCCGACGAACAGATGGGTGAGGTCGTAGCCGGCGGATGACTTCTTGGCACGCGTGCCCGTGGTGATGATCTCGCCGTCGCCGCGCACCACCTTCAGCGCCAGCACGCTCTCGCGGATGGTGCCGTAGCGCACTGCATTGGTGCCGGAGGCGCGGGTCGAGGCCATGCCGCCGAGCGAGGCATCCGCGCCGGGATCGATCGGGAAGAACAGGCCCTGGTCGCGTAGATGCTCGTTGAGCGCCTTGCGGGTGACGCCGGGCTGGATCACGCAGTCGAGGTCCTCGGCGTGGACCGCGAGCACCTTATTCATGTCACGCAGGTCGATCGAGATCCCGCCGGCCGGCGCGTTGACCTGGCCCTCGAGCGAGGTGCCGGTGCCGAAAGGAATGACGGGGACACGGTTCTTGGCGCAGATCCGCACCACGTCCTGGATGTCGGCGGTCTCCTGCGCCATCACCACGCCATCAGGCGGCTGGTTGGGGATCCAGGTGGTGGTATGGCCATGCTGCTCGCGCACGGCCTGCGAGGTGATGAGGCGGTTGCCGAAGCGTGCGGCAAGCTGCTCCAGCGCGCTCGCGAGGGCTTTCGGCTCCGGCCGCGGCGGATTATTGGTGATAGTGGTACCCACGGACATTCCTCCCGACAGAAGAACCGTGGCAAAGGATATAAAACCGGTCAAGTCAAGCGACCGGACGCATAGCTGGAAGGAAACATGCCGGAGACTCCCGCCTCAGCGCCCAAAGCCGAGCCGTTCCGCGCCTCGATCATGCAGATCGAGCCGCAATGGATCGACTATAACGGCCATCTCAACATGGCCTATTACAACGTGATGTTCGACCGCGCGATCGACCAGCTCTGGGCCGAGCTCGGCATCGGGCCGACTTACATGAAGGAGCGAGGCGGTTCGACTTTCACCGCCGAATGCCATGTGCGTTACTTGCGCGAAATCCACCTCGGCGATCCCGTGCAGATCTTGGTCTGGCTGCTGGAGGCCGACGACAAGCGGCTGCACACGTTCGAGGAGATGCGGCACGCAAGCGAAGGCTGGCTGTCGGCGACGTCCGAGAACATGTCGCTTCATATAGACATGAACTCGCGCAAGGTTGCGCCTTTTCCGCCGGATATAAGCGAGCGCGTCGCTGCGGTCACAAAGGCCCATAGCGCGGTCTCGCGCCCCGAGGGCATCGGCCGCAATGTGGCGATGCCCTCGAAGCGGTAGCGCGTGATCCGGCGCACTAGACCCTGTTGCGGCCGCGGGCCAGACCGACCACGGCCGAGACCAGGAACAGAACGACCGCGATGAAGAAGATGATCTTGGCGATCTCGATCGAGGCGCCGGCGATGCCGCCGAAGCCCAGGATGCCGGCGATCAATGCGATAACCAGAAACGTCACAACCCAGCCAAGCATGGTAAAACCCTCGTCTTGATGTCTGTCTGCGTTTGGCGCGGCTGGCCGCGCCACCTGCCCAGACAATCTCGAGGCGGGAACGATGGTTCCGATCCGCGCAGGGTGGAAATTCGAAAGGCCCGCAGGAACAAATTGGCCTGCCGCGCACGTGGAAAACCTCATTCCGTCGCCCCATATAGGCACCAATCCCTGTTAGAAGGCTCCCTTCCGCCACCCCGCGGTGCCATCGTGGGGCCAATGATTCGCATGACCGAGCCGAGCAAGATCACGTCCCAGAACGTCCCCGACCACCAACCCGCAGCCGGCGGCATTGCCGCGCGTGCGCGCGCCTCGGTGGGCCCGAAATATCTGTCCGGGCTCAATCCCGAGCAGCGCGAGGCCGTGGAGACGCTGGACGGCCCGGTCCTGGTGCTGGCCGGCGCCGGCACCGGCAAGACGCGCGTGCTGACGACGCGGATCGCCCATATCCTGAGCCAGGGCCGCGCCCGCCCCGCCGAGATCCTGTCGGTGACCTTCACCAACAAGGCGGCGCGCGAGATGAAGCACCGGCTCGGCCAGATGCTCGGCCATGCCGTCGAGGGCATGCCGTGGCTCGGCACCTTCCACTCCATCGGCGGCCGCATCCTGCGCACCCATGCCGAGCTGGCGCAGCTCAAGTCCAACTTCACCGTGCTCGACACCGACGACCAGGTGCGGCTGCTGAAGCAGCTGCTGCAGGCCGAGAACATTGACGACAAGCGCTGGCCAGCACGCATGCTCGCCGGCCTGATCGACGGCTGGAAGAACCGCGGCCTGATGCCGTCGCAGGTGCCGTCAGGCGAAGCCGCCATGTTCGGCAACGGCAAGGGCGGCAAGCTCTATGCGAGCTATCAGGAGCGGCTGAAGATTTTGAACGCGGCCGATTTCGGCGATCTGCTTTTGGAAGATATCCGCATCTTCCGCGAGCATCCGGATATTCTGCGGCAGTACCAGCAGCGTTTCAAATTCATCCTGGTCGACGAGTACCAGGATACGAACGTCGCGCAGTATCTGTGGCTGCGGCTGCTGTCGCAGGCGCCGTCGTCCCCGTCCTTCGCCTCTCCCCGCTTGCGGGGAGAGGCCGACGCGCAAAGCGCGGCGGGTGAGGGGGACTCTCCGAGCACCGCGCTCGTGGAGACTCCCCCTCACCCCGACCCTCTCCCCGCAAGCGGGGCGAGGGAGCAGACGCCCCCCACCAAGAACATCTGCTGCGTCGGCGACGACGACCAGTCGATCTATGGCTGGCGCGGTGCCGAGGTCGACAACATCCTGCGCTTCGACCACGATTTCCCCGGCGCCAAGGTCATTCGCCTGGAACGCAACTATCGCTCGACCGGCCACATCCTCGCCGCCGCATCGCATCTGATCGCGCACAATGAAGGCCGGCTCGGCAAGACGCTGCGCACCGAGGACCAGGACGGCGAGAAGGTCACGGTCACGGGCTCGTGGGATTCGGAAGAGGAGGCCCGCGGCATCGGCGAGGAGATCGAGCAGATCCAGCGCAAGGGCGAGAAGCTCAACGAGATCGCGATCCTGGTGCGCGCCTCCTATCAGATGCGCGAGTTCGAAGACCGCTTCGTCACGCTCGGTCTGCCCTATCGCGTCATCGGCGGCCCTCGCTTCTACGAGCGCGCCGAAATCCGCGATGCGCTGGCGTACCTGCGCGTCATCAACTCGCCGGCCGACGACCTCGCCTTCGAGCGTATCGTCAACGTGCCCAAACGAGGCCTTGGCGACGCCACCGTGCAGATGCTGCACGACCACGCCCGCAAGCGCCGCATTCCCTTGTTCGAGGCGGCCCGCGCCGTGGTCGAGACCGACGAGCTGAAGCCGAAGGCGCGCGGCTCGCTTCGCGAGGTCGTCGCCCAGTTCGACCGCTGGCGCGCCCAGCGCGAGGTCACCGCGCACACCGATCTCGCCCAGATCGTGCTCGACGAGAGCGGCTATACCGAGATGTGGCAGAAGGACCGCTCGGCGGACGCCGCGGGCCGGCTGGAGAATTTGAAAGAGCTGGTGCGCTCGATGGAGGAGTTCGAGAACCTGCAAGGATTCCTCGAGCACATCTCGCTGGTGATGGACCGCGACAGCGGCGCCGATGAGGACGCGGTGTCGCTGATGACGCTGCATTCGGCCAAGGGGCTCGAATTCGACAACGTGTTCCTGCCGGGCTGGGAGGAAGGCCTGTTCCCGAGCCAGCGCACGCTGGACGAACAGGGCCGCGCCGGCCTCGAGGAGGAGCGCCGGCTCGGCCATGTCGGCCTGACCCGCGCCCGCCGCCGCGCCATGATCTATTTCGCCACCAACCGCCGGATCCACGGCACCTGGTCGACCACGATCCCGTCGCGCTTCCTCGACGAACTGCCGGCGGCCAATGTCGAGATCACCGAATCCAAGGGCGGCTCGGCCTGGGGCGGCACCGGCGGCTACGGCGCCTCACGCTTCGACGACATGGAGGCGTTCGGCTCCACCTATTCGACGCCGGGCTGGCAGCGCGCCCAGGCCAACCGCAACCGGGGCGGCGGCCGCAATGGCGGCGGTGGCGGCGGCGTTAGAAGCGGCGGCTTCGAGGAAGAGGCTGCGACGCTCTCATCCTCCTCGTCATCAGGCCCCGACTTCGGCAGCTTCTCCTCGCGCCGCCGCGGTCCCCTGACGATCGAGGGCGAGCTGGTCGCCAAATCCACCGGCACAACTTCCGAATTCTCGCTCTCCGACCGCGTCTTCCACCAGAAATTCGGCTACGGACGCGTCACCAAGATCGACGGCAACAAGCTCACCATCGCCTTCGACAAGGCCGGCGAGAAGAAGGTCGTGGACAGCTTTGTGCAGCGGGCGTGAGGCCCCTCACCTCACTGCCAAGACTCTCGCAGCCGACTAACTTTCGCATCCTCTCGCATGCGACGGCCATCTGGTCTGATGAGCTGAACACTACCTGGAGGGAGGCCGTACGTTTTCTCGATGTGCCTCTTGATGGTCCGGAGCGCTCCATCCTTGTGCGCGCGCTGATATCGACGTCCCTTTAGGGCGCGTTTCGCCTTCTTGGCCATTATGGTCTCCCTGCCTCGTAAAATGTTCTTCTTAAAATGCGTGATGCTTGGATGTATCCATGCAATCCTAGATCGCAATATCGCCCTGATCAACCATGCCCCAATACATCGCGATCATCGTGAACGCCGACCCGGACGACGGCGTCAGCCTATGGTTTCCCGACCTGCCCGGCTGCATTTCCGGCGGCGACGATGTCGAGGAGGCCCTGGAGAGTGCACCCGAGGCACTCGCCTTCTATGCGCAGGAGCTGATCGCGGACGGCCGGCAGCTTCCTCCGCCCAGAACATTGGACGAGCTCAAGGCCGAGCCTGAGTTCGCCGACGACCTCAGGAAACACACGGTCGCCCTGATCGAATGGCCGCCCCGTGAAGACGCCGACGAGTGAGGACTGTTCGCCGCACTCGCCGGGCCTTCGACAGTTCTCGTCCGAACAGCCCTTGACCAGCCCGAACTTCCCCGTATCAGATGCAGCCATGGTCCGGGGCATCGCACTGATCTTGCTGGCATTGGGGATGCCGTCGCTTAGCGCGGCGGAGACCATGAGCTTTGGCGATTCGATCGGGCTCCTCGCCAAGAGCTGCGGTGCGGAAATCGTCGCCAATTGCCGCGGCGTCAACCCGGATTCGACCCGCCTGAAGGAGTGCCTGTCGCGCAACCGCGACGTGCTGTCCCAGCAATGCGCGAGCGACTATCTCGGCGCGTTCGACGCCATCCAGAAGCGCGTCGCCGCGCGCGTCACGGTGGCGAACGCCTGCCAGCGCGAGATCGTCAAGGTCTGCGGCGGCTCGACCAAGGAGACCAGCAAGTCGATCCCCTGCCTGGTTTCGACGCCCAAGGGCATCAGCAACAACTGCCTGAAAGCCGTCGACGACGCGGGGTACCGCTGATGCGCGCGAGCAGGCTTTTCATTGCCGGAACTGCGGTCGCGCTCGGCCTCGCTTTGCTCGCGGGCGCTGCCGGTGCCCAGACGGCGGCGCCGACCCGCGACGACATCGTCGGCAAGCTCAACCATTTCGAAGAAGCCGCCGAGGTCGACCTTCCCGCGCTGAAGCAGCAGGTGATGGAGCGCGCCAAGGCCAGGATCAAGAACGATCCGGGTCCGGTGAACCGGCCGCCGATCGCGCCTGACCTCGCCAAGCTGCCCGCCTTCAACGCGCAGATCCAGTTCGATGCCGACACGCCGATCATCCAGCCGGCCTCCTACCAGACCGTCGGCCGCATCGCGGACGCGCTGGTTCATTCCTCGCTGCTGGCCTACACGTTCCTGATCGTCGGCCACGTCGAATCCAACTCGAAGACGCGCGAGGCCAACGCGATCCTGAGCCAGCGCCGCGCCGACGCGATCCGCGACGTGCTGGTGAACACGTTCAAGATCTCGACCAAGCGGCTGCATCCGATCGGGCTCGGCGAGGAGCAGTTTCTCGACCGGGCCAAGCCGACCTCGGCCGTCAACGGCCAGTTGCAAATCCTGACCTATGCCAAGGTGCCCGAGGAGGCGCCTGCGCATCCGGCTGCGGCGCCTGCGCCTGCGCCTGCGGCGAAAAAGCCCGCCAAGAAGCGCTGAGCAAACGCAACTTCGCACCCGACGGAACCCTTTGAAGTCCCGATCGTTTTGTAGCCTGTTCGGGGCGCACAAATGCGGTTTCACGCGACAAAAGCGCCGGTTTGTGCACCGCCCGGTCCAGTGCTATAGCCTCTGTTCGCCCTTCCCCGACCCCGTGCTGCATGAGACCGAAATGGGTGGCTATTTTCAGCGCCAACTTGCCGTTTATGTCGAGTACCATCGCGACCCCCGGAACACGGCGATGCATGTGGTCGGTATTCTCCTGTTGTTCACCGGCGCCGTGATGCCGCTGACGCTGGTCAGGCTTCCGCTGTTCGGTTTCGATGTCAGCCTCGCGGTGATCCTGGCCTTGCCGGTCCTGATGTATTGGCTGCTGCTCGATGTGGCGCTCGGGATCGGCATTCTGGCGGTCTCTATCGTGCTGTTTTCGGTTGCGACGACCGTTGCGGCGCAAGTCAGCACCGCGACGATGTGGGCGATTTTCGCCGCGCTGGTGGCGCTCGGCCTCGCCGCGCAGGCCATCGGTCACAAGGTTTTTGAGGGCCGCGAAGCCTCGTTGTTCACTTTTCCTTCGCATCTTTTGCTTGGACCGATGTTCGTGATGGCAAAATTATTCATTGCATTGGGCTTCCGTCGCGACCTTGCCGCGATTCTGGCGCCTCTTCCGGCCAATTCCCTTTCAACCCGATAGCTCTAGACGCGAAACAGCAACCTTCTGCATGGCTCTCGTACTGGTTACCGGTGGCAGTGGCTTCATCGGACATCACCTCGTCGAAGCGCTCCGCGCCCGTGGGCAGCGGGTGCGCGTTCTCGATGTCCGCGCGCCGGCCGCGGCCAACGCGGACGTTGAATTCGTCCACGGCTCGGTGCTCGACGGCGCAGCGGTCGATACTGCGATCGCCGGGGTCGATCAGGTCTATCACCTCGCCGGCCTGCCCGGCATGTGGGTCGCCAACAAGCAGGACTTTCACGAGGTCAACTGTCGCGGCACCGAAATCGTGCTCGCGGCCGCAATGAAGCGCGGCGTGTCGCGCTTCCTGCATTGCTCGACGGAATCGATCCTGTTCCCCTATTCCGACCTCAAAGGCGCAGCCGCCGAAGAGTCGCTACAGCCGGCCGACGCGATGCCGGGCGCCTATACGCGGTCGAAGTCGCTCGCCGAGCATCATGCCGCGAAAGCGGCGGCCAGCGGCTTTCCGCTCGTGATCGGCACGCCGACCATGCCGATCGGCGCGGCCGACCACAATCTGACGCCGCCGACGGCGATGCTGTGGTACTTCCTGCAGAAGAAGGTGCAGCCGCATCTCAACTTCCTGGTCAACCTCGTCGACGTCCGCGACGTGGCCATGGGCCTCGTGCTGACCATGGAGCGCGGCCGCATCGGCCAGCGCTACATCCTCGGCGGCGACTGCGTCCCGCTCGGCAACATCCTGCGGATGATGTCGGCGATGAGCGGCCGCCGGCAGTTCCCGGTCGTCGTGCCCGGCAAGATCGCCGAGCTCTCGGGCATCATGCTCGAATACCTCGCCGATCGTGTCACGCGCCGGCCGCCCAACGGCACCGCCGAGGGCGTGCGCATTGCGCTCGCGGCGAGCGACCTCTCGATCGGCAAGGCGCGCACAGAGCTCGGTTACGCGCCGCGTCCGATCGAGCCCGTGCTGCGCGAAACCATCACCCATCTGCTCGCCCGCAACGGCCAGCAGCCCTCCGGCGCCATCAAGCATCACGCGCTCTCCTCGCGCGCGAGCTGAAGCCGCCGCCCAACGCAAAGAACCTTCATGTCCTTCGATTTCAGCAAGCTTCTCTCTGTCGCCTGGGGTGGCTGGACCACGACCTGGCCGACGCAACTGCTCGCCCTGATCTGGCTCGCCTGGCTCGCCAGCTGGGTCGGCGCCTCCTTCTGGCAGGGCCGCACCCAGAAGCAGGTGCTGACGCTGGAGTCGGGCCGCTATCGCATCCCGATCCTGGTCGGCGGCATCCTGTTCACGCCGTGGACCGCGGAAGTGCTCGGTGAGAAGCCGCTCTGGGTGTTCAGCAATACCGCCGTCTACATCACGGCGCTGATCGTGCTTGCCGGCATCTCCTTCACCTGGTGGGGACGGCTGCATCTCGGAAAGTTCTGGTCGAACACCATCACCCACAAAGAAGACCACCGCGTCGTCGACACCGGGCCGTACGGCATCGTGCGCCATCCGATCTACACCGGCCTGATCGCGGGCATGCTCGCCACCGGCATCGCAGTCGGCACCGTCACCGCGATCCTCGGCGCGATCCTGATCTCGCTCGGCATGTGGCAGAAGGGCCGGATGGAAGAGGTGTTCCTCTCCAAGGAGCTTGGCGAAGACGCCTACGGCGCCTATTGCCGGCGCGTGCCGATGATCATTCCGTTCCTGTCGCCGCGGTGAGGGCTTAGCAGCTCGCCTCACTCTCGTGTCCCGGACGCGCAGCAACGCCCTTGGCGTTGCTGCGCAGAGCCGGGACCCAGATAGCGACGTACTACATGGCGGTGAGATGGGCCCCGGCTCTGCATCGCACCGCGAAGACGCGCTGGGCTGCGTCCGGGGCACCAAGCGCGTGCTTTTGGACGCACCAAGGAACCGCCCCTCCCCAAGCCCGTTATCCCTCGACAGCTGCCACCTGCGCGAGCATCGAGCCATGTCGGACGCCTACGATTATTTTCGCGAGCATGCGATCGCCGCTGTCCGCAAGGCGCGGGCGCTGCCGCGCGGGCGACCGAAGCAGAAGCAGCGCACGGTGGCGCGGGTCTATCATCTGCTGTCCAAGGAGGCCGCGCTGGTGCCGAACATCCATCACCTCGACGATTTTCGTGCGGCACGGCGACTGGAGCGGCAGATCCCTCGCTGATCTCCGGGCAAGCCCCGCCAGCGTTCGTCCCATGCAAAATCGATCGGCTGCCATTCCGCGGGAATAGGCCCGGCCGGCGCCCCGCACAGGTTGACGTCTGCCCCGTCAGCCAGTTGGATGCGCGCGCAAACAGGGGCCCTCTCATGACCTTCTCCAGCATCTTTGCGCAGTTCGTTGCGCTCCTCGGCGGCGTCGCACTGCAATGGCGGAAGCTGTCGGGCACCGTGCCTGCGCCGGCCTGGGGAGAGAAGCCCGCCATTCCCGAGGCCAAGCCGCAAGGCGCGATCCCGACCTTGAAGATGCCGACCGCGCGCGGCTGGAGCGAGGGCCAGAAGCCGACGGTCGCGCCCGGGCTCAAGGTCAACGCGTTCGCGACCGGGCTCGACCATCCGCGCTGGATCGAGGTGCTGCCCAATGGCGACGTGCTGATTGCGGAGGCGACGCAGATCGCGGGCGCACCGCGCAGCGTGTTTCATTACGCGATGCAGGCAACGATGCGGCGCGCCGCGGCGCTCGGCGTGTCCGCCGACCGCATCACGCTGCTGCGTGACAAGGACGGCGACGGCGTCGCCGAGCAACGCGGCGCCTTCATGGAAAATCTCAGCCAGCCGTTCGGCATGGCGCTGGTCGGCGACACCTTCTATGTCGGCAATACCGACGGCGTGATGGCGTTTCCCTATGTCGGGGGTGCCGACCGCATCACCGCGCCGGGCAAGCGGCTCACGACGTTCAAGCCAAGCGGACACTGGACCCGCAGCCTGCTGGCAAGCCCCGACGGCAAGAAGCTCTATGCCGGCGTCGGCTCGCTCAGCAACATCGCCGAGATGGGCATGGAGGTCGAGGAAGGCCGCGCCGCGGTCTACGAGCTCGACCTCGTTGCCGGCACGCACCGCATTTTCGGCGCGGGCCTGCGTAACCCGGTCGGGCTTGCGTGGGAGCCGAATACGGGTGTGCTCT
Organism: Bradyrhizobium sp. CCBAU 65884; assembly: GCF_028128835.1. NCBI lineage: Bacteria > Pseudomonadati > Pseudomonadota > Alphaproteobacteria > Hyphomicrobiales > Nitrobacteraceae > Bradyrhizobium > Bradyrhizobium sp. CCBAU 65884. The sequence goes on along the minus strand of NZ_LBJU01000121.1, from coordinate 68,207 downwards.
GGACCGTCGTCAACGAGCGCGACGGGCTCGGCGACGAGACGCCGCCGGATTATTTGACGTCGGTGCGCGACGGCGGCTTCTACGGCTGGCCCTATTGCTATTGGGGCAAGACGGTGGACGACCGCGTGCCGCAGGATCCTGCGATGGTCGCCAAGGCGCTTCAACCGGACTACGCGCTCGGCGGCCACACCGCCTCGCTCGGCCTGTGCTGGATGCCCGCAGGCACGCTGCCGGGCTTCCCCGACGGCATGGTCATCGGCCAGCACGGCTCGTGGAATCGCAGCACACTGTCCGGCTACAAGCTGGTGTTCATCCCGTTCGAGAACGGCAAGCCGTCCGGCCCCGGCCGCGACATCCTGTCGGGCTTCCTGTCCCCGGACGAGAAGGAATCCTACGGCCGCCCGGTCGGTGTCGTGATCGGCCCCGACAAGAAATCACTGCTGATGGCGGACGACGTCGGCAACGTGATCTGGCGCGTCACGGGCGCGTAAAGGATTACGTCCCCACACACAGCGTGGCGCGCTGCTTCTTCAGCAGCGCGATCACCGACAGCGCGGTGATCAGGCCGGTCTTTGGATTTTCGGATGGGATGTTCTCGATGCCCATCGAGAACCGCGCCGAATCCGCCTCGACCTCGATGCGGTGAACGTTGCGCGTCACGGTCGGGTCGGCCCAAACCTGGATCTCGGTACGATCGGGCCCTATTCCCGCCAGCGACAGCGCAACGGCGACATTGACGTTCGCCGGAAAGCCCTTCGCCGCTTCGCGCGCGCTGCCCTCGAACAGCTTGAGCGGCTCGCGTAGATTGTCGATGTCGATCTTGTTCTGCACGATGAAGGGCGCGCCCTTCAGCCCGTCGATCGGCTTGCGCGTCACCATCTTCACGGAATGAATGGTGCCGATTGCGGCGGCGTTGACGGCGTCGAGCCCGATCAACGCGCCGGTCGGCACGATGATGCGGCCGCCATTGGCGCGGGCGAGATCGACGAGATCGAAATTGTCGAGCAGGCCACCGACGCTCACGACGACCACCGCCTTGCCGCGCTTCACGGCGGGCTCGACGATCGCGCGCAACTGGCTGCTCGGTGCGCACTCGACCACGATGTCGGCGACCTCGCCGAGCTGATCGATCGGCAGGATCTTTGGCGGATGACGCAGACCGCCGATGAAGGCCTGATGCTTGGCGGGATCGCGCACAGCCGCGGCCGACAGCGCCAGTCCCTCAATGCCCTGATCGAGCGCGGTCGCGATCTTCGTGCCGATCGAGCCCAGCCCGGCAATGGCGACCCGCAACGCGCTCGAAGCTCTCTGTTCAGTCATCGCACTCACCTCTGGTCCGAGCTTCCGTCATAGCCCCTCACGCCTCCCGCGCATAGCTGCGCAGGCGCGCCTCGAGCACCGCCAGCATGGCATCGCGGGCCGGATCGCGCGAGCCGCACAGCCACGCGGCGGCGAGCGGCAGCCGGCCGACCGGCCCGCTCTGCCTTGGCCGCAGCGGCACGAAGCGCACGCCCGTGACTGCCATGCGCGCCGTCCAGCGCGGCACGATCGCAACTCCGAGCTTCGTGGCCACCAGGTTGATGATGGTCTGTTTCTCGTCGGCGACCTGCACGATGCGCGGCGTCAGGCCTGCCTGCTCGAACAGCTTGATCGTGAGGTCATGGCTGTGCGGCCGCGAGCGGCGGTCCGGCACGAGCATCGCCTCGTCGGCGATGTCGGCCAGCGTGATCGACTTGCGCGCGGTCAGCGCGTGCCGCTGCGGGAACGCCACGATCGCGGTCTCCTGGAGCAGATCGCGGAATTCGAGCCGCTTGTCCGCACGATCGGGCCGGCGAACGAAGGCGAGATCGAGCGCGCCGGTCAGGATCTTCGGCAGCAGCCGGACGGTCTTGTCCTCGAGCAGCTGCACCGCGATGTCGGGATGCTTGGCGCGGAAGTCGCGCAAGAGCGGCGGCAGCAACCCGGCGGCTGCGCTGTCGATGGCGCCGATCCGGAGCCGCCGCGCAGTCCCCGCCCGGGAGCGGTTGCGCAGATTGCTCTCGACCGCCTCGACCTTGGCGAGGATGACGCGGGCATCGCGCAGCAGCGTCGCGCCGTCCTCGGTGAGCGACACTGCACGCGTCGTCCGCGCGAACAGCCGCGTGCCCAGATCCTCCTCCAGCAGCCTGATCTGGCGGCCCAGCGCGGAAGGCAGCATCTGGAGCTGCTGCGCCGCGCGGCCGAAATGCAGCTGCTCGGCCGCCGCCACGAAGCACCGGAGCTGATGCAATTCCATCCCGCCAATCCTCTCGTCTCGCGAGGATTATATCATTTTTTTGTATAAACCAGCGCCAATTGAGTCCGCCCTGCACTCCCGTCTAGATTCGCTGGCGACGCAGACAGCCAGATATGCCGGCGCGATCTCTCACACGGAGCATTCTCATGCGCACTCATTCGATCGCAGCCATTCCCGCCGACGGCATCGGCCCCGAGGTGATCTCGGCCGGGATCCGCGTGCTGGAGGCGCTGGCAAAACGCAGCGGCGACCTCGCCTTCAGCGTCAGGACGTTCGACTGGGGTTCGGACTATTACAAGAAGCACGGCGTGATGATGCCGGCCGACGGCCTCACCGAGTTGAAGAAGTTCGACGCGATCTATTTCGGTGCGGTCGGCGCACCTGATGTGCCAGACCACATCACGCTGTGGGGCCTGCGCCTGCCGATCTGCCAGGGCTTTGACCAATATGCCAATGTGCGGCCGACCAAGATCTTGCCCGGCGTCGCCTCGCCGCTGCGCAATGTCGGCGATCTCGACTGGGTGATCGTGCGCGAGAACTCGGAAGGCGAATATGCCGGCATGGGCGGCCGCGCCCACAAGGGCCTGCCGGAAGAGGTCGGCACCGAGGTCGCGATCTTCACCCGCGTCGGCGTCACCCGCATCATGCGCTATGCGTTCCAGCTCGCACAGTCGCGCCCGCGCAAATTCCTGACCGTCGTGACCAAGTCGAACGCGCAGCGCCACGGCATGGTGATGTGGGACGAGATCGCGGCCGAGGTCGCGACCGAATTCCCCGACGTGACCTGGGACAAGATGCTGGTCGATGCCATGACGGTGCGCATGACGCTGCATCCGAAAAGCCTCGACACCATCGTCGCGACCAATCTCCATGCCGACATCCTGTCTGACCTCGCCGGCGCGCTGGCCGGCAGCCTCGGCGTGGCGCCCACCGGCAACATCGATCCGCAGCGCCGCTTCCCCTCGATGTTCGAGCCGATTCACGGCTCGGCCTTCGACATCACCGGCAAGGGCATCGCCAATCCGGTCGCGACCTTCTGGACCGGCGCGCAGATGCTCGAGCATCTCGGCGAGAAGGACGCCGCTTCAAGGCTGATGGCGGCGGTCGAGCGCGTCTGCGCAGCGGGCGTGCTGACGCCGGATGTCGGCGGCAAGGCGACGACAAAGGAAGTGACCGATGCCGTGATCGACGCGATCAACGGCTCGAATGTGTGATCGCCCCTCGACGTCATGGCCGGGCTTGTCCCGGGCATGACGGGTGTGAATTAACTACCTCCGCCCCGCCGGAGGAGCCGGCGTCGCCATCGCGGCGGCCGGCTCGGGCGGTGCCAGATGGCGCGGCACGATGATGGTCTGTCCGGGCGTGAGCTGCGCGTTCTCTGCAAGCGAGTTGCTCTGCGCGAGAGTCCACAGCGGCACGCGATTGGCGGCGGCGATGCTCTCCATGGTGTCGCCGCGCCGCACCGGCACCCGCACGCCACTATCCCACAATTCGACCAGCGTATCCGCAGGCACCAGATAACGCAGCGGCACGGCACCGGCCTGGGTCTGCGGCGGAATGCGCGGCAGCTGGGTCACCATCTCGACGATCTGGCGATGGATGTCGTCGGATTTCTCGATGTTGATGTGCGAGACGCGGCTGTTTTCCTTCAGATCGTAGCTCGCATAATGACCGCGAAAGCCGGGGACCGCGACGACGTCGCCGCCGCCGAGCACGCTATCGGACAGGAAGATGTTGATGAAGCGCTCGACATTGAGCGGCACGTCGCCGGTCGCATGCGCGGGATCGATGGCGATGACGAGGCTGATCGGGATGCTCTCCTTGGCCGCCATCTCGGAGATGACGATCGAGCACAGCCCTCCCATGGAGTGCCCGATCAGCACGATCGGCGCCGCCTTCTCCTTGTAGCTGGCGATGACGCGGTTGCCGATGAACCGGCAGAGGGTGAATTCGTAGACATCGGCGGAAAAGCCGGCCTGTGTCAGCTTCTCGCCGAGCCGGTCCATGCCGGTCGAGAAGATCGGGCCCATGGCGCCGCGGAACAGATAGACGTTCGGCGGCGGCAACGGCTCGAACGGCGGAGGCGGCGGCGCGGCGGGTGCGGCCGCGGTGGCCTTGGACTTGGCAGGTGAGGCGGCGGCCATGCCGGGGCTCAGGGCGAGCAGCGCAACGGCTGCCAGCGCGACTAGTCGCCTCAAATCAATCATCAATCCAGCAGTCCCACGACGGGAGGCGATCACCTCCCCCGCCGGCTTAGTGACGGCCGATTGGGTGGAATTTGGGGCACGGAACCGGCTATCTCCTCCGAGTGCGAACTCTCACCGCACGCCTGGCGGCGCGACCGGACTTTGCGACGATTGGCCCCAGTCCTCGCGCGCGAACGGCTAAAATGGCAGCATCCGGTTCAACAATTCGAGCAGCGTGCGCTGCTCGGCCTCGCTGAGCGGCGCCAGCATCTTCCGATTATAGGGCTCCGTCAGCCTTGCACCCTCCGCAATGAGCTTTGCGCCCTTCGGCGTCAGCATGAGCTCGACGGCGCGGCGATCGGACTTCGAGCGGTTGCGCTTGATGAAGCCGGATGATTCCAGCTCGTTCAGGATCTTGATCAGGTTCGGCAGCCGCAGCCGCAGCAGGCCGGCGAGGCTGCTCGGCGGCACGCCGGGATTGTCGCGAATGACGGCGAAGATCGCATAGGTCGCGGGCGTCAGGCCCAAGGCGGCGAACTCCTCGTAGAAGCCCTCGAAGAATTTCAGCTGCGCCAGGCGCAGCATGAAGCCGGGGGTGCGCTGGAGCGCGCGCAGGTCCAGCGATTTCTCCGTCTGCTGAGCGGACTTTTGCGGAGCGGATTTGGCTCCGCTTAGAGGCTTCGGGCTCATGATTCTCAATCCCAGGGACGGCCGAATTGACACTCTCAAAAATAGCTATAAAATATAACTATTATTCAGCGGCACCAAGACCGCCTATGGGAGGGACACAATGAACAGCAAATTCCTGCACAAATTGTGCATTTTGGCCGCAACGCTCGCCACGGCGCCGGCGTTGGCCCAGGACGTCGTGAAGATCGGCATCCTGAACGACCAGTCGGGCCCGTTCGCGAGCTACCAGGGCATCGGCTCGGTCGTTGCCGCCAAAATGGCCGTCGAGGATTTTGGCGGAAAGGCCGCCGGCAAGCCGGTCGAGGTCGTCGCGGCCGACCACCAGAACAAGACCGACATCGGGATCGGCATCGCGCGGCGCTGGTACGAGAACGACAGCGTCGATGCAATCTTCGACCTCCCGAACTCGTCGATCGCGCTTGCGGTGGCCGGCATGAGCGCCGAGAAGAACAAGGTCTTCGTCGGATCGGGCGCCGGAACAGTGCTGCTGACCGGCGAGAAATGCACGCCGAACACCGTGCACTGGACCTACGACACCTATTCTTACGGCCGCGGTCTCGGCAAGGCGATCGTCCAGCAGGGCGGCAAGAAATGGTTCTTCATCACCGCCGACTACGCCTTCGGTCATGATCTGGAAAAGCAGGCTGCGGAGGCCGTGAAAGCGGCCGGTGGCGAGGTGCTCGGCAGCGTACGGCATCCCTTGGGAACGGCCGATTACGCCTCTTTCCTGCTACAGGCCCAGGCGTCGGGCGCGAACGTCGTCGGCTTCGCCAATGCCGGTGACGACACCATCACGTCGATGAAGCAGGCCGCCGAGTTCGGACTGACCAAGGACCACAAGCTGGTCGGATTGATCCTCGGCATGAACGGGCTTCCCGCACTGGGCCTGAAGTTTGCGCAAGGCGCGCAGATCATGAACCCGTTCTACTGGGATCTGAACGACGGCACGCGGGCCTTCGCAAAACGCTTCGCCGAACGGATTCCCTCGAAGGCCTATCCGAACGACATGCAGGCCGGCGTCTATGCCTCGGTCATTCACTATCTCAAAGCGGTCGACAAGGTCGGAGGCGCCAAGGATGGCAAGGCCGTCGTCGCCGCGATGAAGGAGATGCCGACCGACGATGTTCTGTTCGGCAAGGGCTATATCCGCAAGGACGGACGCAAGATCCACCCGCTCTACCTGTTGCAGGTCAAGTCGCCCGAGGAATCGACCTCGGCGTGGGATCTGCTGAAGGTCGTCGCCACCATCAAGGGCGAGGACGCGTTCCGCTCGGAGAGCGATGGCCAGTGCCCGCTCAGCAAACCATAGACGCGGAGCTGACCATGAGCGGCATCGCCTCCAGTCAGGTCGACCCGTTTGCGCCTGACTTCCTGTTGAACCCCTATCCTGCCTATGCGGCGCTACGCGCGCTCGGGCCCGTATTCGCGCTGGAACGTTACGGCGTGTGGGCGATGGCGGGCTATGGCGAGGTCGAGCCGGCCTTGAAGGACTGGAAGACGTTCATCAGTGGCGAGGGCGTCGGGCTCAACGGGATGAACCCTGCGCTGCCAAAGCCGCTGACGCTCCAGATCGATCCGCCCGATCACGACAAGGGTCGGCGGGTCCTCGGCCGCACGCTGTCTCCGGGCGTTGCGAGGAAGCTGCGCGAGACGTTTCAGCAGGAGGCGGAGAAGAAGGTCTCGGAGCTGATCGACAAAGGCACGTTCGATGCCGTCACCGATCTTGCCGAAGCCTATCCGATGAAGGTGTTTCCGGATGCGATCGGCATCCGGGCGGACGGCCGCGAGAAGCTGCTGGCCTGGAGCACATTCGTGTTCGACAGCTTTGGCCCCGAGAACGAGATGCTAGCAGCTTCACGCAAGGAAGGCCTCGCCGCCCAGAGCTGGATCATGGACTGCTGCGCACGAGATGCGTTGCGGCCCGACAGCCTCGGCATGATGATCTACCAGGCGGCCGACGACGGCGAGATTACCGAGCACGAGGCGACGCATCTGGTGCGGCCGTTCCTCACGGCGGGGATCGACACCACCGTCAACGGCATCGGCAACACCCTGCTCGCGCTCGCCACCCATCCGGATGAATACCGCAAGCTCCACCACAGGCCGGAGTTGGCGCGCAACGCTTTCGAGGAAGGCCTGCGCTACGATTCACCGGTGCAGACGTTCTTTCGAACCACCTCGCGCGACGTCGAGATCGGCGGCGGCGTGATCCCGGCACACCGCAAGGTGCTGCTGTTCATGGCCTCCGCCAACCGCGATCCGGCCCGATGGGACGGAGCCGATCGCTTCGAGGTCGAACGGACCGCGACCGGCCATGTCGGCTTCGGCGCAGGCATCCACGCCTGCGTCGGTCAGATGATCGCGCGTCTGGAAGGCGAATTGATCTTCAGCGAGCTTGCGAGGCGCGTGAAGACCATCGAGCTCACGGCGGAGCCGAAACGCAGGCTCAACAATTCCCTGCGCGGGCTGGAGAGCATGCCGGTCCGCGTGACGCCCGCTTAGGCGGCATCACGCGGGAGGATGCGACGGCTCAGTTCCTTCCCCCCCCCCCCCCCCCCCCCCCCCCCCCCCGCCGAGCGCGCCTGCCGCGGTGCGCCGGGTTCGGCGACCGGGACCGCCGCCGGCGCGCGCGAGCGCATGATGGCGGCGTCGATCTCGGCGATGACGCGGCGCTGGATCGCCTCGTTCTTGTCGATCGAGATATGGCCGACGCCGGTGCCGCGCACGTCGACATTGTCGAGCTTGCCGCGGAAACCGTCGGCACGCTTGACCGGCTCACCGGGGCCGTCGCCGATATAGATGTTGATGTAACGCTCCGCGCCGGTCGAGAGCTTGGTCTTGAACACGGAATCGAGGCCGATCGCGAGCTTCACGGGCACGCCCAGCCGGTTGAGTTTCGCGATCATGTCGGGCAGCGCGGTCGCGCCGGAGGAATGGCCGACCAGGACGATGGTCTTGAGCCGGCCGGCCTTGTAGGCGGTCGCGGCTTCATCGGCGAGCGAGGACCAGGAGACGAAGTTGGCGACCGTCACCGGGATGCCCTGCGCCTGGAGACGGGCGCCGATCGTGTCGAGGCCGAGCGAGAAGATGTTGAGCACGCCGCGGAGCAGATAGACATGCGTGGTCGCGACCTGGGCTTGGCTCGGGGCCGCCCGGGCCGTGGTCGGGCTGATGGCAACAGCTGACAGCAGGAGCAGGCCCATCGCCCATACACGGAGGGCGGACAATTGGCTGACGCCGGCGGTGTGACGGCCGTTCGGTCTCATCGATCTTTTCCCTGGGGACAATACGCTTTGCGATTGGTCGGAATCGTAGCCATGGCCTGCTCGCAGACGCAACAAAGAGCCGCGTGAATGGCAATCTTAGCCACAGCCCGTGACCATCGCGCAACACCTGCCCGAAACCTGCCACCGAAGGGCCTGTTTTGAGACCATTTTTCTCTCGCCAATTGCGGCCCGGCAAAGGCGTTCTTATCTCAGGGCTCCGCTGACCCGCCCTTCCCGGCAGGTTCCAGCCTCCCTCCCCAGCCTTTGCCCCCTCAGCCTGACGGCCATCCATGTCCTCCATCATCTCCGTCGCCAACCTGTCGAAGACCTATGGGTCCGGCTTCAAGGCGCTCAAGAACATCAATCTCGACATCAAGCGGGGCGAGATTTTTGCGCTGCTCGGCCCGAACGGTGCCGGCAAGACCACGCTGATCTCGATCATCTGCGGCATCGCCAACCCCAGTGAAGGCAAGGTTCTGGTCGGCGGCGAGAACATCCAGACCTCATACCGCAAGGCGCGCTCGCTGATCGGCCTCGTGCCCCAGGAATTGCACACCGACGCCTTCGAGAGCGTGTGGGCGACCGTGAGCTTCTCCCGCGGCCTGTTCGGCAAGCCCAAGAATCCTGATCATATCGAGAAGGTGCTGAAGGACCTCTCGCTGTGGGACAAGAAGGACAACAAGATCATCACGCTCTCCGGCGGCATGAAGCGTCGCGTGATGATCGCCAAAGCGCTATCGCACGAGCCGCAGATCCTGTTCCTGGACGAGCCCACTGCCGGCGTCGACGTCGAGCTGCGCAAGGGCATGTGGGAAGTGGTGCGCACCCTCCAGCAGTCCGGCGTCACCATCATCCTCACCACGCATTACATCGAGGAAGCCGAGGAAATGGCCGACCGCATCGGCGTCATCAACAAGGGCGAGATCGTGCTGATCGAGGACAAGGCGACGTTGATGCAGAAGCTCGGCAAGAAGCGGCTGACGCTGCACCTGCAGGGCAAGCTCGACGCGCTGCCGGAGAGCCTTGGGCATTACGAGTTGGAGCTCTGCGATGCCGGCGCGACGCTGGTCTACGATTACGACACCAAGGGCGAGCGCACCGGCATCACCAGCCTGCTCGGCGATCTCCGCACCGCCGGCATCCGCTTCAACGATCTCGACACGACGCAATCGTCGCTCGAGGACATCTTCGTCGATCTCGTGAGGACGTCATGAACCACCGCGCCATCCGCGCCATCTATCTGTTCGAAATGGCGCGCACCTGGCGCACGCTGCTGCAAAGCATCGTCTCGCCTGTGGTCTCCACTTCGCTCTATTTCGTGGTGTTCGGCGCCGCGATCGGCTCTCGCATCAGCCAGGTCGAGGGCGTCAGCTACGGCACCTTCATCGTGCCGGGCCTGATCATGCTTTCGGTGCTGACCCAGAGCATCGCCAACGCCTCGTTCGGCATCTACTTCCCGAAATTCACCGGCACGATCTACGAGATCCTGTCGGCACCGATCTCCTATTTCGAGATCGTGCTCGGCTATGTCGGCGCCGCCGCGACCAAGTCGATCATCTTGGGCCTGATCATCCTGGCGACCGCCGGATTATTCGTGCCGCTGCATATCCACCATCCGATCTGGATGCTGGCCTTCCTGGTGCTGACGGCAGTGACGTTCAGCCTGTTCGGCTTCATCATCGGCATCTGGGCCGACGGCTTCGAGAAGCTGCAGATGATCCCGATGCTGGTGGTGACGCCGTTGACCTTCCTCGGCGGCAGCTTCTATTCCATCGACATGCTGCCGCCCACCTGGCGCACGGTGGCGATGCTCAACCCGGTCGTCTATCTGATCTCCGGCTTCCGCTGGAGCTTTTACGAGATCGCGGACGTCAGCATGTCCGTCAGCGTCGGCATGACGACGGCGTTCCTGGTGATCTGTCTCGTCGTGATCTGGTGGATTTTTCGGACGGGGTATCGGCTGAAGAATTGACGCGACCTCACCGATAGCAATGGAAGCGGTGATAGCCGTCGTAATAGCCGTGGCAGCGGTGACGGTAGTGACGATGAGGAATGCCGAGCACACCCTCGACCGCACCAACGGCGCCGCCGACACCGGCACCGACGACGCCTCCGACCGCACCGCCCACGGGGCCGGCAATCCGGTTGCCCTCGTAAGAGCCTTCCTGGGCGCCGCGGACGATGCCCTGGGCGTGGCCGGCCTGCGGTAGCGACAAGAGCGCGAGCAGGATGGCGGCGGCTGCGAACACCAGGCGGAAGGCTAAACCGGCCGGCGACGGCGCGGCGGCGATGCGGGCTTTGTTCATCTTCGATCCCAAACGGTGAATGGCGGCGAGCGCCGCCTGTCGAGGCAGGTGATCGTCAACGCACCGGGCGGCCAAATGGTTGCGCCTTTGTGACGAATTGTCGGCGTTATGAATGGCGCGCCGCTCGCGAAAATGTCAGCGCCACCGCGCGCGGCGCGGCACAAAGCGGCCTTGCTTACGCCCGGCGCCGCGTTAACGATGGGCGGGCAGGCCGCTGGAACGAAAGCCGGATTGCAGGCATATTGCACGTCGGGGACGGAGAGCCGCGGCGCCTAGCGTGAACAGGCCGGAGGCCAGGATTCAAATGCGTTTCCAGATGCGTTCATTTTTTATCGCTTTCACCTCACTGATGCTTTTGAGCGCAGGCAGCGCGCAGGCCAAGGTCGAGATCACCGTCGACAAGGACAATCAGCAGATGACCGTCGCGGTCGACGGCGTCGCGCGCTACCACTGGCCGGTGTCGACCGGCATCCCCTCGCGCGAAACGCCTAACGGCGCGTTCCGCACCTTCCGGATGGAAGAGGATCACTACTCCAAGGAATTCGACGACGCGCCGATGCCGCACGCGATCTTCTTCACCAAGGTCGGCCACGCCATCCATGGCACCGACTCGGTCGGCCGTCTCGGCTCGCCGGCGTCCCACGGCTGCGTGCGGCTGTCGCGCCAGAATGCCTCGACACTCTATGCGCTGGTGCAGCAGCAGGGCGTGCTCAACACCACGGTGACGCTGACCGGCTCGGCGCAGGTGGCGCTGGCGCGCAATCCGCGCGGCCGCACTAACAATGCAGTCGCCCGCGCGCCGCAGCAGCCAGCCGAAGAGCAGTACGCGACCACGGGCGATCCCGTGAATCTGACGCCGCCGGCGCAGCCCGCCCGCCGCTACATGCCGCAGGACGACAATTACATCTATCCGGCCGACGGCAGCGACACTGGCGCACGGTATCCGGCACCGCGCGGCACACGCCCGCTCTATGATGCGCAGGTTTACCAGCAGCAGCCGCGTCCCTATTACGACCAAGGCTCCGGCCAGCAGGGCTATTACTATCAACCGCAGCCGCGGCAGGTTTACCAGCCGCGCGGCTATTACTACCAGAACTGACGCGGCCGCAGCTCCGTCACCGTCGTCAGTCGTCAGCGCGAACAACAGGATAGCTATTCGAGGCACCATGCCGTCACGTGCCACGACCATTCTGACTGTGCTCTCAGTTCTGATAACGGGGCGGGTCATGGCCTTTGATATCGAGGCGCATCGCGGCGGGCGAGCGCTGTTGCCGGAAAACACCCTGCCGGCCTTCGCCAACGCGCTCTCGATGGGCGTGGATACGCTGGAGCTCGACGTCGGCGTGACCGCTGACGGCGAAGTCGTCGTCTCGCATGAGCGCGGGCTCAATCCGGATCTCGCGCGCAGTGCTGGCAGGACTTACATTGCTCCGCCCGGCACGCCCTTCGTAAAACTGCGGCTGGACGAGGTCAGGACCTATGACGTCGGCCAGATCCGACCGGACAGTGCCTATGCGAAACAATTCCCCGACCAGCGCGCCGTGCCGGGGACACGCATTCCCACCCTGAGCGAGCTGTTCGCGCTGGTGCGGAAATCCGGCAACTCGCGTGTGCGCCTTAACATCGAGACCAAGATCGATCCGAACCATCCGGACGAAACGCTCGATCCGCAGGCCTTTGTCGCGAAGCTGCTGGGATTGATCGACGCCGAAACGTTTTCCGATAGGGTCATGATCCAATCCTTCGACTGGAGGACCCTGCAGCTCGTCCAGCAGCAGGCGCCGAAGATACCGACGGTGTACCTGACGCTCCAGCGCGGCACAGGCCAGACAGTCGTGCTGGACAAAGCCACCAACTGGACGGCAGGCTTCAGCCCGGCCGATCACGTCAGCTCGCTGCCACGGACGATCAAGGCGGCGGGCGGCGCAGTCTGGTCGCCCTATTTCGGCGATGTGACCTCCGCGCTGGTCGCGGAAGCCCACGAGCTCGGATTACGCGTCGTGGTGTGGACGGTCAACAAGCGCGAAGACATGGCGCGGATGATGGAGCTCGGCGTCGACGGGATCATTTCCGACAGGCCCGATCTGCTGCGCGAGGTTGCCGGCGAGAAGGGCATTGTGCTGCCGGCGGGGACGCCGGTCGCGCCGTAACCGTCGGCCTCGTGTCCGGACGCGGTCAGCATGCAATGCTGCTCCGCAGAGCCGGGACCCAGAGCGCCGCGCCATCAGCCCCGGCTCTGCAGCGCACCGCTAAACTGGACGATGCTTCGCATCGCCAGGGAAGCGCTGCGCTGCGTCCGGGGGATGGAGACGGGTGCCGCCCTACTCTCCATTCTTCAAACGCCGGTACAGGGCGCCCAGGATGTTGGAATAGTCGTCGGTCCAGACCCGTACCCTGTCGTCGGCTTCGGTCTGCTCCCAGACCTTGGAGGACGCGAGCCGACCGATGTCGGCCTCCTCGCGCGCGGAGATGACGACGTCGGTCGAGAAGATGTAGTCGCCATCACGCCCGGAATCCTCGTTGAAGACCCAGCTCTTGAGATCGTTGGCGTCCGCGATGCCGACCACGACGGTCTCGAGATCGAGATGCCGGTTGGAGACGTGCATCACCACAGCCCCGTTCGGCGCGAGCTTGTCCTTGTAGATCTTCATCGCCTCTTCGGTGGCGAGATGAATCGGGATCGCATCCGACGAATAGGCATCGACGATGATGAGGTCGTAGGCTCCGTCGGGCTCCTTTGCGAAGGTGAGGCGCGCATCGCCGATCACCGGCTTCATGTCCGGCAGACAACTCGAGATGTAGCGGAAATTTTTGGGGTCACGCGCGGCATCCACCATCGACTGGTCGATCTCGAAAAATTTCCAGTCCTCGCCAGGTTCGGCGGCGCAGGCGAGCGTGCCCGATCCGACGCCGATCGCGGCGACCTTGAGCGGCGCGCCCTTGCGCTCGCGGATCGCGCTGACGGCCTGACCGATGCCGCCGTCCTTGTGATAGTAGGTGATCGGCTCGGGCCGGCCGGTGACCGGCGTGCCGTCATTGTTGCGGAAGCGCTCGGCGCCGTGGATGGTGGTGCCGTGCATCAGCACGTGGAAATAGCCGCCGGGCGTCACCACGATCTTGTGCACGCCGAAGAAGCTGCGCACCGTCGTGACCCGGCCCTCGTCCGCCGGATAGACACGGATCAACGCCAGCGCGAGCGCGACGGTGGCGAAGATCTTCCAGCGGCCGGCATTGAGCGCCAGTGCCAGCAGCGCGGCGAGCACGCCGACGGCGCCGGCGACCCAGACGCGGTGATCCTCCAGCCAGGTCGAGGCGCTGCCGGTGGTATAGGACGGCGCGACCAGCGCCACCGCGAGCGCGGCGAGCACCAGCCAGTACCATTTGACGATGCCGGCGAGACGCTCGTTCGCGGACGGCCGGCACAGCGCGGCGAGCGCGATCAGGATCGGGTATTCGGCGATCCACGAGAAGGTGAAGGGAGCAACGAGGCCAGCAAAGAGACCGCCGACCATACCGCCGAACGACAATGCTACATAGAAGCCGGTGAGATATCTGGCCGCCGGCCGGGTCCGCGCCAGCTCGCCGTGGCAGGCCATGGCAATGACGAAGAAGCAGAGTTGGTGGCCACCGAGTGTCAGCAGCAAATTCTGCTCGCCGCCGAAGGCGAGCAGGACGATGACGCCCGCGATCGCGACCGGCTGCAGCATCAGCATCCATTTGTGCGGCAGCAGCGGTCGCGACTGGAACACCACGACCCAGGTGAGCAGGTACAGCGACAGTGGCAGCACCCACAGCAGCGGCGCCGCCGCGACGTCGGTCGAGATGTGCGCGGTGACGGCGATGAGCAGACCCGAAGGCACCGCGGCGAGGAAGATCCAGCGCAGCCGCGTCACGATATCAGGCGCTGGCGCATTGATCTCCTCGGTCCGCGCATCGGCCATTGCGAGCTTCGGCGAGCGCAACAACAGCACGCCACAGGCGGCGATCAGGAAGATCAGCAGGCCATAACCACCGGTCCAGAACCGGTTCTGCGCATGCAGCGTGAACATCGGCTCGAGCAGGAACGGATAGGACAACAGCGCGAGGAAGCTGCCGATGTTGGAGGAAGCGTAGAGGAAGTAGGGATCGTGCCCAGCGGGATGGCCGGTGCGGACGAACCAGGCCTGCAGCAGCGGATTGTTGGCGGCGAGCGCAAAGAACGGCAGGCCGATCGAAACCACGAACAGGCCGAGCAGCCAGAACGCATAGCCCGAAGCGGGCGGCTCGCCATAGGCGGAGGCTATTCCGAGCGGCAGCGTGGCGAAGGCCAGCACCAGCAACACCAGATGCACGGCCACCGGCACGACGCGGCTCCTCGCCTGCATCAACAGATGCGCATAGGCGTAGCCCGCCAGCAGCAGCGACTGGAAGAACACCATCGCCACCGACCACACCGCCGGCGAGCCGCCGAGCCGCGGCAGCACCATCTTCGTGAACAGCGGCTGCACCGAGAATAGCAGCAGCGCGCTGACAAAGATCGCAGCGGTGTAGACCGTCAGCAGCAACCGGTTGCGCGAGGACGACGGCTGCTCCGTGGCGGCAGGTTGCACGATCGAATCCATGGAAGCTCCAGCCTACATTCCCCGGCGGGCGCCGGACGCGCGCAATGGAGCACAAGGCGCCTGAACGGGCAATAAAGGCGCTCGTGATGTTGCAGCGAGGAATGCTTGATATAGAGATGTCGTTCCGGGGCGATGCGAAGCATCGAACCCGGAACCTCGATATTCTCCGGTGCGGAGCCCGCACCATAGTTCGCGCTTCGCGCGCCCCGGAAAGACACCAGGGAATCATGAGCGAAACCGACGTCCTCATCATCGGCGCGGGGCATAACGGCCTCACCTGCGCGGCCTATCTCGCGAGCGCAGGCCTGCGCGTGCGCGTGGTCGAGCGCCGCAAGGTGGTCGGCGGCGCCGCGGTCACGGAGGAGTTTCACCCCGGATTCCGCAATTCGGTCGCGGCCTACACTGTGAGCCTGCTCAATCCGCAAGTGATCCGCGACCTCAAGCTCGCCGAGCAGGGCCTCCGGATCGTCGAACGGCGCGCCCAGAACTTTCTGCCCTCGCCGGATGCCAGCTATCTCCTCACCGGCGAAGGGCGGACAAAGGCATCAGTCGCGCGGCTGAGCGCGCATGACGCAGACGCGCTCGACGGATTTTCGCGCGAGCTGGAGGACATCGCCGACGTGCTGCGGCAGTTCGTGCTCCGCGCGCCGCCGAACCTCGTCGACGGCTTTGGCGCGGCAGCCGTTCGCGAAGGCGTCAACGCCTGGAAGACGGCCAACATCCTGCGCGGTCTCACGCTCGAACAGAGCCGCAGCCTGCTCGATCTCTTCACCCGCTCGGCCGGCGAGATGCTGGACGAGCGCTTCGAGCATGATTTGGTCAAGGCCCTGTTCGGCTTCGACGCCATCGTCGGCAACTATGCCAGCCCCTACGCCGCCGGCTCAGCCTATGTGATGCTGCATCACGCCTTCGGCGAGGTGAACGGCAAGAAGGGGGTCTGGGGTCACGCCATCGGCGGCATGGGCGCGATCACGCAGGCGATGGCGCGCGCGGCACAGGGCCGCGGCGTCGTGATCGAAACGGATGCCGGCGTCCGTGAGATCATCGTCGAGCGCGACCGCGCCGTCGGCGTCGTGCTGGAAAACGGCACGGCCATCCGCGCCAAATATGTCGCAGCCAATGTCAATCCAAAGCTGCTCTACACGCGGCTGGTCGCGGCCGACGCGCTTCCTGCGGACTTCCTCGGCCGCATCCGGCACTGGAAGAATGGCTCCGGCACCTTCCGCATGAACGTTGCGCTGGACCGCCTGCCCTCCTTCACGGCGCTGCCCGGCGAGGGCGATCATCTCAGCTCCGGCATCATCCTGGCGCCAAGCCTCGGCTACATGGACCGCGCCTGGCTCGATGCGCGGGCGCAGGGCTGGAGCCGGGAACCAGTCGTCGAGATGCTGATCCCCTCGACCCTCGACGACACGCTGGCCCCAGCTGGAAAGCACGTCGCCAGCCTGTTCTGCCAGCACGTCGCACCGGAGCTTCCCGATGGAAAGTCGTGGGACGACCATCGCGACGAGGTCGCCGATCTCATGATCGCGACGGTGGACAAATACGCGCCTGGTTTTGCGGCGAGCGTGCTGGGCCGCCAGATCCTGTCCCCGCTCGATCTCGAACGGCAGTTCGGCCTCCTCGGCGGCGATATCTTCCATGGCGCGCTGACCTTGAACCAGTTGTTCTCGGCGCGGCCGATGCTTGGCCATGCCGATTATCGCGGGCCGTTGAAGGGCCTCTATCATTGCGGCTCCGGCGCCCACCCCGGCGGCGGCGTCACCGGTGCTCCCGGCCATAACGCCGCGCAGGCGATCTTGAGAGATCACCGGTCGCTGTTCGGAAGCCGTGGATAGGTCTGTGGATGAGCTGTGGACTGGCTGTTGAATGGCCTGTGGTCAGACAGAGGATACATGGGCCAGAACGTCGGGACCGAACTTGGGGAAAGCCGGTGGACAATCGCGGGACAAGCGGGTGGACGGCGTCCCGGCAGGCGGTGGACAATTTGTGAAGATCACTGAGAACGCTCGTCCGGAAACGACCTCGCCCGCCAGGGGTATCCCCTCGCGGGCGACGATCAGGAATAACCTCAAAGAAAAATCGCCCCCGCTGGGAAATGGAGGCGGAAATTACTTCAAGGAGCTGCTAATCGAAGTGAACTTGTCGTTCAGGGTGACGCCCAGGCTGTTCACCACGGTGATGATCGCCAGAGCGATACCTGCGGCAATCAGGCCGTACTCGATCGCGGTTGCACCGGACTCGTCCGACCAGAACTTTTGAACCATGCGTTTCAAGACTCGTCTCCGTTTCAATTCCAAGCTGTGTTGGTTGGCTTCGACATCCGCAAAGATACGGGGCGCAACCTACAGCCCGGTTAACCGGGGAACCGCAACTTATGCGGAAAATTGGCGACGAAAGTTCCAAAAATTGAACTCAACGGAACCCTGAATGCAGCCTTCTCCCACCCATCGCGCCAGCTTTTCGATCGGCAGCGAGGCCGACGCCAGGCGCGTCGTCGACGTGCTCACCGAGGTGTTTTTCGACGGCGATGCGGCGGTTGCCGCCTTCGAGCGGCCGGACGGACCATGGGACGTCACGCTCCATTTCGCCGAGGCGCCCGACCAGGCTTGGCTGCGCGAACTCGTTGCAACTTCAGCAGGAAATGCGATCGCCGAGACGCTTCTCTTCGACACCGTCGAGGCCAAGGACTGGGTCAAGGCCAGCCTGGAAGATCTCGTCCCGGTCCCGGCCGGGCGCTTCGTCCTGCACGGCAGCCATGACCGCGATCGTGTGGCGCCGAACAAGCTCGCGATCGAGATCGAGGCGGCGCTTGCCTTCGGCACTGGCCACCACGGCACCACCCGTGGCTGTTTACTGCTGCTTGACCATGTCCTTAAGAGTTCCCGTCCGAGAAACCTGCTCGACCTCGGCACCGGAACCGGCGTACTCGGCATCGCGGCCGCCAAGGCCCTGCATCGCGCGGTGCTCGCCTCCGACATCGACCCGCCGTCGGTGCGGGTGGCGGCCGAGAACGCGGTAATGAACGAGGTCGGCAACCAGGTCCGGGTCATCCGCGCGACCGGCTTCGCCGCCCCGGATTTCGGAAAGGCCGGTCCGTTCGACCTGGTGCTGGCCAACATCCTCGCCAACCCGCTCAGGCAATTGGCGGGCCCGATGGCGCGGCATCTCGCGCCCGGCGGACGCGTCATCCTCTCCGGCCTGTTGACACACCAGGCCCCCGCCGTGATCGCCGCCTACCGCGCGCGCGGCCTCGTGCCGTTGAAGCATCTGCGGATCGAGGGGTGGAGCAGCCTGTTGCTGCGGAAGGTGGATTGAGCGAAGCGCCGTAGGGTGGGCAAAGCGCAAGCGTGCCCACCATCTCGCCCTCGAATAGAAGATGGTGGGCACGGCGCTACGCGCCTTTGCCCCACCCTACGGCATCATCGATGCCGCTACTCTGCTGCCTTCTCATCCCGCTGCAGCGCGCGCTCATCCTGCAAGGTACGCTTCGCGCGGCGCTCGGCGATACGGTCGATCATCTGGCGCATGACGCCGCGCGGCTTCTTCGGAGCCGCCGCAGTCGGGGTGCGACGCACTGGCGGCGTAATCTTCTCAAACGTGAATGCTGGCATCGTGTGTCCCCTCGCCGTTGAGATGAACCACCTGCTCGAATTTCCCTGTCATCCGGACGAAGCGCAACTGCCGCATCCTTTACTCCACTCAATTCGAATGGAACCATTCAAGCACAGTCCATGCCAGATGCGACGCGAATGCGTCCAGATTGCGGACTCGTCCCCATGATCCTAAAGTGATCCACCATGTTCGAAGCACACTTCCAGACATTCGAGGAGCCGGAGGCCGGCGTCGCATTGACGGCACGGCTCGCCGCACTTCGCGAAGAACTCGCCCGCCGCAAGCTGACCGGCTTCGTGATCCCGCGCGCCGATCAGCAGCAGAACGAATATGTGCCGCCGTCGGAAGAGCGGCTGGCCTGGCTGACCGGTTTCACGGGCTCGGCGGGCCTCGCGGTGGCGCTGACCCAGGAGGCCGCATTGTTCGTCGACGGCCGCTACACGCTTCAGGCCGCCAAGCAGGTCGACGCAAAGGCCTGGGCCGTGGAATCGCTGATCGACCCGCCGCCGGAGAGCTGGGTGTCCGCGCATCTGAAAGCCGGTGACCGCCTCGGATTTGATCCGTGGCTGCACACTTTTGCGGCAGCCGAGCGCCTGTCCGCCGCATGCGCCAGGGCCGGCGCCGAGCTCGTCGCGGTCGACAGCAATCCAATCGACGCAATCTGGCAGGACCGCCCGCAGCCACCACTCGCCCCCGTCGCCGTGCACAGCCTGCAGAATGCCGGCGTCACTGAAGCCGAGAAGCTGACGCAGATCCGAAACGAGATCGGCAAGCTCGGCGCCGACGCATTGGTGCTGTCGGACAGCCACGCGGTGGCCTGGACCTTCAACATCCGCGGGGCCGACGTCGCCCACACCCCGTTGCCGCTGTCCTATGCGCTGGTGCCGAAGGACGGCCGTCCAACCATCTTCATCGACCACCGAAAACTCTCCAACCTGACGCGCGACCATCTCGAGCAGTCCGCCGACGTGCGCGAGCCCGATGCGATGGCGCCGACGCTGATGGCGCTCGCCAAGAGCGGCGGATCGATTGCGCTCGACAGCGCCACCGCGGCCGACGCACTCAGCCGGCTGATCGCGGGGGCCGGCGGCAAGCCGGTGCGCGGTAGCGATCCGATTGCACTGCTCAAGGCGGTCAAGAACGCCACCGAGATCAAAGGCACGCAGACGGCGCATCGGCGCGACGCCGTGGCGCTGGCGCGCTTCCTCGCCTTCATCGACCGCGAGGCCGCGAGCGGCAAGCTCACGGAGATCGACGCGGTCGAGGCGCTGGAGACATTCCGCCGCGACACCGGCGCGCTGAGGGACGTGTCGTTTCCCACCATCTCGGGCACCGGCCCGAACGGCGCCATCGTGCACTACCGCGTCACCCGCAAGAGCAACCGGCGGATCGCACCCGGCGACCTGCTGCTGATCGATTCCGGCGCGCAGTACGAAGACGGCACCACCGACGTCACGCGCACCATGGCGGTGGGCGAACCCACCGCTGAGATGCGCGACCGCTTCACCCGCGTGCTGCGCGGCCATATCGCGATCGCGCGCGCCGTCTTTCCGGACGGCACCACGGGCGCGCAGCTCGATACGCTGGCACGGCAATACCTCTGGGCCGCCGGCGTCGATTTCGAGCACGGCACCGGTCACGGCGTCGGCAGCTATCTCTCGGTGCACGAAGGGCCGGCGCGGATCTCGAAGCTCGGTACCACGCCGCTGAAGCGCGGCATGATCCTCTCCAACGAGCCCGGCTATTACAAGACCGACGGTTTCGGCATCCGCATCGAGAACCTGGAGCTGGTGGTGGCCGCCGACATCAAGGGCGCCGAGAAGCCGATGAACGCGTTCGAGACGCTGACGCTAGCGCCGATCGACCGCCGCCTCATCGATGTCGCGATGCTGAGCCGCGACGAACTCGGCTGGCTCAATGCCTACCACGCGCGCGTCCGGACCGAGGTGCGGCCCGCGCTGGACGAGGCGACGCAGGCCTGGCTCGATCAGGCGACGGCGGAGCTGAAGGCGTAGGGTCACCCTGCCGCAGCGCGCATGGCGCTACGCCGTATGCGCAACGCTGTTTCCCGACACGGAGGCTAAAGCGAATATCGCGCCTCCAGCATAACCATCCCGGAATCCGTATAGCCGCATTCCGAAACGCCGATATCCGTCTTGCGCGAGCGCGCTACAGTCGATCCGAACTCGAAAGACGGACACAATGCACGGCATGATCAGCAAGCCGCCGGGAGCGGCGGCGAACCTCGCGACGTCGCGCCTGGTGCTGCTGTTGCTGGTCGTGATGACCGGAGTCGCGCCGATCTCGCTCTACATCCTGGTTCCGGCACTGCCGGTGCTGGCGACGAATTTCGGCAGCGACATCTCGATCGCGCAGATGACGGTGTCGCTCTACATGGTCGGCATCGCGCTGTCGCAGCTGATCATGGGACCGCTGTCGGACCGATTCGGACGGCGTCCGGTGCTGCTCGGAGGGCTGGCGCTGATGGTCGTGGCCAGCGTCGCGTGCATCTTCGCCGAGACCTTGCCGCAATTGATCGCCGCACGCTTTTTCCAGGCGCTCGGCGGCGCCTCCGGCATGGTGATCAGCCGTGCCATCATCCGCGACATCTACGAGCGCGACCGCGTCGCCTCAATGATCAGCCTCGTGGTCGCGGCGCTGATGATCGGGCAGATGGTTTCCCCGCTCACCGGCGGCCTGATCGAGACCGCGTTCGGCTGGCGCGCGATCTTCTACGCCATCACCATCGCCGCGATCATTGTCGCCGTCGGCATCGCGGTGGCGCTGCCCGAAACGCGGCGCAGTCGCGCCGCCGGCAGCGGCTTCCGTGGCGACGTCGGCATCCTGATCCGCAACCGCGCCTTCGTCGGCTATGTGATGTGCCAGGTGCTGGCCTCGCAGATCATCTTCACCTTCGCAGGCGGCGGCCCCTACATCGTGGTGACGCAGATGGGCCGCAGCAGCGCCGAATACGGCGCCTGGTTCGCGACCTCGGGCTTTGCGTTTCTCGTCGGAAACCTGCTCTGCGTACGCTTTGCGCCGCGGCATTCGCTGGAAAAACTGATCTGGTTCGGGCTCGCCCTCCAACTCGCCGGCAGCCTTGCGAACCTGCTGTGGAGTATCATCGGCTGGAACGAGGCCCCGGCCTGGCTGTTCGGCACGCAGATGATCGTGATGGCCGGCAATGCCTTCGTGATGGCGAATTCGGCCGCCGGCGCCATCAGCATCCGCCCCGAGGCCGCCGGCACCGCCTCCGGCACGATGGGCTTTCTACAGCAGGGCATCGGCGCGCTGATGTCGCAATTCGGGGCCTATCTCGGCGGCCACTCCGCAACGACGCTGCCGCTCACCGGCGCAGTCCTCGCGATCTCGCTGCTCTGTGCTTGCGTGATGATCTTCGTCGTCCCCCGCCGCGAAGTGGTGGTGAGCGAGGCACTGATCGAGCAGGCGGAAGAGGAAGAGAGCGGGATGATGTGAGCTTTCGCTATGCGACGGCTTTCACGACACGCTCGGTGTCATCCTCCGCGAAGGCGGGGGATCCAGTATTCCAGAGACGCTGCGGGGATACGGATAGGCTGCGGCGTACTGGATTCCCCGCCTTCGCGGGGAATGACGGCGGAGTGTGTGGCGCAAAGCGCGAACCCTCACTCCCCGATCAGCGTCAGCCACTCGTCCTCGGTCAGCACCTTGACGCCGTGCTTGTTGGCCTCGGCCAGCTTCGAGCCCGCGCCGGGGCCGGCGACGACGAGATCGGTCTTCTTCGACACCGAGCCTGAGACCTTGGCGCCCAACCGCTCCGCTGTGGCCTTGGCCTCGTCGCGCGTCATCTTCTCCAGCGAGCCCGTGAACACCACCGTCTTGCCGGCGACGGCCGAGTTGCTCTTCGGCTTCTCGGCGTCGACGATCTCGACTTCCTTGGTCAGCCGCTCGACGATGCCGCGGTTGTGGCTCTCGCCGAAATAATCGGCGATGCTCTTGATCACGGTGTCGCCGATCTGGTCGAGCGCGTCCATCTCGGCCATCGCCTCCTCGTCGCCCTTGGCGACCTTGAGGCAGGCATCGTGGAAGGCGTCCCACGAGCCGTAGCCGCGTGCCAGCGCCAGCGCAGTGGTCTCGCCGACATGACGCATGCCGAGCGCATAAATGAAGCGCTCGAGCGCGATTGTGCGCCGAGACTCGATGGCGCCGAACAGGTTGCGCACCGAGGTCGCGCCGTAGCCTTCGATCTCCTCGAGCTTCAGCTTCGCGTTGCGCTTCTCCAGCGTGAAGATGTCGGCGGGCTCCTTGACCCATCCCTCGTCGAAGAAATACTGCAGCTGCTTCTCCCCTAAACCGTCGATGTCGAAAGCACGGCGCGAGACGAACAGCTTCAGGTGTTCGATCTTCTGATAGGGGCAGGCGAACTCGCCGCTGCAGCGGGCGCGGGATTCCTCTTCGCCGGCGGCGGTTGCGCCGCGGACGACGTCGGTGTGGAGCGGGCACGGACACTTCTTCGGGAAAGAGAATTCCCTGGCGCCTTTCGGCCGCTTGTCCAGGACGACGTCGACGATCTGCGGGATCACATCGCCGGCGCGCTGGACCACCACGGTGTCGCCGATCCTGATGTCGCGCCCCTCGCGCAGCACCTCGCCCTTGTTGCCGATGCCCTTGATATAGTCCTCGTTGTGCAGCGTGACGTTCTGCACGATCACACCGCCGACGCCGACCGGTTCGAGCTTGCCGACCGGCGTGAACGAGCCGGTGCGACCAACCTGAATCTCGATGTCGCGCAGCACAGTCATGGCCCGCTCGGCCGGGAATTTATGCGCGATGCCCCAGCGCGGCGTGCGCGAGACGAAGCCGAGCCGCTCCTGCCAGTCGATGCGATCGACCTTGTAGACGACGCCATCGATATCGTAGTCGAGCTCGGCGCGCTCTTCCTCGATGCTCTGGTGGAACGCGACCAGCTCCTCGACGGAGTGGCACAGCTTGGTCAGCGGATTGGTCTTGAAGCCGCAGCGCTCGAACCAGCCGATCATGCCGCTCTGCGTGCCTTCCGGCATCGCGCTCATCTGCCCCCACGCATAGGCGAAGAAGCCGAGGGGGCGCGAGGCGGTGATGGTCGGGTCCTTCTGCCGGAGCGAACCGGCGGCCGAATTGCGCGGGTTGGCAAAGATGGTGTCGCCGGCCGCCTTCTGCCGCTCGTTGAGCGCGAGGAACGCCTTTTTGGTCATGTAGACCTCGCCGCGGACCTCGCAGATGTCGGGCACGTTGCGCCCTTTCAGCTTCTGCGGCACGTCTTCGAGCGTGCGGATGTTGGCGGTGACATCCTCGCCGACCGCACCGTCGCCGCGCGTCGCCGCGGTGACGAGCTCGCCGCCCTCGTAGC
Source organism: Bradyrhizobium sp. CCBAU 65884 (assembly GCF_028128835.1). Lineage (NCBI taxonomy): Bacteria > Pseudomonadati > Pseudomonadota > Alphaproteobacteria > Hyphomicrobiales > Nitrobacteraceae > Bradyrhizobium > Bradyrhizobium sp. CCBAU 65884. Next base: position 43,900 of record NZ_LBJU01000121.1, on the reverse strand, counting down.
GCAACGACATCGAGAGGCCGTCGATCTTCGGCTCGGCGGAGAAGTTGACCTTGTCGTCGTCGAGCTTCAGGAAGCGCACGATGCGGCCGACGAAGTCGCGCACGTCCTCTTCTGCAAAGGCGTTGTCGAGCGACAGCATCGGAACGGAGTGCCGAACCTTCTTGAAGCGGCCTGACGGCGCCGCGCCGACCTTCTGCGAGGGCGAGTCCGAGGTGACGAATTCAGGAAAGCGCTTCTCGATCGCGTTGAAGCGCTGGCGCAGCGCGTCGTACTCGGCGTCGGTGACGGTGGGCGCGTCCTCTTGATAGTAGCGCTCGTTGTGCCCCTCGATTTCAAGCGCCAGCCGCATGTGCTCGACCTTGGCCTGGGCCTTGGTGAGGTCGGCGACGTCGCGAAGCGGTGTTGCTTTGGATTTTGCTGCTCTGGCCATGGTGCTTGGATACGACGGAGCGGGCGGAAGGGTAAAGATGGGCGGAGGACTTGTTCCCCGGACGCAGTGCTGCGCTTCTTCAGCGGTGCACTGCAGAGCCGGGGCCCATGCGGCGGCATTCTGGGTCCCGGCTCGCGCTATGCGCGTCCGGGACACGAGGTCTAACTTGCCGCCTTGAGCAGCCTCTCGGCCGCCGCCCTCGCCTCGGCCGTGATCTCGGCGCCGGCCAGCATGCGGGCGATTTCCTCGCGGCGGTGGTCGGCGGCCAGCGCATTGACCCGGGTGGCGACGCGCTTGCCCTTGTCGAGGGCGTCCTTGGAGATCAGGAGGTGCTGGTCGGCGCGGGCGGCGACCTGCGGGGCGTGGGTCACGGCCATCACCTGCACCTTGCCGGCAAGCCGCGCCAGGCGCCCACCGATGGCGTCGGCGACCGCACCGCCCACGCCGGTGTCGATTTCGTCGAACACCAGCGTCGGCGCCGAGCCGCGGTCGGACAGCACGACCTTGAGCGCCAGCAGGAAGCGCGACAGCTCGCCGCCCGAGGCAACCTTCATCATCGGTCCCGGCTTGGTGCCCGGATTGGTCTGCACCCAGAACTCGACGCGGTCGAAGCCTTGCGGTCCCGGAGTTGCCTCATCGGTCGCGACCTGGGTCATGAACTTTGCGCGTTCGAGCTTGAGCGGCGCCAGCTCGGCGTTGACCGCCTTGTTGAGCTTTTCCGCCGATTTCTGCCGCACCAGCGACAGCTTCTTGGCGGCGGCGGCATAGCGGCTATCTGCCTCGATCGCGGCCTGCTCCAGCTTTTTCAGCCGCGAGGCGCCGGCATCGATCAGCACGACGTCGGCGGCGTATTTGGCGGCCAGCGCGGCGAGCCCGTCGACCGGCGTCGAATATTTGCGCGAGGCGGCCCTCAGCGCGAACAGGCGCTCCTCGATACGTTCGAGCTCGGCCGGATCGAAATCGGTCGCCGCGAGTGCCGCCTGCAGATGCTGGTCGGCTTCCTCCAGCGCGTTGATCGCCATGTCGATCGCCTTCACGGCGGGCTCGACCAGCGCCGGCGAATTGACGCCGCGGCGTTCCAGTCGTCGTACCGCTGCCGACAGCGTCGAGACCGGCGAATGGTGGCCACCGACAGCCTCCTGCGCCTCGCGCAAATCGGAGGCGATCTTCTCGCCCTGCATCATGGTGGTGCGGCGGTTGGCGAGCGAGGTCTCCTCGCCGTCCTTGGGCGCAAGCTGCTTCAGTTCGGCGGAGGCGTGGCGTAGATAGTCGGCCTCGCGCGCGGCGCGCTCCATGCCGGCGCGATGCTCCTCCAGCGCGGTATTGGCAGTCCGGCGTGCGTCCCAGAGCGATTCGACCGCGGCAACGTCCTTCTCCAGGCCGGCGAACGCGTCGAGCAGGCGGCGGTGGGTGGCGGCGTCGACCAGCGCGCGCTCATCATGCTGGCCGTGGATCTCGACCAGGGCGGCGCCGACCGCCTTCAGGGTCTGCACGCTGATCGACTGGTCGTTGATGAAGGCCCGGGTGCGGCCGTCGGCGAGCTGCACGCGGCGCAAGATCATCTCGCCGGTGTCATCCAGGCCGTTCTCGGCAAGGATCTTCGTCGCGGGGTGATTCTTGGGGACATCGAATACGGCGGTCACCTGCCCCTGCTCCACGCCGTGGCGCACGAGGCCGGCGTCGCCGCGGCCGCCGAGTGCGAGCGCAAAGGCATCGAGCAGGATGGATTTGCCCGCACCGGTTTCGCCGGTCAAAACCGCGAGGCCGGTGGCGAATTCGATATCGAGCCGTTCGATCAGGACGATGTCACGGATCGACAGACGCGCCAGCATGGAACCAAATTTCCTAGCCGAGACCCATCTTCTTGAAGGTCCGGCTGATCCAAGACCCCTGATTCTCGCTCGGTTCGAGACCGCCGGATTTTACAAGATTATAGGCGTCCTTGTACCAGCGGCTGTCAGGAAAATTGTGCCCAAGCACGGCCGCCGCGGTCTGCGCCTCCCCGACGATGCCGATCGCCATATAGGCCTCGGTCAGCCGGAACAGCGCTTCCTCGACATGGCGGGTGGTCTGGTACTGCGTGACGACGGTCTTGTAGCGGTTGATCGCCGCCGTGTAGTCGCGCTTCTGCGCGTAATAGCGGCCGACATTCATTTCCTTGCCGGCAAGCTGGTCGCGCGCACCCTCGATCTTGGCCTTGGCGGACGTGGCGTATTCCGAGTTCGGATATTTGCGCACCACCTCTTCGAGGGCGGCGATCGCCTTCTCGGTGCGGGCCTGGTCGCGGCTGATGTCCGGAATCTGGTCGTAATGGGAAGCGGCGATCAGATATTGCGCGTAGGCCGCATCCGGGCTGCCGGGATGCAGTGTGACATAGCGGGTGGCGGCGCCGATGCAGCCGTCGAAGTCGCCGCCCTGATAGGACGCATAAGCCGACATCAGCAGCGATTTGCGGGCCCAGTCGGAATAAGGATGCTGGCGGTCGACCTCTTCGAACTTCTTGTTCGCCGCCTTCATGTCCTTCTTCTCGTTCATGAGGTACAGGCCCTCATTGTAGATCTTGTCGGCGGGCTCCTCGACGAAGGTGTCGTCCTTGGCGGTGAACTTGTCCCAGAGCGAGCCGGTGCCGCAGCCGGCCAGCGGCAGCGCGAGCAACATGAAGGTCACGGCCTGCAGCAGCCCACGGGCCCGCGACGAGACCGAGAAATATCCGCGCGTCGTACGCTGTGCCGACATGAGTTTAAGCCCTGACGCCCTGTGATGCGGTGCCGCCAGCCCATGAACCCCGTCATGGGCGCGAAATGTAACCGTGGTGCCTGCCATGCGACCACGCCGATGTATCCGAAAAGCGATCTTTAACCAACCGGATAGGCAGGCATTCCGCCCGGATTAAGGCGAACGTGCCGCAATCCTAGCCGATCATGGTTACCAGGAGTTTCCCCGGGGTAAGCCGCTGCCTGAGGCCGGCGGCAACAACTCTGTTCAGGACACGTCCGGCCCGTAGGCCGCAGCGATCCGGCCGCCGACGATACCGCGACCGACCTCGCCCACAGGACGCGTGGTGCGGCGGGCCGCCTCGCCCTCGACCACCCGCCAGGCGGTACGGTCGGCGAGCAGCGCGGTCAGGACAGCGTGGTTGAGCTTGTGGCCGCCACGCACCGAGCGATAGGCGCCAAGCAGCGGCAGGCCGGCCAGCGACAGGTCGCCGATCACGTCCAGCACCTTGTGGCGGGCGCATTCGTCGGCGTAGCGCAGGCCCTCGGTGTTGAGCAGCCGCTCGTCGTCGAACACGACGGTGTTGTCGAAGGAAGCGCCGAGGGCATAGCCCGCGCTCCAAAGCCGCGCGACGTCGCTCATCAGACCGAAGGTCCGGGCCCGGCCGACTTCGCGGCGGAAACGCTCCGGATTGAGGTCGAAGGCGTAGCTCTGCTGGCCGATGACGGGATTGGTGAAATCGATCTCGACCTCGACGCAGAACCCGTTGGCAAAGGGCCTGATCTCGCCGAAGGAGTCGCCGATCTTGACCGAGATCGGCTTCAAAACCTGAATGAAGCGGCGCTGTGCCGGCTGGGTAACGATGCCGGCCTGGTCGATCGCCGCAATGAAGGCCGCCGCGCTGCCGTCCATGATCGGCACTTCGGGACCATCGATCTCGATGGTGGCGTTGTCGACACCCATACCCCGCAGTGCAGCAAGCACGTGCTCGGCGGTGGACACCAGCGGACCGTTGCGATCGCCGAGGACGGTAGCGAAGTCGGTCGCGATCACCTGCTCGGCGGTCGCCTGAACTTCGCGATCACTTCCCTCGAGGCCGGTGCGGACAAAAATAAAACCCGCGTCGACAGGCGCAGGCCCAAGGGTGAGAGTGACGGGAAGACCGGAATGAACGCCCACGCCTGCCACGGAGGCTTGCGCACGAAGCGTTGTTTGCCGGCTAAATTTCATCAGGAACCCGCCCCACTACGACCCACTGCGACTTATACGAGACCCACTTGGCCGGCCAGTGCCGAGCTCCTGCGAATCCGTATCCCCAAGTCACGGCAAACCATAGTCACTGCCTCAAACAGCGCCAACTCACGCTTTTTTACCGATTGTTACCCCAAACCTGCCGTATTCGCGCCAAGGCTTAACCAAATTGCGCCGGGGTTTCGGGTCGCTTCCGGCAGTTTGACTGAACACCCAAACACGTAATTAATTATTTAAAATCAGTTGCTTGTCTGCGCAATCCGGATATGCACGGGACAAAAGGAAAGGTCCCGGCAAGCTTGTTGCCGGGACCTTTTTTCGTCTGCCTTATTGTAACAATCCTCAGGTCGCCTGCCGCCGCAGGAAGGCCGGGATATCAAGATGGTCGTCGCCCTGTGGCGCCGGCGCAACAGGCGCCGGACGGCCGTGCATGTCCAGCCCCTGCGGCGCGGGACGGCGGGCATACTCGGATACCGGCTCGCTCGACGCGATCTGCTGCGCCACGGTCTTCTGCTGCCGGCGCTCGGGCAGCGGCGGCATCGCGGGACCGGCGGTGCGGGCCGCGACCGGCGGCTCGCTTTCCTCGTCGCGACGGCCGAGGCCGACATTGGCGAGGCGCTGCAGCAGCGACAGGCGGGTCTTCTGCGGAGTCTCCTCCTCGACCTCGCCGCGGGCCTGGCGAATCTCGGCCTGGGCCGGCATCGGCAGCTCATCGAGGCGCGGCATACGCGGCGCACGGACCGGCGCACGCTCGGCCTGCGGCGGGATGAAGTTTTCCGGCGTCATCGGCTCCTGCATCGCGACCGGGGCCATGTCGGGCTCCGGAAACAGCGTCGGCTTCTGCGCGATCGGGCGCACGGTGACGTCACCATAGGTCTGCATCGGCGCGGGCGCCTGCGGGACCTCCGCAACGGCGGCGGCGATGGCGGCCAGCGCGGCGCGCTCGACATTCGGACGGGGCGCCATCGGCGCGGCAGCGACCGGGGCTGCGGCCGGAATCTGGCCTTCCAGCTTCTGGGCGCGCTCAGCCATACGCTGATTGTCGGCGCGGAGCCGCGCGGTCAGGTCGGCAAGACGGCTCTCGGCGGCGACGGCCGGAACTGCGGGCGCCTGCTGCGCCTGCGGCGCCGCGTTCGCAACCGGGGCGGAGGTCGCCTGGCTGTTGCGGGCGATCGCGGCCTGCTCGATGCCGGTGGCAACGACGGAGACGCGGATCAGGCCGTCGAGCGCTTCGTCGAAGGTGGCGCCGACGATGATGTTGGCGTCCTGGTCGACTTCCTCGCGGATACGGGTCGCGGCTTCGTCGACCTCGAACAGGGTGAGGTCCTTGCCGCCGGTGATGGAGATGAGGAGGCCCTTGGCACCCTTCATCGAGCTATCGTCGATCAGCGGGTTGGCGATCGCGGCTTCGGCGGCGGTCAGCGCCCGCTTGTCGCCGGAGGCTTCGCCGGTGCCCATCATCGCCTTGCCCATTTCCCTCATCACCGCCCTCACATCGGCGAAGTCGAGGTTGATCAGGCCTTCCTTGACCATCAGGTCAGTGATGCAGGCAACGCCCGAGTACAGCACCTGGTCGGCCATCGCGAAGGCGTCGGCGAAGGTGGTCTTCTCGTTGGCGACCCGGAACAGGTTCTGGTTCGGGATGATCAGCAGCGTATCCACGACCTTGTGAAGCTCGTTGATGCCGGCTTCCGCCGTGCGCATGCGGCGGCCGCCCTCGAAGTGGAAGGGCTTGGTCACGACGCCGACGGTGAGGATGCCCATATCGCGCGCGGTCTTGGCGATCACGGGAGCTGCACCGGTACCGGTGCCGCCGCCCATGCCCGCGGTGACGAACACCATGTTGGCGCCCGAGAGATGGTCGCGCAGCTCGTCGATCACCTCTTCCGCCGCCGCCGCGCCGACGTTCGGCTGCGAGCCGGCGCCGAGGCCTTGCGTGACCGCCGTGCCCATCTGCACGATGCGCTGCGCCTTCGACATCGTCAGCGCCTGCGCGTCGGTGTTGGCGACCACGAAGTCGACGCCCTGGAGGCCCGCCGTGATCATGTTGTTGACGGCGTTGCCACCGGCGCCGCCGACGCCGAACACGGTGATCCGGGGCTTCAACTCGTGAATATCAGGAACGTTGATGCTGATGGTCATGTTTGCCTCTCGATCACGTGCGCGTGGGTTCGCCCCGGCCGGCGGCCGCGGGAGTTGGTGAAAGTCGGGAATTGCGGAAATGAATCATCAGAAGCCCTCGCGTAGCCATCGTCCGACCTTTCCGAAATAACCGCCGGTCCCTGTCCTGACCTGCTGCCGCGTATGCCGCGGTTCGACATGTTCGTGGTGAACATATTGCGGGTAGACGAGGAGTCCGGCGGGCACCGCGAACGCGGCGTTCTTCGCCTCGTTGGGCAGCCGGCCGAAGCCGAGCGGACGTCCGACCCGCACGGGCCGGCCGAGAATCTGGGTGCCGAGTTCGACGAGGCCGGTCAGCTGCGAGGCGCCGCCCGAGAGTACGACCCGGCCGTTGGGCTCTGAGGCGAAGGGCGAATCCTTCAGCTTGTCCCGAACCATTTCGAAGACTTCCTCGGCACGGTGCTTGACGATGTTGGCGATGGTGGCGCGAGAGACGATCTGCGGCAGATCCTGCTCGTCACCGGCTGTCGGCACAGACATCAGCTCACGCGAGTCCGATCCGCCGGTGATGACGGTCCCGTATAACGTCTTGATTCGCTCGGCATCGGCAATGGTCGCGGAGAGTCCCCGCGCCAGATCCATCGTGATGTGTTGCCCGCCGACCGCAAAACCCGCCGCATGCACGAAACGGCCGCCCGAATAAACGGCAATCGTGGTGGTGCCGGCGCCCATCTCGACGACCGCTGCGCCGAGATCGGCCTCGTCGTCGGTCAGCACCGACAATCCGGCGACATATGGGCTCGCCGCCATGGCTTCGACATTGATGTGGCAGCGTTCGACCGCCAGCATCAGGTTCCGCGCCACGGTGGCGTCGCAGGTGACGACGTTCATGTCGACGCCGAATTGATGGGCGACCATGCCGCGGGCGTCGCGGATACCCTTGACGCCGTCGAGCGTGTAGCCGACCGGCAGCGCGTGCAGCACGGTGCGGCCTTCGCCGGTGGCGTGACGCATGCCGGTCGAGGTGACGCGGCTGACATCGGCCTGCGTCACGGCGCCACCACGGATGTCGGCGGCGGCCTCGACCAGTTGGCCGGAAAGCCGGCCGCCGGAGACCGAGAGCAGCACGGACTCGACCCGCACCTTGGCCATTTTCTCCGCGAGCGCGACGGCCTGGCGCACGGCCTGCTCGCATTCGGTAAGGTCGATCACCGCCCCGGCCTTCATGCCGCGCGACTGGATCTGGCTGTAACCGATCAGTTCCACCGCATGGGTGCGGCCGCGCAGCGCCTCGCTCGGCGGTGACGGCTTCAGCCGCGCGATCATGCAGGCGATCTTGCTGGTGCCGATGTCGAGACAGGCGACGAGGCCGCCGCGCTTGTGCGGCATCGGGCGCGTCTTCGGCGTCTGGGTGCGATCGAGACCGGTCATGCGGCGTCCCCGGCCTTCTTTTTCTTCTTGTCCTTGAACAGCTCCTCGCGCGCCTTGGCGGCGTCCTCGGACAGCTGCACCACCAGACGATCGGGCAGGCGCATGTCGACGGCGACGATGTCGCGCGAGAACAGCCTGCCCTCCTTGTCGAGCTTGGACAGCATCGCCAGCGCGTTGCCGACGTCCTGCTCGGGCAGGCGGATGTCGAGACCGTCCTTGAGCCTCAGGTTCCAGCGCCGCTCGCCGACGAAGATCGCGGCCTTGGTGATCGAGTTGACCTGCGGATAGCGCGCCAGCAGCGCGAGGAAATCGCGGGCCTGACTCTCGGCGCCCTTGCCGACCACGAGCGGCAGCGACAGGAAGCGGCGCGAGACATAGGGTTCGAGCACGGCGCCGTCATCGGCGATCACCGAGAGCCGGCCGGCCTCCTGCCACAGCGCGAATGGCTTGCGCTCGGTGAGCTCGATCATCAGCTGGCCCGGATAGAGCTTCAGCACGGTCGCATCGGCGATCCACGGATTGCCCTTGAGCTTGTCGCGCACCGCGTCAGCATCGAGGAACAGCAGCGAGGAACGGCCGCTGACGCCGCCGATCGCCAGGATCTCGTCCTGGGTGAGCTGCTTGCGGCCATTGATCACGACGGAGGTAATGCGGAAGCCGGCGGAATTGGCCAGCGCGTTGCGGGCATCGCTGACCGCGGTGATGAAATCCTGGAGATGGCCGCCCTTGACGATGCCGAAACCGCAGCTTCCGATCAGCAGCAGCACGGTCATGCTGATCCCGACCCGGCGCGGCAGATAGCGCTCGATCAGCGCGACCACGCGCGGCGGCGGCTCACGCTCGACGATGGCCTTGGCCTTGATCTTGGCGGCAGCACGGGCGGCGTGAAGTCTTTGCTGGCGCTTGTCCTGCAGCCACTCGCGCAGAAGCACGACCGCTCCGACAGCGGCCGCCTTCAGGTCGGCTTGGGGCCTCAGCGATCTGAAAAGCGACCGGGTGAGGCTTCCTGCTCCATCCATTGCACGAGCTCGTCAACAGTTTGCCCGCGACATCGCGCGGATCCTGGCGAACATGACGTCTTCGACGTGCCGGGCCGGGTGCTGGTCTTCAGCAGAAGAAGCCTCTCCCCTTCAAAGCGTTCGCTGGAGGTGACGTCACCCCCGAGAGCTCACGCGCCGGCAGCCAAAGCGCCATATGCGCCGCCAGCGTTAACCTTCGGACGTCCTGGTAAACAAAAGGTAAAGTTCGTTAACGTCCGGCGCATTTTGCCCCGCGATGTGAGGCATTTATGCCGCGATGTCCGGCATTTTACCGGTTTTGGACCCCAAACCGGCCCGTTTCGCCGATTCGGCCGTTAACCAGTCCTAATTATTTCCGCACGCGCTGCCCGGCGAGCTCCACCAGGCCGCGCAGGAAGTCGACGAATTCGATGCCCTCGGCTTTCAGCGCCTTGGGGTAGAGCGAGGACTTGGTCAGCCCGGGCAGCGTGTTGGTCTCGAGATAGATGAGGCCCTTGTCCGAGACGATGAAGTCCGACCGGGAATAGCCGGCGCAGGACATCGCGCGGTGCGCCAGCATCGCCTGGGCCTTCAGCGCGGCGGTGATCTCGGGTGCGAAACGGCCCGGGCAGATCTCCTGGGTCGACTTCAGGAGATATTTTGCAGCGTAATCGAAATTGCCCTCGCCCGGAATGATCTCGATCGGCGGCAGCGACATGATCGAACCATCGGTGCGCTCCAGCACGCCGCAGGTCGCCTCGACGCCGGCGATGTAGGGCTCGATGACGTACTCTTCGTGCTTGGCCGCGTTGCGGACGGCGACGAGATCCTGCTTGGCGTTGACGAAGATCAGGCCGTAGCTCGATCCGTCGCGCGCCGGCTTTGCGATCAGCCTGCCGTATTCGGCAAATGCCTCGTCGATCTCGTCGAGCGCTATGTTTGCCGGTGACGTCACGCCGCCAAGCGCGGCGAAATGCTTGGCCGCGATCTTGTCGAAGGCCAGATGCGAGGAGGCCGAGCCAGAGCCGGTGAAAGGCACGCCGCGCGCTTCGCACATCACCTGCAATTCGCCGTTCTCGGCGCGCCCGCCATGCAGGCCGAGCACCAGGACGCGACCTTCCGCCTTCGCCCGGTCGAGTGCCTGCTCCAGCGGGATGCCGCGCGTTCCGGGCTTGAACTCGTCCTCGAAGGGGCGGGCATGTTCGAGCAGTTGCTTCGACTGCACCACATGCACCTTGTCCTCGACATCCCACCACCACAGATCGGCCTCGGGCAATGCCTGATGCAGGGCCTGGGCCGAGGCGACCGAAACCAGACGCTCGCGGTTGGAGCCGCCGAAGAGGATGGTGATGCGCATGTCTTTTGTTACCTATCCTAGCCAGTCGTCGTCATTCCGGGATGCGCCGTAAGGCGCAGGCCCGGAATCCATAACCACGAGCCGGGGTTATGGATTCCGGGCTCGCGACTGCGTCGCGCCCCGGAATGACACTCACACGGAAACCCCGATCCGCTTGATTTCCCAGTGTAGCTCAATTCCGGAATTTGCCTTCACGCGTTCGCGCACGGTCTCGCCCAGCGTCTCGATGTCGTGTGCGGTGGCATCGCCCGTGTTGATCAGGAAATTGCAGTGCATCTCGGAGACCTGCGCGCCGCCGACGCGCAAGCCGCGGCAGCCGGCGGCATCGACCAGCTTCCAGGCGGAATGGCCGGGCGGGTTCTTGAAGGTCGAGCCGCCGGTCTTTTCGCGGATCGGCTGTGCGGTCTCGCGATGCGTCTGCACCTCCGCCATGCGCGCGCGGATCGCATCGGCATCCTTGATCTCGCCGCGAAACCGCCCGGAGGTGAAGATGATGGAGGGATCGACGCCGCTGTTGCGGTAGACGAACTTCATGTCGGCATTGGAGAAGGTGTGCTTGCTGCCGTCGCGACCGACGCCGCGCGCTTCGACCAGCACGTCCTTGGTCTCACCGCCATTGGCGCCGGCATTCATGCGCAGCGCGCCGCCGATCGTGCCGGGAATGCCGAAGTAGAATTCGAGCCCGCCGATATTGGCCGACGCGGCCACCTCCGCCACGCGCTTGTCGAGCGTGGCAGCACCGGCAGTGACGATATCGCCGCTGGCGCTGGCCTCGCCGAAGGCGCGCGGCGCCAGCCGGATCACGACGCCCGCAATGCCGCCGTCGCGCACGATCAGATTGGAGCCGACACCGACGACGTAGACGGGAATGTCGGGCGCAAGATGCGCGAGGAAGTAAGCGAGATCGTCCTCATCCGCCGGCGTGAACAGCACCTGGGCAGGGCCGCCGACGCGAAACCAGGTCAGCTCGGCCAGCGACTGGTTGGCCAGCAGCCGCCCGCGCAGCTCCGGCATCGCGGCTTTGAGCTCGGGCGTGATGTCGGGAAAGCTCATGCCACTTCCTCAAGTGAAGAAGGCACAATCTCTCCGTTCCCTCCCCCCTTGCGGGGTCCGAGGCGAGCGAAGCTCGCTCTCGAGGTCAGGGAGGGGGGTAGCCACGAACTCAGAGCTCGCCCGGGGCCACCCCTCTCCCCCGCCCTCCTCCGCAAGGGGGGAGGGAGCGCAGCGTGCACCGTGGTGAATAGTGAAATCAAAATCACCGCCCTATCCCAGCGCCTTCAGTTGGTCCGGCAGCGCATACGCCCATTGCGTGATGTTGCCGGCCCCTAAGCACACGACGAGATCGCCGGACTTCGCCAATGCCTTGACGATGCCCGCGAGCTCGGAGGATGCCGGCAGTGGAATCACCTCGCGATGGCCATGCGCGCGCAGGCCCGTCACGAAATGATCGCGGTCGATGCCGTCGATCGGCGCTTCGCCGGCGGCATAGACGTCGGCGACGACAACCGCATCGGCATCGTTGAAGCAGGTGCAGAATTCCTCGAACAACGATTGCAGGCGGGTGTAGCGATGCGGCTGCACCACGGCGATGATCTTGCCAGTGAAGGAATCGCGCGCCGCCCTCAGCACCGCCGCGATTTCCACGGGGTGATGACCGTAATCGTCGATCACGGTGACGCCGTTCCATTCGCCGGTCTTGGTGAAGCGGCGCTTGACGCCGCCGAAGCCGGCGATCGCCTTGCGGATCGCTTCGTCGGACACGCCGAGCTCACGCGCGACCGCAATCGCGGCCGTCGCGTTGGAGGCGTTGTGGCGTCCCGGCATCGGCAGCATGAGGTCGGCGATCTCGTGCACGGCGCCGGTCTTGCGATCGCGGAACGCGACCTTGAATTTCGATCCGCCGCCCATCGGGGTCAGATCGACCAGCCGCACATCGGCCTGCGGATTTTCGCCGTACGTGACGATGCGGCGGTCCTCGATCTTGCCAACGAGACTCTGCACGACCGGGTGATCGATGCACATCACCGCGAAGCCGTAGAACGGCAGGTTCTCGACGAAATGGCGGAACGCGTCCTGCACGGCCTCGAAGGTCTTGAAGTGATCGAGATGCTCGGGGTCGACATTGGTGACGATCGCGACATCCGTCGGCAGCTTCAGGAACGTGCCGTCGCTCTCGTCGGCTTCCACCACCATCCAGTCGCCCGCGCCAAGGCGCGCATTGGAGCCATAGGCATTGATGATGCCGCCGTTGATGACGGTGGGATCGAGACCGCCGGCGTCGAGCAGCGTTGCGACCATCGTGGTCGTCGTGGTCTTGCCGTGGGTGCCGGCGATCGCGACGCAGCTCTTCAGCCGCATCAGCTCGGCCAGCATCTCGGCGCGGCGCACCACGGGAATGCGCCGCTCGCGCGCCGCCATCAGTTCCGGATTGTCACGCTTGATCGCGGTCGAGACCACGACGACCTCGGCGCCATCGACATTCTCGGCCCTGTGGCCGACCGAGACCTTTGCGCCCTTCTTGCGCAGACGATCGAGATTGTAATTGTCGGAGGCGTCCGAGCCCTGCACGGCATAACCGAGATTGACCAGCACCTCGGCGATCCCGCTCATGCCGATTCCGCCGATCCCGACGAAGTGGATGGGTCCGATCTCGCGCGGCAGTCTCATGCTCTGTTCCCTGACCTCGCCGCCTGAAACGGCGGTATCTGGCGAAGGTCACGGCCAAATCAGCCGCGCCGTTCTTACTGGATGCCCCGCTTTAGAAGGCGAAGACAAGGGCTTTTTCGCGTCAGATTCCCGCGACTTTGACCACCAGATCGGCCAGTCGCTCGGCGGCGTCGAGCCGGCCGGCGCCGCGGGCGGCCTGCGCCATGGCGGCAAGGCGCGCGGGCTCGGCGGCGAAGGCGGAGATTTCGGAGGCCAGCCGGTCGGAGCTGAACTCGGCCTGCGGGATGCGGATCGCGCCATCCACCTTGACCAGCACGCCGGCATTGGCGAACTGGTCCTGGTCGATCGAGCCGGGCAGCGGCACCAGGATCGAGGGCCGGCCGATCGCCGCGAGCTCTGCCACTGTCCCGGCGCCGGAGCGCGATACCACGAGATGATTGGAGGCAAGCCGTGCCGGCAAATCGGTGAAGAACGGCGCCAGCTCGACCTTGATCTTGAGCTTGTCGTAAACAGCGCGCACACGCGCCATGTCCTCGTCCCGCACCTGCTGGGTGAGGACAATACGGCCCCACAGCGCAGGCTCGAGCCGCTCGATCGCGCCGGGCACGATGTCGGCCATGATGCGCGCGCCCTGGCTGCCGCCGACGACGAGCAGGCGCAGCGGGCCGTTCACCTCGGGCGCGGCGTAAGGCACGGCAGCCGCGGCAAGCACCGCCGGCCGCATCGGCGTGCCGACCGTCGTGGTCTTGCCGGAGAGTGCCGGATCGCGGTCGAGCACGCCGGGCAACGACGTCGCGATGGCGCGCACGCGGCTCGAGAGGAACCGGTTGGCGCGGCCGAGCACGGCGTTGGCGTCGTGGATGATGCCGGGCACGCCGGCGAATTTCGCAGCGACCAGCGGCGGCAGCGTCGGATAGCCGCCAAAACCGACGACGGCGACAGGCTTCAAGCGCTTGATCAGGGCGTAGGCGGACAGCGTGCCGGCAGCGAGCGTGAGGCCGGCATAGGCGAGCTGGAGCGGATTGCGGCCGCGTGCGGTCTCGCTCGCGACAACGTCGATCATGTCCTTGGTGAACAGCCCGCTGTAACGCAGCGCGCGTTCATCCGTGACGAGGCGGACGCGAAAGCCACGCCGGATCAGTTCGACGCCGAGTGCCTCGGCCGGAAACAGATGGCCGCCAGTGCCGCCCGCGGCGAGAAGAATCAGGGGGGAATTGTTCATGGTGGGGGAGTTTTACCGGGAGTTTTCCGTCATTGCGAGCCGGCTACGAAGGTGTTCGTGCCCCGGGGCGCAGCGCAGCGCGCTCCTGGCGATGCGAAGCATCGTCCAGTTCAGCGTGGTGCGCTGCTGAACCGGGGCGATTGGTGCGGCATTCTGGGTCCCGGCTCTGCGCTCCGCTTCGCGGAACTGGTCCGGGACACGAGAGCGGTCAGGCGTAACTCCGCATCGCGTCGGCGTGGCCGCTGGCCTCGACCTCGGTGCGTGGGCGCAGGCGCGTCAGCGCCAGCATCATGCCGACGCCATAGGCGAGCGACACGATCGAGGAGCCGCCATAGGAGATGAACGGCAGCGTCATGCCCTTGGCGGGGATCAGCTGGAGGTTCACTGACATATTGATCGCCGCCTGCACGCCGAACAGGATGGCAAGGCCGGAAGCCGCGAAGCGCGAGAACATGTCCTCATTGGCATAGGCGCGCGACAGCGTGCGGATGACGACGAAGGCGAACAGCGTCAGCATCGCCAGGCACAGGATGATGCCGAACTCTTCGGCCGCGACCGCGAACACGAAGTCGGTGTGACTGTCCGGCAGGCTGCGCTTGGCGATGCCCTCGCCCGGTCCGAGCCCGAACCAGCCGCCGTTGTAGAAGGCTTCCATGGCGGTATCGACCTGGAAGGTGTCGCCCGAGGCCGGGTTCATGAAGCGCTTGATGCGGCCCGCGACATGCGGGACGAACAAATAGGCGCTGAACAGACCGGCCGCACCGAGACCCGCGAGGCCGAACACCCAGATCATGCGCATGCCCGCGATGAAGAACAGCGAGCCCCACACCATCAGGATCAGCATGGTCTGGCCGAAATCCGGCTCCATCACCAGCAGCGCGACCAGCATCATGAGAAGCACCAGCGCCATCGAGGTCGCCGGCATCTCCGGCCGCTTGGTCGATTCCGCGAACAACCAGGCGGCGATGACGACGAACGACGGCTTTGCGATTTCAGAAGCCTGGATGTTGACGCCGAGCAGCGTGATCCAGCGCCGCGAGCCCTTCACTTCGGGCCCGATCGCGAGTGTCAGCACGATCAGGATGATGCTGGCCGCGAAGATGATCAGCGCCGAGCGGCGGATCGCGCGCGGCGACAGGAAGGAGACCCCGAGCAGCACCAGGCAGGACGGGAGAAGGAACATCACGTGGCGGCTGAAGAAGTGGAAGGGATCAAGCCCGATACGGGTCGCAACCGGCGGGCTCGCCGCCAGCGACAGGATCACCCCGGTCAGCATCAGCGCCAAAATGGCGCCCATCAGCGGCTTGTCGACGGTCCACCACCACTCGGAAAAGGGGGTGCGTTCTTCACGGGAGAGCATGGGCGGCCGCTTTCGGACAGAGGTCGGTCCATTGGTCGCCGAGGTTGGTTACCGGGGGGTTAAGGAAGTGGATGAAGTTGTGCACAGTCTCGTGCCCCGGACGCAGCGCAGCGCCATAAGCGCGTTTACGCGCGCTATTAGGGTGCGCTGCAGAGCCGGAGGCCTAGCAGCTGGGTCCCGGCTCGCGCTACGCGCGTCCGGGACACGAGAACTCGCTACACCACCGGCTTCACGCCCGGCAGCGCCTGCACCAGTTCGCGGAACTTGCTGCCGCGGATTTCGAAGTTGCGGTACTGGTCGAAGGAGGCGCAGGCGGGCGAGAGCAGCACGACGGCATCGACGAGACCCGAGGCTTCCGCCTCGCGCGCGGCGTGCTCGACGGCGACGTCAAGCGTCTGGCTGATTTCGTGCGCGACTGGGCCCAGCGTTCCCGAAAACTCCTGCGCGGCTTCGCCGATCAGATAGGCTTTTCGGATGCGCGGGAAGTAGCCGGTCAGGCCAGTGATGCCGCCGGCCTTCGGCTTGCCGCCGGCGATCCAGAAGATGTCGGCGAAGGACGACAGCGCATGTGCGGTGGCATCCGCATTGGTGCCCTTGGAGTCATTGACAAACAGCACGTTGCCGCGGCGGCCGACCTGCTCCATGCGGTGCGCGAGGCCCGGAAAGCTGCGCAGGCCGTTCTGCAGCACATCCTGGCTGATGCCCATTGCGAGCGCAGCTGCGGCCGCGCAAGCCGCGTTCTGCGCATTGTGCTGGCCGCGCAGCGAACCGATGCCGCCGAGCTTTGCGATCTCGCTGCGGGCGCCGCCCGCGGTGCGCACGATATTGCCGTGCTCGACATGGATGCCTGAAGCCAGAGGGTTCTTGACGGAGATCCGCACGACGGTCTTGCCGGCGCGGTCGAGCCGGTCGGCGATGTCGCGGCAGAAGCCGTCGTCGACGCCGACGATCGCGGTGCCGCGTGCCTGTACGCCCGAAACGAGGCGCTCCTTCACCGCAGCGTAGTGCGCGATGGTGCCGTGGCGATCGATGTGGTCCTCGCTGACATTGAGCAGGATGCCGACGGAGGGATCGAGCGAGGGCGTGAGGTCGATCTGGTAGGACGACATCTCGATGACGTGAACGCGGCCCATGCGCGGCGGCTCCAGCGACAGGATCGCGGTGCCGATATTGCCGCCCATCTGGGTATCGTAGCCGGCGACTTTCGTGAGGTGCGCGATCAGCGCCGTCGTGGTCGACTTGCCATTGGTGCCGGTGATCGCGACGAACGGCGCATCCGGCGCATGGCGTCGCCGCTCGCGGCAGAACAGCTCGATGTCGCCGATCACCTCAACGCCTGACTCGCGTGCCTTCAGCACGCTCCAGTGCGGTACCGGATGGGTCAGCGGCACGCCGGGCGCGAGCACCAGGGCTGCGAAATTCGCCCAGGACACGTTGCGCAAATCTGCGGTGATGAAGCCGGCCTGCGCGGCCTTGGCGACGTTCTCGGCGTTGTCGTCGGCGGCGATCACCTCGGCGCCGCCGGCCTTCAGCGCGTGGCAGGAGGCGAGCCCCGAGCCGCCGAGGCCGAACACCGCGACGGTCTTGCCGGCAAAGGACGTGACGGGGATCATCGATCGATCACCGCAGCTTCAGCGTGGAGAGACCGGCCAGCGCCAGCATCACCGAGATGATCCAGAAGCGGATCACGATCTGCGGCTCGGTCCAGCCGAGCTGCTCGAAATGGTGATGGATCGGCGCCATCCGGAAGATACGCTTGCCGGTGAGCTTGAACGAGACCACCTGCACGATGACGGAGACCGCCTCCAGCACGAACAGGCCACCGATCACCGCGAGCACGATCTCGTGCTTCACCGCGACCGCGATGGCACCCAGCATGCCGCCGAGCGCGAGCGAGCCGGTGTCGCCCATGAAGATCGAGGCGGGCGGCGCGTTGAACCAGAGGAAGCCGAGGCCGGCGCCCAGCAGTGCACCGCAGAGCACCGCGAGCTCGCCGGTGCCGGCGACATATTTGATCTGCAGATATTCGGCAAACACCGCATTGCCAGCGAGATAGGCGATCATCGCGAAGCTCGCGGTCGCGATCATCACGGGAACGATGGCGAGGCCGTCGAGCCCGTCGGTGAGGTTCACCGCATTGCCGGAGCCGACGATGACGAAGGCGCCGAAGATGACGAAGAACCAGCCGAAATGCAGCACGGTGTCCTTCAGGAACGGAATCGTCAGCGCGGTCGATGCGGGATCGCGGTTCAGCCGCACCAGCGCATAGCAGGCCACCAGCGCGATCGCCGCCTCGATCAGCAGGCGAAGCTTGCTGCCGAACCCGGTCGTGGTCTGCTTGGTCACCTTGAGGTAATCGTCATAGAAGCCGACGAAGCCGAAGCCGAGCGTCACCGCCAGCACGATCCAGACGTAGGGATTGAGCGGATTGGCCCACAGCACCGTGCCGACCGTGAGGCCGGACAGGATCATCAGCCCGCCCATGGTGGGCGTGCCCTTCTTGGCGAGATGCGATTGCGGACCGTCGGTCCGGATCGGCTGACCCTTGCCCTGACGGATGCGCAAGTGATCGATGATCCAGGGCCCGAACAGGAACACGAACAGCGCGCCGGTGACGACGGCGCCGCCGGTACGGAAGGTGATGTAGCGGAAGACGTTCAGGAAGGTGCGAACGGCACCGAAGCCCGGAAATGTGTTGGAGAGCTCGATCAGCCAGTAAAACATTCAGACGGTCCTATGGCGCCTTTGCACACGCGGTCTCGGCCTTGATCTTGGTCTTTACCTTGGCCTCAACGTGCCTCACGCGCATTCGCTGGTCTTCATCATGGGTCGCGACCTCCGGGAAACCGGACGGCTTCGCGCCGCAAAGGGTGGGATTCGGGAACGGCGCCTTCCAAGCAGTTTACGCCTTTGCCTGCAAGGCGGCCACCAGGCCCGGCACAAACTTGTTGACCCAGAACATCTTCTTGCTGCCCTTGACAACCACGACGTCGCCTGCCTTCAGCAGGTTCGCGACCTCACTCGGCTTCAGCGTGGCGGGATCGCCGTGCCAGCCGAGGCCCTTGCCGGCCGGGAGCACATCGTAGAGGTGGCGCATCAGAGGGCCGACGCAGTAGATTCCGTCAATCCCGTCGAGATGCTTGGCAAGGCCGGTGTGATAGCCTGGTGCATCATCGCCCAGCTCCAGCATGTCACCGAGCACGGCAACGCGGCGGCCGCCGGTCACATTGCGCGCCTGGAGGCTTTGCAGCGCAGCGGCCACGCTGGCCGGATTGCCGTTGAAACTGTCGTCGATCACGGTGATACCGCCGACCGCCTGCTCGACGCCGCGGCCAGTCATGATGCCAACCCGATCGAGCTTGATCGCCAGCGTCGCCGCATCGAGACTCGCGGCGCGGATGGCGGCGAGCGCGGCCAGCGCATTCTGCACGCGGTGCGGCGCGCCCGGCGTCAGGCTGAAGGCGATCTGCTTCTTGCCGATCATGGCCACGACCTGCCAGCTCTCGCCATGCGGCGCGTGCGTGACCTCATGCACCTCGGCATGTTCGCCAAAGCGCACCACCTTGCCCTTCCATTCGGATGCCTTTAGCCCGGCCGGCAGCACCAGCACCCCGTCCTCGGGCAGGCCGAGCGCGATCGACACCTTCTCGCGGCGGATGGCTTCGAGCGAGCCGAGCTTCTCCAGATGCACGGGCTGGACATTGACGACGAGTGCGACGGTGGGCCGCGTCAGTTCGCTGAGCCGCGCGATCTCGCCTTGCTGGTTCATGCCCATCTCGACGACCCAGAGACTTGCATCGGGTCTGGCATTGCACAGAGTCAGCGGCACGCCCCAGAAATTGTTGAAGCTGGACGGACTTGCATAGGCGTTCGGATAGGCCGCCAGAAATTCCTTGGTGCTCGTCTTGCCCGCGCTGCCGGTCAGCCCGATCACAGGCCCGCGGAAGCGGGCGCGAGCGGCGCGCGCGAGGCCCCAGAGGCCGTCGATCAGCGTGTCCTTGACGACGATCTGCGGAATGCGGATGCCCGCGATCTCGTGCGGCACGATCATCGCGACCGCGCCGGAAGCTTCTGCCTTGTCCGCGAACTCCCAACCGTCGCGCGCGCTGGCGAAGGCCGAGACGAAGCCGCCGCTCGGCGTGCCGCTCAGCGCGACGAACAGGCTGCCCGGCTTCACCAGCCGGCTGTCCTGGGTGACGAAGTCGATCGGCGTGTCCGGGAACGAACCGGCAGCGCCCAGCGCGCGCGCGACGTCGGCAACTGTCCATATCGGCGCGCTCATGCAACCCTCGACGCTAATGCGGCGGCGACCGCCTCGTGATCACTGAAGGGCAAAACCTCTCCGCCGACGATCTGCCCGGTCTCGTGGCCCTTGCCGGCGACGAGCAGGGCATCGCCTTCCTGGAGTTCCTCGATCGCGGTTCGGATTGCCGCGGCACGGTCGCCGATCTCGCGGGCGCCCTTTGCGGTTGCGAGGATTTCGGCGCGAATGGTTTCGGGCTTCTCGCTGCGCGGATTGTCGTCGGTGATGATGATTCCGTCGGCGTTCTCGGCCGCGATCTCGCCCATGATCGGACGTTTGCCGGCATCGCGATCGCCTCCGGCGCCGAACACGACGACCAGCTTTCGTTTCGCATAGGGCCGCAGCGCCTGCAGCGCCTTCGCCAGCGCATCGGGCTTGTGCGCGTAGTCGACGAAGATCGGCGCACCGTTGCGCTCGCCGACGCGCTCGAGCCGTCCCTTGGCGCCTTCGAGACGCTCCAGGCTTGCGAACACGTTGGCGGCATCGCTGCCGGTACCGATCGCAAGTCCGGCCGATACCAGCGCGTTCTCGATCTGGAATTCGCCGACCAGCGGCAACCGGATCGCATAGCGCTTGCCGCGATGTTCGACTGTCAGCCTTTGCGAGAAGCCCTCGACCACGGCCTCAGTGAGACGAATGCCCTCGCCTGCCCCGTCGCCGTTGCGACCGACCGCCATCACGCGCAGGCCGCGCGACTTCGCGGCATCGATCGCTTCCGCCGAGCAATCATGATCGACCGAGATCACCGCGGCGCCATCGGGCGGCACCAGTTCGCGGAACAGGCGGAGTTTCGCCGCGAGGTAATGCGCAACGGTCGGATGGTAGTCCATGTGGTCGCGCGAGAGATTGGTGAAACCGCCGGCGGAGACGCGTACGCCGTCGAGGCGATACTGATCGAGCCCGTGCGAGGACGCTTCGAAAGCGAGATGCGTCACGCCCTCGCGCGCGATCTCATCGATCTGTCGGTGCAGCGCGATTGGATCCGGCGTCGTCAGCGAGCCGTAGACCGTGCGCTTGGGCGAGACGAGGCCGATGGTGCCGATGCTGGCGGAGGCATGCCCCAGTCGCTCCCAGATCTGGCGCGTGAACGCGGCGACCGAGGTCTTGCCGCTGGTGCCGGTCACGGCCGCGATGGTCGCCGGCTGGGCGGGAAAGAAACTCGCCGCGGCCAGCGCCAGCGCGCGGCGTGGATTGGCAACGCTGATGAACGGCACCTTGCCACCGTCGGACGCATGATCACCCACGACAGCGACGGCGCCTGCGGCGACCGCGGCATCGACGAAGCGCGCGCCGTCGGTCTTGCTGCCGGCGAGTGCGAAGAAGAGATCGCCCGGCTTGACGACGCGGCTGTCGAGCGCGAGCCCGGTCACCTCGAGCGCGGCGATAGCGGGCTCGATCGCGGCATTGCCTGACAGATCTTGGCCTAAGAGGTCGCGCAGCTTCATGGTCTTCCAGTCGACATGCCCTGCCGGAAAGCCGAATCCCACGGAAAATCCCGACTCAGCCGCGGCGAAGGCCTACCCCGTTGATTACTGGGTTGTCCTGGATGCTGCAAGAATAAGGCGCTCCGCAGGCGGCAGGTCGAACCGCGGCTCGACGCCCAGAAGCGGCGCGATCCGCTCGATCACCTTGCCGCCGGTCGGCACCGTGTTCCAGCCCGAGGTGATGAAGCCCTTCGTTTCAGGAATCGCCTGCGGCTCGTCCAGCATGATCAGGATCTGATATTTCGGATCGTCGCAAGGCATGATGGCGGTGAAGGAGTTGAGCACGCGCTTCTTGGCATAGCGGCCGTTGATGACCTTTTCGGACGTGCCGGTCTTGCCGCCGACATAGTAGCCCTTGACGTCAGCGGTCTTGGCGGTGCCGATTTCGGCGTTGAGCCGCATCAGGAACCGCATCTTGTCGCTGGTCTCCGTCTTGATCACGCGCTTGGCCATCGCCGCCGCT
Organism: Bradyrhizobium sp. CCBAU 65884; assembly: GCF_028128835.1. Taxonomy (NCBI): domain Bacteria; kingdom Pseudomonadati; phylum Pseudomonadota; class Alphaproteobacteria; order Hyphomicrobiales; family Nitrobacteraceae; genus Bradyrhizobium; species Bradyrhizobium sp. CCBAU 65884. The sequence goes on along the minus strand of NZ_LBJU01000121.1, from coordinate 22,098 downwards.
TCGGATTCGCTGCGCTTCATGAAGGTCGGCGGAATCAGATAGCCGCCGTTCACCAGCGCGTTGATGCCCATCACCGCCTGCAGTGGCGCCACCGACATGCCCTGGCCGAACGCGATGGTGACCGTATTCAGCTCACCCCAGCGGCGCGGTATCAGCGGAGCCGCGCTCTCCGGCAGCTCGGTGCGCAGCCGCGTCAGCTGGCCCATCTTGGCGAGGAACGCCTTGTGGGCCTCGACACCCTGGCCGAGCGCGATCCGCGCGGCGCCGATGTTGGACGAGAAGGTGAACACTTCCTTGGTGTTGATGAAACGCCCGAGCGGATGGCTGTCGTGGATGGTGAACTTGCCATAGTGCAGGTTTCCACGGGCATCCCACGACGTGTTCAAATTGATCTTGCCGGAATCGAGCGCCATCGCCAGCGTGAACGCCTTGAAGGTCGAGCCCATCTCGTAAACGCCGGTGGTCAGGCGATTGATGCGGTCGGGGTCGTGCGCTTCCTTCGGATTGTTGGGATCGAAATCCGGAAGCGAGACCATTGCCACGATCTCGCCGGTCTTGACGTTGGAGACGATGCCGGAGGCGGCCTTGGTGTGGTACTTCTCCTTGGCCTTCAACAGCTCGTCGCGCAGCGCGTGCTCGACGCGCAGATCGATCGAGAGCTCGATCGGCTTCTGCAGCCGGTCGGTGGCAAAGCCGGCACGGTGGAGATCGGCGAGGCCCTGATTGTCGAGCCACTTCTCCATGCCGGCGATGCCCTGGTTGTCGATGTTGACCAGACCGATGAGGTGGGCGACCTCGTTGCCGGTCGGATAGACGCGCTTGTTCTCGCGCAGGAAGCCGATGCCGGGAATGCCGAGCTTGTGAATCGCCTGCTGCTGCTTGGCCGTGACCTCGCGCTTGAGCCAGACGAAGCCCTTACGCGTCCTCAGGCGCTCGCGCACCTCGGCCTCGTCGAGATCGGGCACGGTCGCCGTGAGCAGCTCGATCGCCTCGTCCTTGTCGATGATGCGGCGCGGCTCGCCGAACAGGCTCGCCGCCTTGACGTCGGTGGCGAGGATTGCGCCGTTGCGGTCGACGATGTCGGGCCGTGCGGTTGCCACCACCTCCTGCGCCGCGGCGCGGCGCGCGCCGTGGGCATCGGCGCCGATGGCGAACATCACGAGCCGGCCGCCGATCAGGGCGTAGACCGAGGCGAAGGCGAGCATGGCGAGACCTACGCGCGCGCGCGCCTTCGCGGCGCGGTCGACATTGCGCCCGTAGAGCAGGCTGCGGATCAGCCGCTGGCGCCAGGGTTCCGTAGGTTTGGCCGGAGTCGCAGCGCTCATTGCTTGTCCTCGGGCTGAGGCACGGAGCCCGTCACATTGTCGGGATCGCTCGCGGCTTCGATGGTGTTGAGCATGGCTCCGATCGGATCGGGCTCGCCAGGCCTGAACATCCGCGGCGGACGCTCCGGCAGGTTCTTCAGCGAATCATATTGCGTGCCGTTGACCGGCTTGAGCTGCAGATGCCGGTCGGACAGGCCCTGCAATCGGTGGGGCGCATCGAGCTTGGCCCATTCGGATCGCAGCGAAGCGATCGCGTCGCGCTGCTCGCGGATCTCCGCATGCAGCCGCAGCACCCTCTCGGTGCGCGCCGTGGAGTCCATCTTGATCCTGTAGACATAGGCCGCCGCGAAGATCAGCGCGCCGATGACGAAGAGGTGGATGATGCGCATGCCCTAGCCTCCCCTCATCACGTCGGAGAGTTTTGGCCATGACGATGGCTCGCCATCGTCATGCGCGGGCGCCGAGGTGCGCTCGGCGGCGCGAAGCTTTGCGGAACGCGCGCGCGGGTTATGCGCGACTTCGTCCTCACCGGCGACTACGGGCCGCCGCGTCAGAAGCTGGAAGCTCGGCGGAACTTGCGCCACCTCCGGCAGGTGCCGCGAGCCGCCGCCGGTTTTCGAACGCTCGGAGAGGAAATTCTTGACGATGCGGTCTTCCAGCGAATGGAAGGAGACCACGACGAGGCGTCCGCCCGGCTTGAGCACGCGCTCGGCCGCAGCGAGCGCGGTCTGCAGTTCCTCGAGCTCTTCATTGACGAAGATGCGCAGGGCCTGGAATGTCCGCGTCGCCGGATGAATATCGCCGGGCTTCGAGCGCACCACCCTGCCGATGAGGTCGGCGAGCGCGCGCGTGGTCGTGAACGGCGCCTCCTGACGGTCCGCGACGATGGCGCGGGCGACGCGGCGCGAATGCCGCTCCTCGCCGAGGAGATAGATGATGTCGGCGAGATCGCCTTCCGAAGCGCGGGCAACGACATCGGCCGCGGTCGGCCCCGCCTGCCCCATCCGCATGTCGAGCGGACCGTCGAGGCGGAAAGAGAAACCGCGGCCGGCCTGGTCGAGCTGCATCGAGGACACCCCGACATCCATCACGACGCCGTCCACGGCCTCGACGCCCTGCGCCGCGCAGACCTCACCGAGGTTGGAGAATCGGTCCTCGACCAGCGTCAACCGGCCCGCGGAACGTTCGACCAGTTCCGCACCGCCCGCGACTGCGGTGCGGTCGCGGTCAATGGCGATGAGCCGGGTTCCCGGCACGTCGAGGATGGCGCGGCTATAGCCGCCGGCGCCGAAGGTGGCATCGACGTAGATACCGCCATCGCGCGGGGCGAGATGGGCGATGGCCTCACGGCCAAGAACGGGAATGTGCGGAGCCGAGCTCATTTGCCAGACCTGCTGGAGGCCCAGCCTGACGTCCAAGCGAGATTGGGGACGAACAAGCCCATGACGCCTCGAATGACTCCGTATCGCGGCCGTTCCACGACCGCACCGTCCAGCATGGTTACCAAGCCCGGTCGTCCCGGGCGGCAAACCCAGTGTTCCCAGCGGAATTTGTCGGGCAGCCATGGGATTTCGAGCCAAAATACGCTTTGGCCGCCTCCGGACGCGGGTCGGCTCTTCATCCCTCAGTAACGGCCCTTAGCGTTAAGAAAGCGTTGCTCGGCTCGTGACAAGTCGAAAAGCTGGTGAGGCGGTGATGCTTCATCCACACACTTCGCCAAAATGCATCCGTTAACCGCGCCGCGCGATTGCGCACGCTGGAGGGTAAAGGAATAGTAAAGAGAAGGGCTTGGCCCACTCTCCGTCCGACCTTGGTTTGTCTATGCCGCCGTCCGGTTCGTCCACACCGTCTGGATCTGATTCGAAGCGTCAACGCGTTCTCCCGGTTCCCAAGGCCGCGGCGAGCATGAGGGCGTTCGAGCCGGATTCCTCGATCGTGTCCGACATCATCCCCTCGCCGAACTATGGCGAGCGCAACAAGGCACGGCAGCCCGACATGATCGTGCTGCACTACACCGGCATGCCCGATGTCGAGGGCGCGCTGGCGCGGCTGTGCACGGCGGGAACCGAAGTCTCGGCGCATTACGTCGTGCTGGAAGACGGCCGCATCGTGCAATGCGTGCCCGAAACCAGGCGCGCCTGGCACGCCGGCGTCTCGTCCTGGGCGGGCGAGGACGACATCAACTCCTGCTCGATCGGCATCGAGATCATCAATCGCGGCCACGACTGGGGCTATCCGGAATATCCGCTGCGCCAGATCGCCGCCGTGATCGCGCTGTGCCGCGGCATCATGCTTCGCCGCAAGGTGCCGGCCCACCGGGTGCTCGGCCATTCCGACGTCGCGCCCGCGCGCAAGAAAGACCCCGGCGAAAAGTTTCCGTGGCACTCGCTGGCCAATTCCGGCGTCGGTCACTGGGTGACGCCGGCCCCGGTCGTGCGCGGCGAGACCCTGATGCTCGGCACCATCAGCGACGAAGTGCTGAGCCTGCAGCAGGCGCTCGCCAGATACGGCTACGGCGTGCCGCTGACCGGCAAATACGATGCCGCGACCATGGAAGTCGTCACCGCCTTTCAGCGCCACTTCCGCCCCGCGCGGCTGGACGGTGTCGCGGACCACTCGACGCTGTCGACATTGCAGGCGCTGCTGGCGAGCCTGCCGGCAGAGGGGACGACCGTCGCGTCGAAGTGACGGCGATGGCCGCGCAGTTCGCTCTCGTCCCGGACGCGCAAAGCGCGAGCCGGGACCCAGTCGGCGACACGTCACGCTTCGATAGGATGGGCCCCGGCTCTGCAGCGCACCGTCGAAGAGACGCTGCGCTGCGTCCGGGGCACGAGCCCCTACCCCATCTCCCTCATCCGCCGCGCATAGAGCCGCTGCAACGGCTCGAGCTGTGTCGCCGCGGTCGCTGTCTGATACGCCTCGCACGCTTCATCCTTGCGGCCGAGCCTTCGCAACAGATCCGCACGCACTGCGGGCAACAGCTCATAGCCGCGCAGCCCGCCTCGGGCGCTGATCGCATCGACGAGATCGAGCGCACGTGCCGGCCCGTCGACCATCGACACGGCGGCAGCGTGGTTGAGCTCGATCACCGGAGAGGGAGAGATGCGCAGCAACACCTCGTAGAGCCCGGCGATCTGACGCCAGTCGGTCTGCGCAAAGCTCGGCGCACGGGCATGCAGCGCGGCGATCGCGGCCTGCACAGCATAAGGCTGCGGCCGTCCCGGCACGCGCAGCGCATCCTCGACCAGGCCCAGGCCCTCCTCGATCTGCGCGCGATCCCACAGCATGCGGTCCTGCTCCTCGAGCAGCACGATATCGCCGGCCGCGGTCTCGCGTCCGGCGCGGCGAGCATCGTGGAGCAGCATCAGGGCCAGCAGGCCCTTGATGCCGCCGCGATCCGGCATCAGCCGATCGAGCAAGCGGCCGAGCCGGATCGCTTCAGTTGCAAGATCAGGCCGCATCAGATCCGCGCCCTCGGTCGCGACATAGCCCTCGGTGAAGACCAGATAGATCACGGCGAGCACGCCGTCGAGCCGCGGCGCCAGCGTGTCGCGCTCGGGCACCTCGTAGGGGATGCCGGCGAGCCTGATCTTCTGCTTGGCGCGGACCAGCCGCTGCGCCATTGCCTCCTCGCCCACGAGAAAGGCGCGCGCGACCTGCGTGGTCGACAGCCCGCAGACGGTGCGCAGCGTCAGCGCGACTTGGACCTCTGGCGCGAACGCCGGATGGCAACAGGTGAAGATCAGCCGCAGCATGTCGTCGTCGAGTGTTGCCGGCGGCTCGTCGACCGTTTGCGCGTTGAGCTCGATCTCGTGCAGGAGCGCCTGCTGCTTGCCGCGGAAGACAGCCTGGCGCCTGACACGATCGATCGCCTTGTGCCTGGCGACATTGACCAGCCAGGCGCGCGGATTGTCGGGGACCTCGCACGCGGCCCAGCGTTCCAGCGCGACGGCAAAAGCATCCTGAAGCGCGTCCTCGGCGAGATCGAAATCGCCGACGAGGCGGATCAGCGTGGCCAGCGCCCGCCCCGCCTCGTCGCGGAAGATCTTGTCGATCTCGCCAGGGGTCATGCGGCGACGCGCGGCCCGGCCGTCACTTGTCGTAGACCCAGATCGGCCGCACCTCGATCGAACCGACGCGTGCGCTCGGAATCCGCGCCGCGATCTCGATCGCGGCGTCGAGATCCTTGGCCTCGATCAGATAGTAGCCGCCGAGCTGCTCGCGGGTCTCCGCAAACGGTCCATCGGTCGTCAGCATCTTGCCGTCGCGCACACGCACCGTCGTCGCGGTCGTGGTCGGCCGCAGTCGATCGCCGGCCTTGAAATTGCCGTTCCGGATGATGGATTGCGTGAAGGCTTCATACTCCGCCGACATCTTCTGGCTGGTTCCCGTGTCAATCTTCGCGTACTCGGCCTCGTTCTGATAGATCATCAGCAGATATTGCATCGCTTCACTCCTGTTGTTCGGCTGTGTCGCCGACATCCAGTCGAACCGGGCACGCAGCAAACGACATCTTCAGGATAAATTATTTCGGGCGGATCGTGGGCCGCGATATCGGCTTGACGAAACCGTCACAAATGCCCCATGCGTTGTCAGTCAGTCGGCCGGACGGCCGCTCCGGCAGGTGCCGAAAGGCCGCCGGGGAGGAAAGTCCGGGCTCCCTTGACATACGGTGCCGGATAACGTCCGGCGGGGGCGACCCCAGGGAAAGTGCCACAGAGAACGAACCGCCCCGCTTCGCCTTCGGCTTCGCGGGGTAAGGGTGAAAAGGTGCGGTAAGAGCGCACCGCGGGTCCGGCAACGGAGCCGGCATGGCAAACCCCACCGGGAGCAAAACCGAATAGGGACGGCGTAGCGGGCTGTTCGCGCAAGCGATAACGCCGCGGGGCGATGTCAGGCCCGCCGTCCGGGTAGGTTGCTCGAGGCCATGTGCAAACATGGTCCCAGAGGAATGGCCGTCACGTATCGTTCGCGCAAGTGGACGGTGCCTTACAGAACCCGGCTTACAGGCCGGCTGATATCTTGCAACGAGGGGTTCGATGCTAGCGCATCGGGCCCCTCACCATTCTGGCTTGGCCCGCTGTCATTCCGGGGCTCGCGCAGCGGGAGCTATGATGCGCAATTGCGCATCTGAGAATCCATCGGGCGGCAAAGTTGCTGGATGAATGGATTCCGGGTTCGTGCTGCGCACGCCCCGGAATGACGCCCGGTTAGCGTTGTCTTGCCTTCACCAGCACCGGCGCAAGCTCGTCCGCCTCGCGCCGCTGCTTGCTCGCCTCGAAACCGTGCATGCCGACCTGCCATTGCAGCCCGACGATGGCGCCCTTGGTCGGCTGCAGCAGCGCGAGCGAGGCGAACAGCGTCACCGGCAACCACACCGCCAGTTGCAGCCAGACCGCGGGCGCATACGCGGTCTCGACCGCGAGGATCGCCGGCACCACGAGATGGCCGACTACGACGATCACGAGATAGGCGGGGAAGTCATCGGCGCGCTGGTGGAACAGCTCCTCACCGCAACGATCACAGCTGTTTGCGACCTTCAGGAAACGGCCGAACAAATGGCCTTCGCCGCAGTTCGGGCACTTGCCGCGAAAGCCGCGCCACATCGCCTTCGCCAGAGAGACTGAACCTGCCGCCATGACCCCACCTCTTCCTTTTCGACGAGCCATACAATAATATCTTGCATCCATACATTCAAAGGAAATGGGCTTAAATTGCATGGATTGGAGCCCGACAATCTCGGAGCTATCAGGGCCGCGCTACCAGCGCATCGTCGAGGCCATGGAGGCCGACATCGCCGCCGGCCGGCTCGTGCGTGGCCAGCAGCTGCCGACGCAGCGCGCGCTTGCAAAGGCGCTCGGCGTCGATCTCACCACGGTGACGCGCGCCTACACCGAGGCGCGGCGACGCGGGATCATGGAGGCGCGGGTCGGACAGGGCTCGTTCGTGTCGGAGACCAGCGCGCGCCGCGCGGTCGATCTGCCGCATCCCGTCGCGATCGATCTTTCGATGAACGTGCCGCCGCATCCGCTGGAGGCGCAGCTCGACGAGCGCATCATCGCCGGGATGGAAGCGATCCGCGCGCAATCGGGCCTGACGGCGTATCTCAATTATCAGCCGCCCGGCGGCAGCGCGCATGAGCGCGAGGTCGCCGCGCGCTGGATGCGTGCGCGGGTGCCGCACGCGCATGCCGACAAGCTCGTGGTCTTTCCCGGCACCCAGACGATCCTGTTCAACCTGCTCGCCCATCTGGCGCGGCCCGGCGACATCGTGCTGACGGAGGCGCTGACATTCCCCGGCATCAAGGCCGCAGCAGTGCGGCTCGGCATCAAGCTCGTCGGCGTCGCCATGGACGATGGCGGCATCCTGCCCGACGCGCTGGCAAAGGCGTGCCGCACGCACAAGCCGAAGGCCGTCTATCTCATTCCGACGCTGCACAATCCGACCACGGCGACGCTTGCCTCCGAGCGGCGCAGTGCGATCGCAAAGATCATCGGCGATACCGACACGATCCTGATCGAGGACGACGCCTACGGCCTGCTCGACCGCTCGGCATCGCCAATCGCCAATCTCATTCCCGAGCGGACTTATCTTGCGACCACGCTGTCAAAATGCATCTCGCCGGCGCTCCGCGTTGCCTATCTGGCGACGCCCGACAGCGAGGCGCAGCGGGACATGCGGACATATTTGCAGGCGACCGTGCAGATGCCAGCGCCGCTGATGGTCGCGCTGGTGACGCATTGGATCGAAAGCGGCATTGCCGATCGTGTCATCACCGCCATCCGCAGCGAGGCGGTCGGCCGTCAGCAGCTCGCGCAGCGCGCATTGAAAGGCTTCCAGTTCCTGGCCAAGCCCGCGGCGCATCATCTGTGGCTGCGGCTGCCTGAGGACCGGCCCGATGTCGCGGCGCATCTGTTGCGGAACGGACTTGCGGTCGTCGCCGGCGAGGCCTTCACGGTCGATGGGACACCGCCGCACGCGGCGCGCGTCTCGCTGGGCGCGGCACGCAACAGGTCAGAATTGACGGAAGCGCTACGCATCCTGGTCGGCGCGCTGCAGAAGCCCGCCGACACCAGACAAATCGTCTAGATCATCGACGATGACGGCGATGGGTCGAGCGCACGACCGGCGCCCCAGGCGACGGATAGGCCTGTAAAGCATATGCATCGCTGGGCGTGCCCTGCTGGCCGAGAGCCGCACGCGCCGCGGGCGTGAGCTGGCCGCCGTTCAGCACGTCGCGGTCGGGATGAGCGGCCTGATACGCTGCAGGCTCGGAAAGCTGCGCCTGGGCCATCGTCGGCATCAGCGTCGCCGCCAACAGCGCGGCTGCAGCGGCGATCTTGGTGCGGGTCATGGTCATTCTCCATCATCGCATTCGGGTCCGACCGATCCGAGTGCAGGATGGCGGTGGGGGCCCCGGGATCAAAGTACGACCGTCATGTAGGCATGTCTTTCGCGAACGCCCGGCGCCGCAGATCACGCTTGCGTGCAGGGCGGATTAACTTGCACGGCAGCAAGCATGCTATGCGGGCGACGGCGATCAACAGTTCGAGATCGCCCCGGCGACGAGGACATTCTGTTGGAAACGCTCACCTACGCGCTGCTGCTGCTCGGCGCATTGGCCGGCGGCTTCGTCTCGGGCCTGGCCGGGTTCGGCACGGCGCTGATGGCGCTCGGCATCTGGCTCTACGTACTGCCGCCCTCGCTCGCAGTGCCGCTGGTGCTGATCTGCTCGGTGATCGCGCAGACCTCGACGCTGCCCTCGATGTGGAAGAGCTTCGACCTCTCGCTGGTCTGGCCGTTCCTGATCGGCGGTCTGATCGGCGTACCGATCGGCACCATGCTGATCGCCTCGGCCGATCCAAAAGTGTTCAAGCTGAGCGTCGGCATTTTAATTCTGATGTTCTCGAGCGCGCTCTATCTGAACAAGAGGCCGCTCGCGATCAAATTCGGCGGCCGCCTTGCCGACGGCGCGATCGGCTTTGCCGGCGGTATTCTTGGCGGCCTCGCCGGGTTGTCCGGGCCGCTGCCGATCCTGTGGGCCAACATCCGCGGCTGGAACAAGCATGAGCGGCGCGGCATCTTTCAGCTCTTCAATTTCACGGTTCTCGCGACAGCACTGGTGCTGCAGACCGCGTCGGGTCTCGTCGAGCTCAAAGTGGTCTGGCTCGCGCTGGTCGCGTTTCCGGGCACCCTGATCGGCGCCTGGGCCGGCGCCCGCGTCTATCACGCCCTCAACGACAAGCATTTCGGCGATGTCGTGCTCGGCCTGTTGTTCCTGTCTGGCCTGACCCTGGTCTGGAACAGTCTCGGCGCGCTCTAGAGCGCGATGCGATCAGGATGAAGCGTCATCGCGCTTTATGTTGTTGTCTAAGCATTCTTCTCGGAAAGCCGCTGCGCACTTTTCCGGATCATGCTCTAGCTCTCGCGCCCTCTTCGCGAGCGTCATGCCGCCGGCGACACCGACGCCGAGGACGTAGACCCAGCCCGGCGTGAAGTCGAACAAATGCGTGTTGAGCTGCGAGGTCAGCATGTTCTGCACCACGACCAGCAGGCCGATCCAGCAGGCCAGCCCCTCGCCGCGAAACAGCGAGAGATGCGCAAACCAGAGCGCGTAGAGGATCAGGACACCGACGATTCCCCACTGCACGGCCACGCTGAGGGTCTGATTGTGTGGGTTGCTGACGATCTCGCCACGCAGCGGATCGATCTTCGCATCGGCGGCCACGCTTGCGAACAGGCCGCGGATCGAGCCGGTGCCGTGACCGACCAGCGGTGCATCGGCGATGAAACGAAGGGACTTCCGCCAATATTCCAGACGTGAACCCATGCCGCTGACCTGACTGTCCTGCACGCTCGTCTGATAGTCGGCCTGAAATTTCGCAACCGTCGTCCGCAGATGCGGCGACACGCCAAAGAGCAGCACCGCCGACAGCGCCATCGCGCCGGTGGCAAGCAGCGCCGCACGCAGACGCAGATACAGCAACGCGAACAGCACCACCAGGATCGGCAGCGTCACCAGCGCCGTGCGCGACACCACGACGAAGATCATGTTGGCGAGGAATCCGATCGCGAGCGTCGCGAACAGCGCCGCGATGCCGACGCGGCGTTGCCGCAGCAGCGCCACGATCGGATAGACCAGCGCGAGCACACAGAGCGCGAACTCCTGGCTCTGGTCGATATAGTTGCGCACCGCGATCCCGCTTTCGACCTTGTAGGGCCCCCGCGACAGATAGAGCTTCAGCGAGAGTGCGGGGTCGATTGCGACGGCGAAGGAATAGAGCATCAACGCCGTGCAGGACGCCAGGAAGGCGAAAAACACCCAATGGCCGTACGGCCAGCGCTCGAACTGGTAGATCAGGAGCGGAATGACCAGCAGCTTCGCCGCCGGCCCGATCGCGTGGATTCGCTCCGGCCATGGCACATCCGACCAGAGCGTGCCCACGGCGGCGAGCGCGACCAGCGCGATGGGCAGCAGGCAGATCGGGCGAAGCAGCGAACGCGGAAACGCGCGCAGATCGACAAACGCGAAGGCGATCAGCCAGGGTATGAGCGCGAAGGTCAGCCCGGTCGTGGTCCACGGCAGCAGCAGAGCGATCAGTGCGACGAAGCGGGCCGGCGTGCGATAGCGCGCCGCCCAGATCGCGGCGAGCCATGACGCCGCCCGCGGCTCGTTCGTCGCTCCGGTCATTGGCCCTTCTGCAGCCCACCATCCACCCCGCCCGGCAAGTTAGCCGGAGCAGCCAGGATGGAACAAGCCACCGTTACGCAGGCTCGCGGGCGAGAGGCGCAATGGGCTCGGCGCTCTCCTGCTCTGGGTCCTTCTCCTTCGGCGCCGAAGTCAGGCGCTTCCTGAACTCGCGGCGCAGCAACCACAGGCTCAAGCCCGCCTGCAATATTGTCGCCGCGACCGACAAATACCAGACATACTCCATGCGAAAGCCCGGCCGCGTCGACAGCCAGATCGCCGGCAGTGAGTAGGTGAACACGCGCGTCGCCGAGCTCAAGAGCACCGGCCTGGTGTTGCCGAGGGCCTGGAACATGCTCGAGCAGGTGAAGATCAGCCCCTGTGCGACCATGTTGAGCGAGATGATCCGCAGGAACAGGTAGGCGATGTCCATGGTCTCGCGGTCGTTCGAGAATCCGGCGAGCAGCAGCTCCGGCTTCACTTGCGCAAGGGTCATGAAGCCGGTCATCACGATCGTGACGATCAAGGCGGCCTTGAGGAAAGTTTCCCGCACGCGCGCAGCGTTGGCTGCGCCGACGTTCTGGCCGGCGATCGGCCCGGCCGCCAGCCCGACCGCAAGCGCCGGCATGTTGATCAGGCCGAGCACGCGCTGCCCGATGCCGAAGCCGGCCTGCGCCGCCGCGCCGAAATCGCGCAGCACGTAATAGACCACCGCCATGAAGATGAACATCATCGCGAACTCGCCGCCGGCCGGCAGGCCGACATTGAGAATGCGCTTCAAATGGTGCGGCTGCGGGCGCCACTGCGCCGGATTGAAAGCGACATAGCGCTCGACCTTGCGGAAATACGCCAGCAGCACCAGCACGCCGATGGCGACCGCGATCGAGCTCGCCAGCCCCGCACCGACGACCCCGAGCGCATGGCCGGTGCCCCAGCCCGTGATCAGGACCGGCGCCAGCGCGATATTGATGGCCACAGCAAACGCCTGCACCAGCATGGTGGGACGCACGATACCGGTCGCGCGCAGCGCAGCCCCCATGACTTGGGTGGCGAACTGCAGCGCGAGCGCCGGCATGAACCACAGCAGGTAAGTGGTCCCGGCCTCGATCGTGGCCTGGTCCGCTGCGATCGAGCGCATGTAGGCGCGCGACAGCGCGGCACCTGCGAGCAGGGTCAACAGTCCGAACAGCACCGACAGCACGATCGCCTGGTTGAAGATCAGGTTCGCATCCGACCGGTCCTTGCGTCCCACGGCATGCGCGATCAGTGCCCCCGCGCCGACACCGAGCACCTGCATCAGCCCGTTGACGAGAAAGCCAGCATTGCCGGCCGCGGCGACGCCCGCCACGGCGGCATCGCCCAGGCCCGACACGAAGTATAGATCGACCAGTTGGCAGACCATGATCGATATCATGCCGGCCATGATCGGAGGTGCCATGGCCAGGATGTGTCTCACGATGGAGCCGTTGGTCAGGTCTTTCATCTCATTCCATCCTTGACGCATTCCTTGGCGGCGCGACTGCGGGACTTTCGTCCCGCAGTCGCGCGCCTCACTCCGCTGCAGCGATATGCCCGAGCTCCACCACCTGGCGCTCGAACAAGCCGCGATAGATACCTCCCGGCTTTCCCGCGAGCGTGGCGTGGGTGCCCTGCTCGACGATCTCGCCGCGGTCGAACACCAGGATGCGATCGAGGCTCCTCACCGTCGACAGCCGGTGCGCGATCACGATCGAGGTGCGGCCCTTCATCAGCCGCTCCATCGCCTCCTGGATCAGCGCCTCCGATTCCGAATCCAGGCTCGAGGTCGCCTCGTCCAGGATCAGCACCGGCGCATCCGCCAGGAACGCGCGCGCCAGCGCCACGCGCTGCCGCTCACCGCCCGACAGCTTCACGCCGCGCTCGCCGACCAGCGTGCCGTAGCCCTTCGGCAGGCGCAGGATGAAGTCGTGCGCATTCGCAAGCCGCGCCGCCTGCTCGATCGCCTCGAGGCTGGCGCCGGGCCGGCCATAGGCGATGTTCTCGGCGAGCGAGCGGTGAAACAGGATCGGGTCCTGCTGCACGATCGCGATCTGGCTGCGCAGCGATTGCTGTGTGGCCGATGCGATGTCCTGCCCGTCGATCAGCACGCTGCCGCAGGTGACGTCGTAGAGCCGCTGCACCAGCTTGACGAAGGTGGTCTTGCCGGAGCCGGAGCGTCCGACGAGGCCGACACGTTCACCGGCCCGGATCGTCACCGACAACCCGTCATAGAGCGGCGCGCGATGGCCGCCATAGTGGAACGTCACGTCGTCGAACACGATCTCGCCGCCCTCGATCGCGATCGGCCGCGCACCGGCTGCATCGGCGATGCCGATGGGCTCGGCATGGATCGCAACCAGTTCGTCCATGTCGTTGACCGAGCGCTGGAGGTTGTTGATGTGCATGCCGACGTCACGCAAATAGGCGTGGATGATGTAGTAGCTGGTCAGCACATAAGTCACGTCGCCAGGCGAGGCATGTCCCGACATCCACAACAGCACCGCGCCGCCGATCACGGACGTGCGGAGGCAGAGCAGCAGCGACAGCTGCGCCATGGACGTGTAGTTGTAGCGCAGCCAGGTCCGCCGCACCCGCACGCGCCATCGGTTGATGACGCGGCCGAGCCGCGTATCCTCGCGCGCTTCCGCGCCGAACGACTTCACCACCGCGTTGCACGTCAGGGCATCCGCAAGCGTGCCGCCGACCTTGGTGTCCCAGGCATTGGAGACTCGGGCGGCCGGCGCGATGTAGCGCGTCGAGAACACGACGGTGATGGTGACGTAGAAGAACGCGCCGACCGCGATCACCACGCCGAGCGAGGCCCAGTGCATCCCGATCAGGACCATCGAGCCGATCAACACCAGCAGCGAGGGCGCTAGCGCCATCAGGATGGTGTCGTTGAGCAGGTCGAGCGCCCACATGCCGCGCGTGATCTTGCGCACGGTCGAGCCCGCGAAGGAGTTAGCGTGCCAGTCCGTGGAGAAGCGCTGCACACGGGTGAAGGCCTCCTGTGCGACGTCCGACATGGTCTTGAGCGTGAACGGCACGATCGCCTGCAGGCCGGCCAGCCGCAGCACCACGGAGGCCGCGCCCAGCCCCACGATGGCGCCGAAGGCAACCAGGGCGGCATGCCGCGCATCGGGATCCGACGGGCCGCGCGTCAGCGCATCGACCAGCCGGCCCGAGAAGACCGGCATGAACAGGTCGGCGATGGTCGCACCCAGCAGGCCGCCGGCCACGATGAGCCCCCGTCCCGGCTGCTTCAGCCAGTGCCGGAACACGAAGGGCAGCACCAGGCGGATCGCCGCGGGCTTTTTTGACAGAGCGGTCATGACATCATCCGGCCGCCTTTGGCGCGGGCCGGCTCCATCGATGGACGCAGGCCGGCCGCGAGGGCCGAGACGGCGTCACTTAAGGTTGGCTTTGACTTGGGAAAGAAAGCGATCGGGACGCTTGCTCGAAAACTTGGCCCAATCGAAACTGGCGGAGGAGGCCTCTAACAGGCCGCGTACATACCGAACCAGAACATCATCGAGCGCGGGCGTACGATCTGCGAATGCGACGAAATCATGCAAATCTCTCCCCGGTTCGAGTGAATGAGGTGCGCTTTATAGATGTGTCGTTCGCGACTTGCAACGGGGCTCGCGCGAGATCACGGATGAGTGTTGCAATTTGGTGCGCGCGGCCTTGGTACGCTCCACAGCCGCCCCGCCCTCCGCTGTCATGCTCCGCGAAATCGGGGCATCCAGTACGCCGCGGCGGATGTGGTGAGAGCGAGTTCACCAACGCCGGCCCCTGGAATACTGAATCGTCCGGTCAAGCCGGACGATGACACCGCGTGTGTGGCAGGCTCAATGCGCGTCGCCGCCGCCGGTCAGTGGGGCCGGCTTGCTCAGCAGCGTCACCAGCAGGGTGAGGCCGAGATAGAACAGCGTCAGCACGAAGAAGGCATCGCCGAAGCTCATCACGACGGCCTGGCGGTGCACGAGCTGGGAGAGCTGCTTCATCGCCATCAACGTGGAATCGCCGAGGCCCTGGAACTTCTGCATGAACATGGTCAGGGTTTCGGTCGCGGTCGCATTGCCCCAGGTCACGCGCTCCTGGAGGCGGGTGATGTGCAAATCGGTGCGGTCGTTGAGCACGGTGTTGATGACGGCGAGGCCCACGGCGCCGCCGAGGTTGCGCATCAGGTTGAACAGACCCGAAGCGTTCTTCACCCTGTCAGGCGCCAGCGTGCCGAGCGCGATGTTGTTGGTGGGCACCATCGCGAACATCATGCCGATGCCGCGCAGGATCTGCGGCACCAGCAGCTCGTAGAAATCGTAGTCGCGCGTGATCCATGTCATCTGGTAGGAGCCGATCGCGAACACGACGAGGCCGAATGCGATCATGTAGCGCATGTCGACTTTCACCATGAGGCGGCCGACCAGCGGCGCGACCAGGAACATGGTGATCCCCGAGACGAACATGGTCTCGCCGATCATCAGCGCGCTGTAGCCGCGTACTTCGGCGAGATAGCGCGGATAGATGTAGGTCAGGCCGTAGAGGCCGATGCCGATGCAGAACTGCAGCACGCAGCCGATCGCGAAATTGCGGTTGGAGAAGGTGCGCAGGTTGACGATCGGCTCGGCCGCCGTGAAGACGCGCCAGAAGAAGGCGATGGCCGAGATCGCGCAGATCCAGGCGCAGATCGCGACCGAGGTATCCTGCATCCATTCATATTGCGGCCCCTCCTCCAGCACATATTCCAGCGTGCCGAGGAAGCCCGCCATGAACAACAGACCCCACCAGTCGAAGCGGTCGAGCAGCTCGAAATGCGGCTCGTCGAAATCGACCAGCGCCAGCACGCCCAGGGTGATGCCGATGCCGGGCACGACGTTGATGAAGAACAGCCAGTTCCACGACATCAGATCGGTGATGTAGCCGCCGACCGTCGGTCCGATGGTCGGCGCCAGCGTCGCAACCAGCCCGATGATGGGGCCGACGATGTGGAATTTGGAGCGCGGAAAAACGGTATAGGCCGAGGCGAACACCGTCGGGATCATGCCGGCGCCGAGAAAGCCCTGCAGCGCGCGCCAGAGGATCATCTCCTCGATGGTGGTGGCGAAGCCGCAGAGCAGGCTCGAGGCGGTGAAGCCAGCCGCCGAGATCGCGAACAACAGCCGCGTGCCGAAGGCGCGCGACAGGAATCCGGACAGCGGGATCGCAATGACCTCCGCAATCAGATAGGCGGTCTGGACCCAGGAGACCTCGCTGGAGCTCGCCGACAATCCGGCCTGGATTTCGCTCAGGGAGGCCGAGACGATCTGGATGTCCAGGATCGACATGAACATCCCGAACACCATGATGATGAACGCGAACAACCGCTTCGGCGCGATGCGCTCCGAAGCGGCGTCCGCCATCATGGCGGGTGAAGCGGTGGTGGCGTTGCCCATGGTCTGACCTCGCAGCGCTGAGGCTGTGGCTACTGCGGGTGGATCGCGGTGGGATCGTCGAGGTCGACCTCGCTGTCGGCGTCGGCCGCGCCCTTGTTGGTGTCGACGGTCGCATAGACCGACATGCCGGCGCGGAGCAGGTTCTGCTTCGCCACCGACTTTGGCACGCGAATGCGGACCGGCACGCGCTGCACGATCTTGGTGAAGTTGCCGGTGGCGTTGTCGGGCGGCAGCAGCGTGAACACCGAGCCCGCGCCCGCCGCGATGCTGTCGACGACACCGGAGAACTTGCGCATGCCGTAGGCATCGACCTTGATCGTCACCGACTGGCCGGGACGGATGCGCTTGAGCTGCGTTTCCTTGAAATTGGCGTCGATATAGACGGCGTCCAGCGGCACGATGTTGCCGAGGCGCTGGCCGACCGCGACAAAGTCGCCGGCGTTGACCAGGCGATTGGAGAACGTACCGTCGACCGGCGCGCGCACCGCGGTGAAGCTGAGATCGCGCTCGGCCTTGGCGAGCGTGGTCTTGAGCTCGGCGAGCTGGGCCTGGGCTTCGGCCTGCTGCGCCTTGGCGACATCGACATTACTGATTGCAACGTCGTATGCGGCCTGCGCGGCCTTGACTGCGGCGGCGCCCTGGTCGCGTCCGGCTTCCGAGCTCTCGAAGGTGGCGCGCGAGGCAAACCCCTTGTTGCTCAGGGCCTGCTGGCGCTCATAGTCGAGATCGGCGCGCTTGAGGCCCGCTTCAGCCGAGACGAGTTGCGCCTTGGCCTGCGCCACCTGGCTGTCGAGCGCGGCGACCTGGCGGCCGATGCGATCGATGGTGGCCTGCTGGGTTGCGATCCTGGTCGCGGCGGCATCGACCGCGATCTTGTAATCCCCGTCATCGATGCGGAAGACAATGTCGCCCGCTTTCACGGTCGTGTTGTCGCCGGCAAGGATCGAGGCGATGTGGCCGGAGACGCGCGCGCCCAGCATGGTGTTGTTGGCGCGGACATAGGCGTCATCCGTGGAGATGTAGAAGCGGCCAACCAGCGTGTAGTAGCCGGCATAGCTCGCGGCCGCGAGCGCCAGCACGAGGCCGACGCCCATCAGGACGAACTTGCGCTTGCCGGATTTGGGAGCGCCGGCGGCAGGTGCCTCCGGCGCAGGTGCGACCGGCTTGTCGGTCACGGGCTTCTCCGGCGCCTCGGCGGTGCGGCGCCTGGCTTCCTCGGCCACGTGAGAGCGCAATTGCTCGGCAAGGGGTGCAGCGTTCTCGATCGCAGCATCACCGTCCGCGTGCTCCTCCACCGTTTCCTGGCGAAGGACGCGCGCAGCCTGGTCTCTCGATACGGCCATAAAGGCCTCCCCAAAAAAGCGCGATCAAAGAGACAGCCGGCGTGCGGACTGTTCCCTCTCGCTAATCCAAATACCATTGACCGAACGGTTCGGTCAATATACATAATAATCCCGGCCGGACCCTACTGACGAGAATCCTTTATTCGGGTTTCATGGCCGCAGACCCGACTCAAAAACCTGCCGAGACCCTGAACCAATGGTTGTAGCCGGCCGCGATCATCTGCACGTCATCCAGGAGGAGGACGGCTCCAAACGTCGCCAGATCCTGGACGGCGCCCGCAAAGTGTTCATGGATCTTGGCTTCGACGGCGCCAGCATGGGCGAGATCGCGCGCGCCGCGCAGGTCTCCAAGGGCACGCTCTACGTCTACTTCGCCGACAAAAGCGCGCTGTTCGAAGCCATCCTCGAGCAGGAGGCGCTCCAGTTCGGCCAGGTCGTGTTCAATTTCGATCCGGCGCGCGATGCCGAGACCACGCTGAAGGAGTTCGGCCGGGCCTATATCCATCTGCTCTGCCGGCCCGGCGGCGGATCGGCGATCCGCACCGTGATGGCGATCGCCGAGCGCATGCCCGATGTCGGCCGCCGCTATTATGCGCGGGTGCTGGACAAGTCGATCAACCGCCTCTCCGACTATCTCAAAGCCCATGTCGCCTCGGGCCATCTCAAGATCGACGATTGCAACCTTGCCGCCTCCCAGTTCATGGAGCTGTGCAAGGCGTCCCTCTTCCTGCCCTTCGTGTTCCAGGCCGCGCCCGCGCCGTCGGAACAGCGCATGACCGAGGTCGTCGACAGTGCGACGCGGATGTTTATGGCGGCATACAAGGCGAAGTAGCTGCGCGTTGCGCAGGCCCGTCAGGCGGCACTATATTTGCGGTCATGTCCCGTGATCTTCGCCCGCCCGTCGATATCCTCCATTACGAGATCGTTCAGGAACAGGCCTCGGCGCTTGGACGGATGGGCCGCACACTCGAACAGGCGCTAACCCGCTTGCGCGAGTTCGACGCCGCCCACGCGCTCTCGGAGCTGCCGGCCTCGATGCAACCGGCCAGGCGCAAGCTGGTGATGGAAGCCGGTCAGGCGCTCTGGATGTTCGTGGTGCAGCGTGAGGCGACCGGCCTGCGCGACAGCCGCCATATCATGCGCACCTACAATGTCCCGGGCGAGGTGCAGCTCTGCATGGGGTTGGTCCCCGCACCGGCGAAGCGGACGTAGATCGTAGCCCGCGTGAGTGCAGCGACATGCGGGACCATTATCCCCGGATATCGCGGAGCCTGTCATCGGGCGGCGCTTCGCGCCGACCCGTTGGCTCATCCGGGCGACAAGAGCAGCTGCGTCCGTCTAATCGTCGGCGTAATCGTCTTCCTCGCGCTTGTGCCCCGTGCTCTTGCGCACACCGAGCGAGCCGGTCACGGAAGGCTCGCGCGCATTCGCGTACGGCCTGCGCGACTGCGCGCGCGAGGCCACCTCTTCACCGGAGACGGCGGCGGGCTGACAGATCAGGCGGCGGCTGGCACGGCGCATCAGATCGACGTGGATGTGATCGTAGTGATAGACGTTCGACCCCGGCGCGAGCACGGTGGTGAAATGCGCGCAAGCGCCCGACTGTACGTCGCGCAAAAATCCCTGCTCCTCCGGCATGCCGCGCCAGCCGTCCTTCACGGTGACGCGGCGGCCGTCGGCGAGCACGAAGGCGGCAATGTCGAGCGCGTTGCCGAAGGCGTGTTCGGAGATGTGGGAATGCGGATTGCCGTTCATGCCGCGGCAGGAATAGGCGGAGATCTGCTTGATCTCGGCGACGCGGACGCCGAACCAGCGCATCGCCGAAGGCTGCACGGTGTCGGCGAGCCAGCGGTCGAGCTCGGACACGATCGGACAGGCGAGCGTCGCGGTCGGCTTGATCGCGACCGGACCGACGGCCGTGACGGGATTGCCCTGCGCGGGGCCAAGGCGCGGCGGCGGCTGCTGCGCAGGCGCCTGCGAGTAAGGTGCCGGCCGCGCCGGATAGCTCGGCGAATTCATGTAGCGCGCCGCGCCCGCGGCATCGGTGCCGTCGGGCGGCAGGTCGATCTCGTCCTCCTGCGCCGCCACGCCGGGCGCGTTCAGTGACACCGGCCCGCTTGAGCTGCCATAGCCAGAGGGTTGGCGCACCGCGCTTTCGGGATAGTTCGATCGTTGCGGATAGGACGATGCCGGATAGTTCTGGCTCTGCGGCGTAGTCGACCGCGGCTGCGTCACCGGCCAGCGCGGCTGGCCGCCGATGCTGCCCGGCGGGCGCAGCTCCTCGTCGGCAAAGCCGTAGCTGCTCGAGGCTTCGCCGATGGCGGCGACCTTGAGCGGAAACTCGGCGCCGCACATGCCGGGCCCGGAGATCGGGTCGATGCGGACGAGATCCGGCCCCTCTTTCACCGCGCCCGATTTCAGGCATGCGGCTTCGGCCTCGGCTCGCCACGGTTCGCGTTCGGCCTGGAAGAAGCCGCGTCCGCAACCCGCTAGCGAAACAAGGACGATGGAGCCGACGAGATACAAACGAACTCCGCGCGTCATGCACGCACGTTCGGTGAATTTACTTAAAGACTCTTCAACACGTTGATTTCAGAGTTCTTTAACCATACGGGCCCGGAGCCGGCAGGCTGAGCGACAGCAAGCCTGACTTTTTCGCAAGGAGACTCTCTGTTAACCATGATGCCTGCGCGCAAAGCGGCGCGCATGGAGGGAGCGACCTCATGACGTTCGCCGGGAGACTGAGCGTTGTCGCCGCATACCTCGCCATGGCCTTCGTCGGCGCCATCGTGCTCGGCATGATTTAGCGGCTTATCGCTCCGATACACGCTCTTCGTCCCTTCTCCCGCAAGGGGAGAGGGAGAGAAAAACTACGACCGCGCGCTCCATTGCCGCGACGTCGTGAGCATTTGCTCTCGCGGCGCCTCGATCCGCGTCCAGTCGTTGCCGGAGCACCAGAAGCGGCCAAGCGCGCAGGCTTCGACGTGGAGCCGGCCGGAGCTCTTCAGCGTCATGGTCGCGTAATAGGTGTTGCCGCTGGAGCGGCTGTAGATGTTGCCGGTCCAGACGTCGTGCGACTTCGGCTTCATGTTGACGAGCACGCTCTCGCCGCGGCTCGACGCCTCCGTCAGCGCGTAACCGCACAGTGCGGGGCCACAGCGTTCGATGCGAACCGTGCCCTTGGCGCCGGGGCTCTCCCATTCGCCCAGTGGCATATAAGCCGGCTCATCGTCGCTGCGCTGTGCGACCGTTGCGGTCTGCTTGATCTCGGGACTTGGGAAGGGCGGCGGCTCGATGCGCGGCGGATCGAGCGTAACGATCTTCGGCGGGTCGATCCGTGGCGGATTGAGGCTCGGCGCGACGAGTGTCGGCGCCTCGACCCTTGGCGGCGGCAGCACAACAGGCTGCGACGTCGTCGCGGCGACAACAGGGCCGGTCGGCGCCGGTGGCGGCACGACGATGGTTGCTTGCGCCGGTCGGACGGGAGCTGCGGGATAGGCCGGCTGCAGCGGTGCGACCGCAGGCTGCGCGGCTGATGTCGTGTCGACATCGTCTGTCGATCGAAGGCTGCGGCTGGAGACCGACACACAAGAGGCCGACCGGCAATTGCGCGGCGACTCGACATGGAACCGGTGACCGCCGATCGAGAAGGAATAGGAACCGGCCACCGCCGCGGGCGTGATCGCCATCAGTGCGATCAAGGTGCCAAGCGAAGTCGCAAGCCGTTTCATCCACACCTCCTTGAGTGCCGCCGCGAGCTTACACAGAGGCGGCACGGCTGAATGTGCGCTGCCTCACCCAGACGGCGCGGCACCGTTGTGACCCCCATCACAGAACGCCCCGGCCAGTCCGGCGTAGGGTCGAACCACGCTTCATCCACCAGCGACTTCAGTCCATCGGGACCACGCCATTTTCGGAGGCTGTCATGAACAAGCTCACCATCGTCGCCACCGCGCTCTTTCTGGCGTCGACCGCCGCCGCCCATGCCGGCGGCAACACGATCTCGTTCCAGATCGAAGGCCAGCACATCCGCATCGAGACGCCGCGCAACTGCGCCTCGCTCAACTGCGTGACCATCGTGGCACCGGGCCTGTCGGACAAGCCGATCAAGCTGAACAACATCAACCTGAAGGGCCTTGGCGGCTCCAAGGACGATGACGACACCACGCCAAGCACGACGACTGCGCAGCCTGCGCCGGCTCCGGTGCAGCAGCAGCCGGTGCAGCAGGCGCCGGCGCAGGCGACCGCGCCGGCCGCGCCCGCGGTCACGGCTCCCGCCGCTCCGGCCG
>NZ_LBJU01000120.1:0-192755 GCF_028128835.1 Bradyrhizobium sp. CCBAU 65884 | reverse complement strand
TTCCATTTAAACGGCTCGACTCCAGCCCATAACATGTTCGGCCAGGAGTTGGCTGACGACAACGCTGCAAAGGAGCATGCGAGCTTCATTGCGCATCGATTGGGCACAGCTAACCCCGCTGCCGTGCGGCAGGAGAAGTTCATTTCGGTGCGCGACGAATGGGAAAACGAGCTGTTTCAGGAGCCTCTCGTTTCCACGACTGTGTGAAAGCCACCGTACAGCTCATTCTTCAGGAAATGACGGAGCGCTCGTCAGGCTAGCGCGTCGGCTCCACGGGATAAAAAACGCTGTCGGTGAACGTCTTCCGCGACCCGATTAAGCAATGTTATCGGCCGGGCGAGAAGAACCAACGTCGCTGATTGTTTTGTCTCCTTGGTAAAAAGCAGTAAAGCCTAACACGACTAGATACTTTCCACTTGATCATCGTCGCCTTGCCTTGTGAGTGCACGCACTAGGTCGCCGGCCAATCGATCGGCTTGCTGTACAGGCCCCTGCGGCTGATCTCGGCAAGCAACCTGTCTGCGCGATGCCTCGCCGGCATTCCCACGAGGCGCGTGCCGGCCACCGCGTCAGCTGCAACCTGATCACGAATAAACTCGTACATCCGAGTAATGAAATGATCGGAAAGGCCCGCGAAATCCTCGTCGGGCGCCTTGGCAGGTAGTAAAAAATCCACGTGATCAAACTCCAATTTATTCAACTAATTGCTGCAATCCAGGCGATCATTGCGATTATGGCGGCTTCCGTGAACACGATGGGCACGAGGTAACGACTACGATCCCGTCTTCGCCAGCATGCAATTGCGTCCTGCGTTCTATCAAGCATGCCTCGGTCCTCTGCTCATTCGTAGATACCGGACAACCATTGCCACGACAAACACGGTGCTGGGTTAACTTCACTCATCAACCTTAAAGATTGACACTTTGGATCGCCACACGGGGACCGTCAATTCGTTTCGACGATCTCAGCCGCAAGCTCAAATCGCCGAAAAGGCCGACATTGACTAAGCACTCCGCCAGATCGTCACCTTCGCCGCGGCCAGCTTGACCCTGGCTTCTCGGGGCGCGATCACGTTCTGGGCAGGCAGGCGAGGAGACGATCAGGCCGTTGCATTGGCTAGCGAATGTGAGCCCCAGCGTCCTGTCGCCCTGCGTCGAAAGGCGGGTGAGCTGCTCGCGGGCGACGTCGACCGCTCCGCCAGGAATGAAGCCGGATGCATCGTCGAGCTCCTTTGCGATTGTGCTGGGATCCGCGAACAGCCCGTAGATGGCGACGAGCGCAGCTATCCGGGAAAGATCGCCAGAAGGCTGTAGTAGGTCATGCCGGCGGCGCGGGCGAGGATGCGGTGGTCGCCGATGTTGCCGTAGACCGGCCAGAGGATGTCCTACCATGCTCTGGTGGGGATGTCGGCGGGGGAGGTCGCTTTACGCCCGCAACCCCCGCCTTCGGTCGCCGCCCCGGCAGGCGAGGCGTCACGCCAGGCCTCGGGAAGTTGCCCCTCCCGCTCGGAACGGTCGGCCTGGTCGGGCGCGACGGTGCGCTCGAAAAGGAACGCCACGGCCGCCAGACCAAGCGCTCCGGCCAGGCTCCATCCTATGCCGTCCGACCGCCGGGCAACTGTCTTCTCGTTGTGGGCCATCAGTCCTCCGCGGGATCAATCGCATCGCGGAGGTTTGGTTTCTCGCTCAGCTTCGCAACGACCTGAGCGGTAGAGCGATATGGACGCGGAGCCCATCCGGACGCCAGTCGCGCTCGATTTCGCCGCCGATCCGTTCGATCGTGATTTCCACGAGCCTGGTGCCGAAGCCTATGGTTTCGGGCGCTGCGACCTCGCAAGTGCCGTTCTCGGTCCAGGCGATCCGGACCCGGTCTCCTTCCGCCCGCCACGAAACGGTCACGCAGCCGCCTTCGCGGCTCAAGGCGCCGTACTTTGCGGCGTTGGTGGCCAGCTCATGGAAGATGAGGGCGAGATGGTTCGCGGCCTGCTCGCCCAGTACGAGAGCAGGCCCATCCAATACCGACGGCTTCCGCTCGTGCGGGCGCAGGATGCGTTCGACGAGGTCGGAAAAGCTCGCCACTGCCGCCACGTTCGTGCCGAAGGACCGGCGGATCAGCGCGTTGGCCTCGGCCAGCGCGTGCAGCCGTCCCGACAAGGACTCGGCGAGTTCTTCCTTGGTCTCCACGTTGCGTGCGGTCATCCGGACCATGCTGTTGGCGACGCTGAAAAGGTTTTTGATGCGATGGCTCATCTCGCGGATCAGCGTCTCTTGCTGCTGCATGGCGAGGCTGAGGCGTTGCTCACTCTGGATCATCCGCAGCGCCATGCCGGCGAACGCCGCGAGCTCCGACATGAAGCGGGCATGCTCCCTATTGAAGTGTCCGACGTGGGCCGCGACCAGCCAGAGCGTACCGATCGCATCCGCGCCCTTCAGGGTAAGCGGGACGAGCAGCACCTCCGGCACGGTGATGCCCGCCTCGCGGATCCAATCGTAGGCCCGCTCGGGGCGCTCCATGAGGATGGGCTGGGCGAGATCGAGACACACGCCGCAAGGACTGAAATTGCGTGGGGTCGTGGCACCCTCGAAGGTGGCGAGTTCTCCCGCGAGCGCATGCCAGCGGAACTGGCCGGGCTCAGGCTCGAAGATGCTGATGCCGGCCGAGTGCGCTTCGCAGATTTCCATGCCGAGCTTGACGAGACGCTGCAGCACTTCGTCCGGATGGTCGGACATGACTTTTGCGAGGTCCTGGATCGCGACCTTCTCGCGCAGGAAGTCGGGCGCCGCGGCCTGACGGCCGGCGAGTTGGTCGGTGATGAACACGGTCGCGATCGGCTCGGAAGACTGGATCTGCGACCGCATGGCGATGGACCCAACTGGTGCCTGAGGAAGTCATCTTGCCATCGCGGCTGCGTCTGTTCGAGCACGATGGGCAGGCTTGGCCGCATCTTTCGGTCGCGTGATGCGCTATACTTTGGGCAGCTTGGACGGCCGCTTCGCGCGGGCTGGAGCGGGGATGCTGGCCGGACCGCCGGTCAGAAAACTTTCAAGTTGCGCGACGTTTTCGGCGGCGAGGGCCTTCCGCAGCAGCACTTCGCGTTGCACGCCTTCGGCGGCTTCTTCCGCGCGTTCGCGCGCCATGTCCGCGGCTGTCCTCAACCGGTCCGCGAGCGAGGTAGTCTGTTTGAAGCGGCGGCGCCGCTTCCTCGGCTCATTCTCCATCAGGCCAAAGTACCGGCAGTTGTTGATGGCGCACCATAACGTTTGTGAATCGAAAGTGCGTCTTTCAACTGGATGCGCTGCAGCAGAGAGGGCCGTCGGGCGCTCCCGGTGGCGCAAGTATATCGCCTACTCGGACCAGGTGGGCTCGCCGCAGCGGCATTCGTACATGAGTACCGTGCGGCCGTCGCCCGGATTGAGCACGGGGCGGACCAGCTCGAATTTGCGGCCACAGCGCGTGCAGATGCGCTCGGCCGTAGCTGCGGGCGCGGTCTCGTCGGAGCGATTGAAGATGACAGCACGCAGGAGCCGTTGAAGCCTCCGAGGGACGTTCTTGCGCAAAGCCAAGCGTTCCAGCTTGTGGTTGCGTCATGACGGCTCAGTCGATCGGATGTGGTCGTCCGGCCGTCACCTCGCGGATGCCTTCGACGATCTGCTCCGGATGGTACGGCTTGTGCAGCGTCAGGTTCCCCGCGACCGGGCGCGGGTTGACCGGCGAGAAGCCGGTAGCGTAGATCACGGGAAGGTCGGGCTGCTGGTAACGACAACGTTTCCCAGTCGTCGATCGTCCCCCGGAAGCTGGACGTTGATGACGAGGACGTCCGCGACCTGGCGACCACACCACGACAGCGCTTGTTCGCGGTCCGCGGCGTGGATCACGTCGAAGCCCTCCTCGCGGAGACACTCAACAACGAACTCACAGATCAGAGGGTCGTCTTCCACGACGAGAATGCGCACCTACGATAGTCCCGAGCGTCTTGGTCTGGCGATTGAAACTCAAACTGCAGAAGGCTTGAGCAGTTCCGCGAGTCTTCTACGGCAATCCACTTCCGGGCGAGCGCAGGCACTCCGCGTTAACGCTTGGAGCGGAAATCCGGCAGCACGGAAACCTGAACGTCAACGAGGGCGCCTAGCCTGTGTCGCGAACTGCTCAGCCGCGTGATGATTGAGGCCGCGATCGAGGCGCTGGAAGCTGACACTGGCACTGAAGTGCGGCCGCTCATCTTGAGTTGGTCAGCGGATCATCGTCGGCGCTGGACTCTCGGTCGGAAGTGGAATGTACTTACCTGATCACCGAACGGATCTAGGCTACCATCGGTGATTGAGAGACCGCTTGTGCTCCCGCCAAACCAACACGGGAGCACCATGCAAATCAGTCGCCTGCTGCTGGAAGCCAATCTGTCAGCGGAGCAACGCCACGTCTACGAGCTGGCTTTCAACACCGCGGCGCAAGCTCAATCTGGTGGATCGCAGCGATCCGCTGTGCGAGCTGGTCGCGCGAAAGATCATCGAAGTGGGATCGCCGGCGTCAGCAATGTCCTTGCCATTTCGGAAAAGGCCGTCAGGGAGCTTCTTGCAGGTCAAGACGGCCACTCGTGAGTGTGTAGCCCATCAACGGCGTATCGATCATCGTGACCTCCTCACCTGCGATGTCGCTTCCATAGATCGTCTCCCTGCTGCGAGGCTTCAGGCTTCGCCTGTCCGAAGAAGATCGACGCCGGCGGCGTCGTGCGCGGTGTAGGCAAGGGACGCTCGGCCGCGGCAGGGCGGAGGTCTGACCGCCCTTCGCGTGGTATCGCATGGCGAGGTCCAGCAGGCGTCGCCTGGTGAAAGGTCGGCCTTCTCGGCACGAGTCAAGCTTAGGGGCCCGATCTAGCCTGACGATCTCGGCCGCCATCACAGTTTTTCCTTGCGGTTGAGGGGCCGCCACGGTTCAATCGGCCCACTGAAGGCGACCGCTCGATGAAGCTTTTTGGTTATGTTCCGGAGACGCTTTTCAAGCCTCTGTCGGGCCCCAAGAAGCACGTCTATGCCCGTCTCCTGATGCGCCTCTACGAGAGGGTTTATTCGGCCCGTATCCTCGAGACACCTCTCCGGGAAGAAGTCGTGAAGCAGATCGAGATCGGGCTCTCGGAGTCCGGGATCGGATCCATGGGAGAGCTCTCCGAAGGCGATCCGGACGAGGATCAGACCACCACTCAGGCTCACTACCTCGCTTACTACCGCTTGCGCGACACCGGTTGGCTCAGCGAAGAATCCGAGAAGTGGCGCACCTAAGTCGACATGAACCCCGACGCGTTCATGGTCCCGGGCGCCATCACCGACTTCGGCAACAGCCGCGTGCGAGTGGCCGGTGCCGTAGTCGACGTAAAGAACAACCTTGAGGCCACGTACCGCGAGCCCGAGACCATGGCTCAGGGTCTGGCCAACGCGCACGACACGGCCTTGCGGTTGGTCCGTAGCATGCGTCGCATCCTCGCCGGGATGCGCGAGATTGAGGACCGGATTCTTGGCAATCCGAACGCGGCGGCCATCCTCCGCACCTTCTTCCAGGACTTCGTCGAGGGCCTGCTGATCGCCGACTAAAAGCGGCTCAAGACGTCCAACAACCCGTACCGCCGCCGCCGCTATAGCCAGGTTACTTTTCGGCTACTTGAAAAGTCCGTCCGAAAAAATCTGGGAGAAATTTGATAGGTGGGTCACGATCTTCTAAGATCGAGTCGCTTTCAAAACGCAATCGAGCCGTTCTCAAAGCGGAAATCGAGTCGTTTTCAAAGTGTCCGCACAACATACATCATATCATCATCACAATAATAATACATACAAGATGGTGGGCCCGCCTGGACTCGAACCAGGAACAAGACCGTTATGAGCGGCCGGCTCTAACCATTGAGCTACAGGCCCGGCGCGAGTGCCGCTGAAGGACGGCCGGCGAACGGTGCGGGGCTCGTTTACAGGGTGACTCACATCGTGGCAATACCAATTGAAAGGTGCCATGTCTTAACCCGCTCCGTTGGAAGATAGGCCGAGAGGTGAAGGTGAGCCTTTCGCGCCGCTGAAGAGGAGATGTCGTGGCGTTTATACACGACAGTGGACCGCATTGTAGCGCGTGAGCGGGCGGTGCTCTGGGCCGACTTGAGCTAACCTTCGTTCAGCTCGCGTCATCAAGTCTGTTGCGGAGATCGGCCGCAAAGGGCAGATCAGCGCATAAGACCTGCGGAAAATTGCCCTTCTGGACGAATACGCGCAGAAGAATGCCCAGGAACAGAGATGAGCCACGGCTCCGAAAGACGTCATCAAGTGAATAGCTATCTGGCAGAGTTCTGCATTAAAATCACGAGAACGCCAGCGTTGCTCAAATTGCGTCTACGGACAGAGCGCCCTGTACGGTGGTACCTGCTGCAAAATCAGATCTCGCGCGGTTGTCACGACAGTCGACGGCGAGTAACCTTACGATCAGTCCAATCGGCGCAACCGAGAACGACGCTGCGAGCTGCTCGAGGATAGCCGGTACCGCTCTGGCACGCTCGTAGACAATCGCGCTTCGAAGCAAAGCATCGGCCGGATACTGCAGAGTTATCGCTTCTCATCGCCGCACGGAACAAGACGCGAAAACGATTGCAGTTTCGACGCAAAACGCGGCGTTGAAGTCTCTGAGGACGCATGGCGCCTCCGCACCTGCGCATAGCGCCGCTCGGGAGCTCTCGCTGCTGCCGCCGAAGAACTTTCGGCTTCCGTCGAGGAGATCTCCGCCAGGTGCGCAGCTCAAGCCGCATCGCGGCAGCCGTCGTCGCGCAGGCACGAGAGACTACGGCCCGATCGGAAAGCTGTCGTATGCAGGGCGGCTGATCAGTCAAGTCGTAAAGCTTATCACGACGATGGCCGAGCCGACCAACCAGCTCACATTGAACGCCACCATCGAGGCGGCGCGCGCAGGTGAAACTGGGCGCGGCTTTGCCGTCGTCGCGACCGAGGTGAAGTTGCTGGCAACCTAGGCCGCCAACGCAACGGATGAGATCTCCTCACACATTGCAGGAATGCAAGGCGCGTCCGCGGAGCCCGTTACCACGATCACAGAGATCGGGGCGACCATCAGACAGATTTCGACGATTGCGACTTCCATCGCCAGCGCGCGAATGGAGCAGAAGGGCGCAACCCGCAGAAGATCGCCCCCTAACTGCAGAGCCTCCCCAGGGCACGCAGGTCGACGCGACCGACATCGGCCAGGTCAACTGCGGGGCCCCCGCAACCGGGCGGCTTCGCAGCAACTTTTGAATTCCGCCAAGTCGCAGTCGTGCGAAGGCTCGCCGCTGGCGGAGCGAGCTCGACCGCCTTATGGCGAACCTCAGGGCTGCATAGGGTAATTCCGCCAAGCCCAACAATCCTTCTCATGCAATCAGGCTTCTTTAAACCGACCGACCAGCTCGTGAGTCTTCAAACTGGGCACCGGACGGCGACTTCGAGAGGTCCTCGGTCGCAAACGGTTCGGAACGCGGCAGTTGTAACGCTGCCGGTTGGGAATCATTCATCTGACTGCGTGCCTCATATGTTGTGCCAGGAGACCGCCCAATCTCCTCCTTTGGCGCAACGGCACGCAGCAGCTTGCGTTTGGGTTCGCTAGCTTTCCAATCCTGACAAAGATCAAGGAAGCGACGCGCAAGCCCCAAGCCAACTGCGAAGGCAAGAAGCGGAGCGCCCCAATTCCGGAAAGTTGCTTCAGCCGGATCAGGACCTATCGTTAGGATTTGAGAGTATGCAAGCGCGGCCTTGTTCGCCTCGGTAACCCTTTTGACGACCTTGTCCGCAAATGTGCTCACGGCTGGATTTGAAAAGGCCGGCCAATGCGGGAGGGCCACCAAAGAGGGCACTCCGGGCACGCCTGTTAGTCGAGTGCTTAGGTATGCCCACAGCTGGTCGCATTCGGCACGCCGCGTGCTAGACATTGCAAGATGTGGCTGACAGATCCTGCTGTATTCAACGACGTCGTCAAAACCGGCGCCGATACGTTTCTCGCTCGCCTGCATCCGCTTGATCGCGTCGGTCCATTGCCGATTATCATTAACAAGCGAAAAAGCGGCACTAATGACAGCGACCACCGTGATAGCGTAGCTCAATAGATCAACGAGACGCTGGTTGCGCCGGCGGTGCACATCGAGGAAACACCATAAGGCGATTGGAATCATTGCGCCAACACCCCCACAGAGAAAGACAAAAAGAAATAGGTTGGACATCACAAGACAACTCTCGATGGCACCTGCTAGACTCCCACTGTAGATTGGGATTTGCGCGGCATGAGCTCCACAACATCGACAACCTTCTTAGCAAGCGGAAGGTGTCGCTTTTTCTTTGGACCAGATATCCTTAAAGTTGTCGACCGTTTCTGACGCAGTGTCCACGACCAGTTTTTCGAAAAGCTTGGCCTTCGCCGCGAGGTGCTTGAGTTCGTCCTTCGAAAAATGAACCATCTTCTTTGTCCGCGAGTATTCAGCGCCATTTTATCATCCGCTATTTACGGAATGGTTGAAAGCAAATCGTAGGCGGGCGACAAGGCCGGCGTCCGCCTGTCCGGGTAAATCAAGGACCAGTTCTTGAGGTGCATGTCGGCATCGTCAATTAGGGTGCTGAAGACAAGCCTTCGCATAAATTCCGCAACACCGGGATCGCCGGTTTCGATCCCAAGGACGCGCCCTACTGTTTCTGTCGCGGGCGTGACCGTACTTCTCGTCCGGCGCCATGCCGAAGACTTGTGCGAAATCTTCGATGTGGACCGGCCGGTCCACTGTCCAGTCAAAGCTCTTTACGGCAAGAGCTTGCACTTTGAGCTCGCCCATACCTTGAGGCAGGCCTTTGATCGCGTGGGCACGCCCATGCCCATCGCCTTTGCGATCGTCATGATCGAACGTTCGTCCTCGGGCACACCTGGATACTGACAAGAGGACAGCTTGACAATCCACGAACCTCCGACGCTTTCGATAGGGACGGTCAGCCCACCTTTCTTTTAATCGTTATTCAGCGCTGAGAACTTCAACTGCACGCCGGCTAGCGAGTAGCTGCTACGATCTGCACCAAGAACCAAAGTAGGCCATTTCACCTGATCGGGACGCGAGTTCCGGTGCGCGGCTCTGGCCGACTCGGAATGCATGATCAGCACGATCATGCAGTTCGTCCGGCCACCTGATCGAGTACCCGAACGCTCTTGATGCCCAGTCTTGCTCGGGTGAGGACCAACTTACCGTGCCTTGGACATTTCGTGCGCAGGCGTCCGAGAGGCAGTCGCCGCAATGCGAACGCGCGTCATCAAAACGTCCAGAAAAGCCCGGGTATCCCCGAGTACACCGAAGCTCCAGTTGATGATCTGATCGCCTGCCGGCAAAGAAACGGAGCCGAGATGATCGAAGCTTTCTCTTTCGCCAATGCTCACCAGTTTCAGGATGCGCTCGCCTCGCAAGCGCGCCTTCGCTACGAGGTCTTCGTCGAACGCCGCGGGTTGCCCCACTCGTTTTGGGAGGGGCTGGAGTTCGACGAGTTCGATACGCCCGCCGCGAAATATCTGGTTTGGCGTGACGAGAAACGGGTGGTGAGGGGACTTGCGCGGCTCCTTCCTACCACGAGTTCCTATATGCTCCAGACCTATTGGCCACATCTGATCTCAGGTCGAATCTTCCCGTCGTCGAGCGGTGTATGGGAACTGACGCGTGTCTGCGTCGATAAATCGCTTGATCCTAAGCTTCGTAGAACCGTGCTTCCGGAGCTGCTCTGCGCGATAGAAGAATTTCTCTCGACCTCGCACGGCGTCGGAATTGTCGGGGTGACCAGAGAACATTTGCTGACGCATTTCATTCGAAGCGGCATCAGATGGTTGGGCGAGCCGGACCTCATCGAAGGCGAGCTTGAACGTGCCTTCTTCGTTCCGAAGGAATTCATTCGACCGGAGCATCATTGCCGAAAGTTGGGAATTGCCCGTCAGGTTTTAGCGAACCCGGAGGGAATCGACCTTGCCCCAAAAGCCGCATAAGAGCCCCGGTGCGGAGTCCGGCGATGCGAGTGGCACTGCCGAAAAAATGGCCGACGCGGTTTCCTACCTTTGCCGAGTAGCGGCAGAAGAAGGATTTCACTCCGTGCTGACCGATCTGTTTCAAATCCAAAGAAAGCTCGAAAGGATCGCATCTACGCGGAACCTTTCGTCCAAACGTTTCAACTAGGAGGATAAGCTGTACCTGGATGCGTTCAAAGAGCATAGAGCCTTGGTCGCGTGCAGTTCTAGCCGGGAAGAGGAGATTGGACTTGTGCCGGAGGACTTGAACTTCGGAATCAGATCTCGGACTGCTCGCATCGCTGCTTCATGGCGGAAATCAATCGTGGAACGATGTCGACCACAAGGGCCGATGTCGCGCAAACGAGCTTTCCTCGCAGAATGAGGCGTACCTTGCTGCACATTCAGTGAAGAAGCACGAAAGTCAATTCGGTTGGAAAGCATTCCACGTTCTAACCGGATCAATCTCCCTTTCCTTACGAACCTAAGGCGGCTCGAACGCTAGGCCAATCTGGTCCGGTCCAGCTTTTCGGGCAGCGGATTTCTAGCGCTCGCGCGCGCCTTTAAGCCGACGCAAGAGTGTCACGCGTGCTCACGGTTGCACTGCAAAAGAATTGCGGTACGCGGTCTTCGGATGATCCTTGCGAATTACCCCGGCGACCAACAAAACTGTGTGAAGGTTAAAGGACTACGGTGTAGCTTTGCGAGGTCAAGCTTCGATGAAAAACCTTGGAAGTGCCGTCTCATTGGCGGGTTCGCATGCACGGGGCCCGCAGCATGACGCGTCGCGCCCAGAGATCGCTTATCATGTCATCTCCAAGCAAGATTGCGCTTTTCATTGATGGAGCCAATCTCTACGCCACAGCGAAGACGCTCAACTTCGACATCGATTACAAGCGCCTACTCAGTGAATTTCAAAGTCGCGGGACCCTGCTGCGCGCGTTCTATTACACGGCCGTCATCGAGGACCAGGAATATTCCTCGATCCGTCCGCTGGTCGACTGGCTGGACTACAACGGCTACAGCGTCGTCAGCAAGGCCACCAAGGAATTCATCGACCCAGCCGGCCGCAAGGTCAAGGGCAACATGGACATCGAGCTCGCCGTCCAGGCCATGGAGCTCGCCGAGCACATCGATCAGATGGTGCTATTCTCGGGTGACGGCGACTTCCGCTCGCTAGTTGAAGCCGTGCAGCGCCGCGGCGTCCGCGTCACCGTGGTCTCCTCGATCGCAAGCCATCCCCCTATGATCGCCGACGAGCTGCGTCGTCAGGCTGACGCGTTCACCGATCTTATCGAACTCCAAGCTAAGATTGGTCGCAGTCCGTCTGAACGGCCGGCATCTCGTGAGCGCGAGTCGCGCTATCGCTCGCACCAGGTCCCGGAGCGTGAAACTACCCCAGCCGTTAAAGGAAATGATGGCGTGCTTGAGGACTGAGCTACGAAGCGAGATTGCTTGTTTCATTCCGAAGCTGGTATGACCGGCTCGCCGGCGCACGCGTTCGTTCCTCCGAGCCGAGCCGCGGGGAGCGAGCGCAACGAATAATTCCGGCATTTGCGCCGGGCTGATCGCAAATATAGTTCGGTTCGGAGCAACGGAAGAAGCAGACAAGACTCGGTCGCGCCCAGTCGGTCCGGATTCCGACATTGCAATGCTTACCGACGAGCTTCGCATAGCTTGTTGCTACTGCGCGCCCTTCCCGATACGCCGTCGCGACTGCGTGCAGGTGCGCTTTGACGCGCAGGAGGGCCCCACCAAGTAGCATCCGAAAGTGATGTGAAGCCCTAACCGAAGTTAGTTGCGGCAAGCTGCGTCAAGGAAGGCCTAACTGGCGGTCGCTAAACGACAAATTTGGTTATGGTCTGTAATCATGATCGCATAATTGAATAATAAGGTTGGGGAAAGCATGGAAGGTTGGAATGGAAGCTGGCCGCCGCTTTCACGCAATGGCTTTGCTGTGCCGACAGACAGCGGCGCGTGAACCTGAGAGGAGCTGGAAAGTGCTGGGAGAGCAGAGTATTGGGAGCATCTGGTGGCTGCGGCTTTCGCTCACTGATCTTCGGCCTTGAGGAGTTTTCGTCCTCATCTTTTCATCGACTTCTTGGTCTAAGTCATTTTCTTAGGCATGTGATGTCCAGTACGCGTCAGATTTCTACTTGTGCTGCTCTGAGTGAATGACTTCAATTGCTTGTGGCGGAGCTGAGAAGTGGAGAAGCTTCGAAGCAGCCCCGACATGTGGAAGCGAAAACAAGCGGCAGAAGACGCCGAGCAAAACCGGGCAGCCAAGCAAGAGCCGTGAGCTAAAACGTGGTCCCATTAGGGCCGAGCCACAGCGTGATCGAAGCGAGTTAAAGGGCAGGCTCAACGTGAACTCGAAGGAGGGCGCTTGGACACCATGCGCCCAAAGGCAGATGTTTGTCGAATTTGAACCGCACGCCTGCATGGTAATTGTATAAAAACGAACAAAGCCGGGTTGCCATACGTCAAGAACCCATCGGGAGTGAGCCACATCTAAATGGATTAAGGGCTTGCCGCTTTTTCCCGGTCTGCTGTACAATCTTCTTCGTGTGAGGATTTCGAGGGAATAGCTTCCGTTCAACTCTAGATTTCGCGAATTCATTTGAAGGATTCTGTGGGGACATTGCGATGGCTAAGTCTTCCGTTTCCCGTGACGCCTTTCGAGGCTTGTTCGCCTTTTATGCGGTCAAGGCCCACCATGAGCATAACGCTGTAGCCGAAGGCCGGCTC
Organism: Bradyrhizobium sp. CCBAU 65884; assembly: GCF_028128835.1. NCBI lineage: Bacteria > Pseudomonadati > Pseudomonadota > Alphaproteobacteria > Hyphomicrobiales > Nitrobacteraceae > Bradyrhizobium > Bradyrhizobium sp. CCBAU 65884. The sequence goes on along the minus strand of NZ_LBJU01000120.1, from coordinate 179,978 downwards.
CTCAAACTATTTGGATCGAGCGACCACATCCCCGACGGGCTGTTGGAGTTGTGGTCATCACGGACCGAGCTGATTGGCCCTGAGGCCGTTGGCAACATAGTGTCACCACTCGCTCATCAGATCCTGGACGGCGGCGCACAATATAACCACGCCAGCGACTTCCTTCATCGACTTGTTGCGAGAGTTGGATCGAGACATCCATTAAACGCGATTGCGAGAATGTCCGCACTTAACTGTGTTAGGGTTTGACCGGACATCAGTCGGGCGGCCGGGTGAGTCCCCGCGCAAACTCGAGGGCGAGACAGAGCCTCTAGTCAGAACAACAGTTGCCTGGATTTTCGTTCGATGCTGCGCCTCGAAAAACGGCGACGAGCCGATCACCTTCCCAAAGTTCAACGTCGTGCTCGCCCAACATTTGTTCGGCTCGACGTCTCGCCGCCTGCTCGTCGATGCAGTCGAGCTTTGCTGCGCAAATCAACCGCCGGCTCCTGTCCACCACGAACACTTTGTACCGCATGATGGCAGTCCCATCCCAAAGAGGGAGCGCCATTGTAGTCGAATGTTCGATTGAGGTTGCGCCAAAAGTAAGTGCAGGCGCGCGGAACGTTTGTACGTGTGGCAATTCGGCTTTACCCGCGCTTGGAACTCTTCGCTGCTGGCAGTGCGTCAGGTGTCCTGCCCAGCGCACCGCGCTTCAGGAGCGTAATCTCACCCCATTTCGCAGCGAGCGGCTCGAGCTTATGATTGAAAGCATCCCCAGCATCATCAGCAGTACGCCGAGCCAAGTTGCCGTCTGGCTCGGCGCCTCGTGACCAGCCTTCGCGAGGCGTACGCCCATCGGCATAATCGGATGTTCGGACGAAGTCGCCACATCGTTGGCCGGCGGGGCGGCGAGAAGTTGGTCGACATCGACTTGGCTGGGCGTGGACGCGGGCCGATGGGCATGCGCAGAGATGAAGGCTGCCGAAATCCGAGCGGTGTCCGTGTCGAGGCCAGATGCAGCATTGGCGACCTTGAGTTCGGAGTGGGGCGGCTGAGTCGGCTGGATCGGTGCGGAGCGCAGCAACTCCGCGCGCGCATCAATGACCCCGCTCTGCCTAAGCGACGTGGCCCCGCTCTCGTCCAAACGGGCGGTGCTATCTTTGGCCACGCGCCGACGAACGGTCTTCTTCACCTTCGCGATACCCTCGGCTAGGAACCAGCACTTGTGGTGCCCGCCATTCGATAGACCCAATGCTGGCCGTCGGGAGTCGAGTTGCCGGGGCGTCCCACGCATTCCGCTTGCGGCGGAGAGGTCACCGCAGGTTGGGTTGCAGCAATATTGAAGAAATCCGCAAGAGGATTGGAGGGGCAGGGGCCGTCGAAAGAGCTTCAACAAAAACGAGACGACGAAGCACAATCGCAAGTAACCGGACATCGAAAAACTCCCGGTGTTGCGCCCGCCCGAGATGACCCTTCGCGCCGACCTGGGCAGCCATGCGGCTCAAATCTGGCGATGCAACAGATTCATTGTGCTCCTGACGTGAGATCTGGGTGAACGCAAGTCCCGTCCGGCAGCTCGCGTTGCAAAACAAAGCCTCGGCGTCATTTGGTCGAGCTTCCGGAGTGAGCGGCAGACATCACGTCATCGGGGCCGATCTACCACCCAATCGGTATAAGCGCGTGGTCGCTCGGTTTCGGCAATCTCATTTGAGGCCAAGCAACGTCGCGCCCGTTCGATTTGTGCGTCGGTAGTGCCATGGCTACGGGCGTACATCTCCGCCAAAGGTGCCGAATATTTCGCGACGAGTATTTGACCTCGCTGCACGAGATGCGCCCTGTGGGCCTGTGGTGACGCGAAGCGGAGGCGTCGGACCCCACCGGGATCAGCAGCAACGCAACAATAGCTCCATCCCATACGATCATTTCTCGCCGCTCCCTGTTATGAGAGAGCAGGCCTGAATCGCGCGCGCGACGCAAATTAACAATCGTGCACCAATCCAAAGTGCTGTGCAACTGTTGCTCCAATGCTTCGGTGCTAGGCGGGTATTGGTCAATGAGGTGTCGGTAAAGCGATCTGGCGCGAGCTTCCTAGAAATGCGGAAGTGGCAAGTTCGATCATCGCACTGAACGGCTCTACGAGCTTGCTACAGCTAGCCCCGCCAAAGCGCTCTCCTTCTACGACTGGCTTTGGGGATACGGGTAGTCCTGGCAATTGTCCTCGCCTGAGCGGCGCGTACGCGACGCCGGAGGGTCTGCAGTTCTCGAAATAGTGCGACCATTGCCTCGACCCGCTCGCCCAGAATAGTCGAATAATTGTAAGCGCCACCTCGATTACTCATTACTGCCCAAACCATAATTGTTGAAAGCAATAGGCGGTCGACAAGGGGAAAAGTATGCAATCCAGGGTAGGAACATACAACCCATAAATGACGACAGGATTAAAAGGGCTACGCGAAGTCCCTACACCGTTGTCACGGCGCGCTCCATTCGCTTGCCTTTCGGGTTGGTTTCGTTCCGCAAGTTCGGCCTGTTCGGCAAAGCTACAGGCCTGGTACCGCAGTTTCACGCGCGCCCCAGTCTCTCAGGCTGGTAGTCCCATTCTGCCCTTTACTCGCACGACGGCTGCTAGCAGGGTGGCGCTCTGATCGCTTGGGTAGCCCTTCGATCCACGGCTCTCATACTGGTGCTAGTGCTGAGTGCGCCGGCTGTTAAGGGTTGGTTTAGTTCCCGGCGCGATCATGGCGACTGCAAGGGACCTGAGCATGCAATTAAACCATGCAAATACCTTGGAAAGGATCGTGACCGTCGCAAATCACAGCAATGGCGCGGCCGCGACGGGGCCCGTCACTTTCGACCAATCGGATTTATCGACCTCTACGCGAGATGAGGTCCTGGCGTTATTGGCACCAAGCGGTCCCTCAAAACCCACTATTTGGCTCGTCGTGGTCGCTTTGGCTGGGGGCTTCGGAGGGCTGGGCTGGTGCTCGGTATGGTCCTGCAGCTCTCTCGGCTCTCAGCCCGACTGCTCAGGTAGAAAGGGCTTCGCGCCGCATGCCGGACACAAAGTCAGGCGGTAAGGGCGAAAGCGCCCGAAAGATTGCATCAGCGTCGGCCTCGCGAACAGCGCCTGCTTTAGCGCAAGCCTCCGCAGTCATCCCGAGCGTTGCCGCGAAGCCTAATCTCGAGTGGGGCGCAATCCGCGGAAACTTCGAACCCAGCTTCTTCGGCTGTCGACGAGGACGTGTCTGGTGACTGATCGCGCGATCCCGTCTCATTGCGAACCGACGAGACGTTTCTCTGCGTTCGCCTCGACAAACATTTATGGGGTTGCGAGCAGATAGCACTACCGTACGAGAGTTGCGCTGAGAACGCTATCGAACCTCGGCGAACTTTGGCTCGGAAGGGCCGGGCGCCGGCTGCAAGTTGGACAAATAGCTGTCGACACCCGTGCGAGCGAGAGCACAGCGGCTGGGTGGTAATGATGCCAGGAGATTGCGAAAACCACTCGGTCCGTGCGCCCGAATTAAATCAGTCCTTTTTCGTGACCCGCAAACTACGGACGTAATATCCTTGTCGTTGAACGGTTGACCTAATCTCCTCGCTTACTTTGAGAATTCTTCTTCTGCTCTTGCGCCACCGATTTGTAGAAAAAGCCCCGGGTATCGCGGAGCCTGTACTTAGAACGAGCAAGTCACGTTTCCCATTGCGATAAACATCAAACATTTTCGTCCCCGCTGATTTTATCAAAGTAAAAACGAAACATGCTTCCGTCGTTCCGGAGCTTACTAGCTTGCACGGCAGTGCAGGTCGCAAATGTGCAACGATCAGTGACTTCCGCCGTGCTAGTCTAGTCACGTGAACCTAATGTTCGCCACATAAAGTCTGCTGGGCTTTGTGGCAGAAGCGTTTGACGGAAGCCAAGATCTGGTCTGCGGACTTGGTCCATTTGAAGGGCTTCGGGCTTATCGTTGTGCCGTTCGATGAAGGTACAGATGTCGGCCTCGAGCTGCCTGACGCAGGTGTGGACACCTCGCTGGATCTGCTTTCTGGTGAGTTCAGCGAACCAGCGCTCGATCTGATTGATCCATGACGCGGAAGTCGGCGTGAAGTGGACATGATAGTGCGGCCGGCGAGCGAGCCAAGCTTTCATCCTGAGTGTCTTGTGGGTGGCGTAGTTGTCCATAACGATATGAACAGCGAGCCCCTCAGGGATTTGAGCGTCGATCTCTTTGAGAAACCTCAAGAACTCGACCGCCCGATGCGCTTGTAGCATTTGCCAACGACGAAACCGGAAGCGACATCGAGCGCGGCAAACAGCGTGGTCTAGCAAGCCGTACATAGCTGTGCGTGCGACCCGGCACCCCAGGCATCATCGGCAAGACTGCTGCTCGCGGTTTAAATGTCTGGCTGCGGTGCGGCTGCAAGCCGAACGCCGTCCACATGCGGCGGATCGTGGTGTGAGAAAAGCCAGTTTCCGCAGCCATCGAGCGGATCGACCACTGCGTCGCGTCGGGCGGGTGTCGTACGCAATATCCGCTCGATTATCCTCGAGTGCGGGCCGCGCGACGAAGTCCTGAAGATTGTGCCGCCACTCAACATCAAACCGTCGCTCCTTCTCGAGGGCTCGAACAATTAGAAGAAGCTGTCGCGGACGCTCTTTCGAATGACAGAGTACGCACGTCGGACCTGACCGTTGCTGAATCACAGCGGTATGAGACCCATCTTGATCCCTATGATGACGGCGGTGATTCGATTGTTCGCACCGAGCTTTCGCATTCCGTTGCTTAGGTGAAACTCAACAGTCTTCTCGGATATGCCGAGGATCTCGCCTATCTCCCAGTTCGTCTTCCCTTCCTTGCACCAGCGCAGACATTCCGCCTCCTGCAAAGTAAGCGGAATTACCTCTGGGTCCCTCCGATCGGACAGCTCGCAATATCTCAGCCAGTATTGCACGCTCAGCATATAGAGGTGAGCCATCCGGTGGGACGGCACCTCCTCTCTTTGCCGGAGACTAAGACTTATGAGATCAACGTCTCGACCTGTCCCATGGATGGGAATAGTGATGCCCGAGTGAACGCCAAGCTCGCGACATTCCTCGAAGAAGCGCTTCTGTTCCTTCGTTAATCCGCCACGAGGGCTTGTCTCCGACCACGTGAATGGTCGTCGGGCGAAATGCGCCTGTCGCACAACGGGATCCTTCTTATCCCATCCCTCGCTTTTGTATGTGTCAACGTAGCCGGTGGGGAAATGGGCCCAAGGCAACGACACGAGGCCTCGTTCATTAGTCCTCGCGAACACGGCGTTTTCGTAGCCTTCTTCGGCTACGGCGGAAAGGAATAGCCTTTTTAGAGAGGCCACTGATGTGACGTCCTGCGTGCGTTCAATGAAATTCTCAATATTCGTTGCCATGGTGCCCCCACCCGGTTCGATCCTAGTGTGCAGTTACGAAATCCATCATCGCCTCGTTGAACGCGCGTGGCGCTTGCCAGTGCGCGGCGTGTCCCGCAGCGATCAAAACGGGGTGTCCGCGCCAAAGGCTCCTGAACGGGACTTTGTTGAGATACTCCATGCGGAGAAACGGATCGGCCGATCCCTGGATCACCGCAACCGGCCGATCCGTACTCATCACGGTGGCGACTTCGTCAGCGCCCTGTCCGGCCATCCCGTTCGCGACCATCCAATAGCGCGCATTGCCGTCGGTGCGCCCTGTCATCCGCACGAGGTGATGGTCGTCGGATATGTGCACACCCATCATCGCGTTCGCATAGCGGCGAACGTCTTCTGGCTTAAAATGCCTGCGTCCAGCAAGCGCGGTCGCCCCCGTCCATCGAAAGCCCTCCGCCGCGCCTGCGGGAGTCAGCCGAATAGGTGGCGTTCCCGAGATAAGCAGCGATCGCACCGCCGGATTGCAAGCCAACATCTCCAGTCCGATATGACCACCGAGCGACCAGCCAACGACATGATAGGATTCATATCCGAGCTTGCTCATGAGTTCGCCGAGAAGCCGGGCGTAGCCGGGAAAGCTATAGGTCTTCGACGGGCGCACCGAGTCGTCCGAGGCGCCATGTCCCGGCAGGTCCGGAGCCACAATCCCGAGTTTCGAGCGGGCCAAATCCTTCAGCTGCTTGGAGAACACCTCCTTGCATGACGAGTTTCCGTGAATCAGTAGGATGCCTATCTTTCCAGACCTGCGGTGAAGGAGCTGGAGCCGATGGCCGGATAAAACACAATAACGATGCAACATCCGAAAATTCCCCCCAATTCTAGGGGACGGCGAGTACTAACATGCCCAAATCGGGGCGAACCGATGCGCAATGCAATCTTCAATTGATTATGCTACACTCGAACGATGACAGGTCAATCGTCAGATCCGTCCGTTCCGTACAAAGATCGGACGCGTATTCGGGAATGGGCGCGATTGAGCTCACTTCATCGACTGGTTGAAATGACTTGAGACGATGTCGCATAAGGCGGTCCGGCACGCCTTTGTCGGGTGAAAGGGAGGACAGGCGAAATCGGAGCTTCATTGATGCATCCCGATTTGTAGAGCTAACCAACAAAGCGCTACCGACCAATTCGAAACATCTCGAAAAATTGAAACGAGCCGCAGGCACGAAGAGGCAGTCCTGCCGATTAAGTGCGACGCTGAAACGAATTTTGGCGGGCGGATTCGGCCCATTGTGATTGCTCTAACCTCGCGTCCTTTTTCTCGCAACGAAACTAGTGGATTCCCTAGGAGGAAATTGGCCGACCGGTAAATAAGGCAAGGCGCTGGAGGGTGTCCGGTCATCCGACGCAAGCGCGGCAGTTGCCGCGGCGCGGACGGACGCCTCGCATGCACAAGAGCCGCCGGTTGCCCGCATGCGGCGGTTTCGGGCAAGAAATCTACCGAAGAGATGCTCGGAGATGCTCGACGGTGGCTCTCAACTGGTCCGCCGAAGCGGCAGGGCTGGCAAGCAGCGCCTTGTGCCAGATCGGAAAGCCTCGCCCTTGAGGAAGGCCTCGCCGGCTTGTGCGCAACGTGGCCCCTAGCAGATTGATCGAGCTTTTCGAAATAACGCGGCGGAGGAGAGTTGGTGCCGTCGCTCGCCGAGGTACGGCCGAAGCAGCTGAGAAAGTCAATGCGGCTGCGAACAAAGCGCACGGCGCCGTCGTCGCGCGACCCCGTGCAGTCCGGGAGTTAGCGCGGGTGGTGGCCGTTATCTCAGCGGGCCTACTCGGCATGGTGCCGCTAATTTGCATGCACCGGCGGAGACGACAGGGAAGAAAGAGGAGCCCGTTGCAGCAGATCGTGTCAAATGGGCGAAAATCACCCTTCAGGGGCAGCGTCTTAAGTCCAGCAAACCTGGAATCCGGCTCAAAAGTCTCGCGGAATGGCGATTGTGGCCGGAGGCTGCTCAACCGAATTGGGGGTGTCACGTCGGGAAAACCTAGGAGCGCCCCTAGTGGCCTTTTTGCAAACCAGCCGTTTCAGTGAGCAGTCGGTTCACATTGGAAACAGTTCATCTATGAGCTCAACGTCAAGCGGCCTCGGCTACTACGATTTCTTCGCCAGGGGCAAACAAGCATCGTCAGATTGGGACAATCCGATCGGCCGTCCGCGCGCAGAGGACATGAGAAGCGGCAAGCTCGGCCAGCTTCACCGGGATGTCTTCGACCATCACCACCTTCCCGAATCAATACCGCACTACGTAGGTAAGCTAATCGTTCAGGAGCGGGATCATTCGCGCATCATCGCGTTGGACAATCTGACAGACTATTACCTGAACTCGGACCTTCCGGTTGACGCTCCGATATACGAATCGGCGGATCTAAATGCCGACGACGAGATCAGGGCGGGCGAAAACAAGATAACCAGCGATGAGTTCTTCAGCATCGTAACCGATATTCCATTCAGTGCCGAAGGGGTTCAGTATGGCAAGCTCGGAGGCAACAGAGTAACGTATCTATTCGGAAGCGTCGGTACGGGAAAGACGTTCCTTTGCGCCCGACTTATTGCGAAGCTGCAGCGTTCGCCGCAGGACGCCGACGGCTTCACTGTGGTTCCGATTCGCGTGTGCTTCGAATCATTATCTCGTTCGAAGATCTTCGATATCGGTGTGGACGAGGGGGAGGTGGGCAAGGGTTTCTATGCCCATCTTCTCGCTGAAATAGATAAGCACACGGCGCGGATTCATAAAGGGGCGATCGCGTCGCCCGAGATCTCCAAGCAATGGACAGAGCAGCAGGTCTATGCGGCGATACAGAAGCATCTTGTCCGTCTCGCGGAACAGCATCTGCGGGTATTCCTCATCTTCGACAACATCGATGGATTTCACTATCGGTATTCACGCATCATATTCTTCGACGAGAAGTACCAGGCCTTTTTGAAGAAGCTGAACCGCAACATCGTGAAGCTGTGCAACTCGGTCACAGACGAAGCGCTGCTCGGAAATGCAGGCTTATGTTGCCTGGTCGTTGCGCGAGAAAACGTTGCCAGAGACTTCATACCAAGTCTCGCAGACCCGGATCGGCAGATCTTCGAGGATCACAGGACGTTTTGGCTCGGGGAGGTCGACCCCAAGAAGATCATCGAATCTCGCTACAAGTTGCTTGATGTTGCCGCAAAGGCGATCGTTAGGCACGGCCTAACAATATCCGGGACGGGCCCGCGCACTTTTGAGGACGCCCTGGTGATCATCCGGGAAAAGATTCTGAGCAGTGCGTCGGACGTAACCGAAGGTCTAGGTGTGATTTGGGGAATGTGTCACCACGGGCACCGATCGCTAGTGGACTTCCTCTCTAAGCTGAAGATCAACTATTACCTCCATCGTGAGATACATGAGCGGCTACTGGGGGACAGCCCTCACTATCTCGAGCGTCTTTACATTACGAACATGAAGCGAAGATACGCGCAGAGCAAGAATCACTTTCCGAACCTATTTCTGTGCGATTCTTGGATAAATCCGGAGAACATAAGCGAGGGGGTTCAGTGCGATCACTATCATTCCTACTGGCTGAAATATCTTATCCTGAAATTCGTCTTGGAGAAGGAAGTCCGGAATGTGCCGGTGACGGGCCAGGAGGTGATAAATTTCTTTGTCAACACCCTGGCCTACGAAGATAGGTTCGTCCGCATTTGTCTCGGGAGCCTCTGCATGGTCACCGAGTCGCGTTGCCTGGAGATGGATGGCCCTCGCGACGTCGCTCCGACTGACAGAAGGCTGATGTTGACGAGTCGGGGAAGAATCTTGATCGACGGAGCTCAGCGCAGAAACAGGAATCCGTACTGCTTTGAGTTGAGTTACTTGCAGCTAGTCACTGACGATTTCTGGTTAGCCTTACCGAAGTGGGCTCTTGACGAAATCTTCGTCGAGGCGAACCTATCGTACACGTTCGAGCTCGGAAAACGCTACCAAGCAGGCGTCTCCGAATACCTCTCGAAGAAGATATTCGCCGCGATAACCTTCCTGCGTGTGTTGGAGGCATCCTGGGATTATGAGGAAAAACGATGCGGTGATGATTCGTTGCTGAAACCGTTCAAGCCGGACTTCTCGACGATTTTCGACCAGCTCGAGAATCTTATCGTTGCCTTGATAACCAAGGGTTTTTCCGGAACAATCAGACATGAAGGGCGCAGTATCGCGCCTGAAGATGTCCGATCCTTCTTCAACAAAGTGCGCAACGACAAGACTTTTTCAGAATTCTTCGAGGCTGTATGGAAGTCCCGCTGCAAGGTGCTTAGTCCGGAATGATTGGCGAGCACCATTATGGATAGATTCTGGTTTGCTGCGATCGGGGCCTTGATTGGATTCGTGTCGTCCTTGACGGTTCTCGTTTTCAAGGAGACGTTCGATCGGCGACGTCAGCGTCGTACCGCCATCAATACGTTGGTTCTTATGGTTTCAAGCCTAAGGAAGAATCTCGACGTCCAGCCGGACCGGGTGCCACATGTTCACCTCGATAAAATGATGTCCGTTCTTCACGATCTTGCTGCCCGCGAGGATCTTAGGCGAGCATACGCAAACTATGACCAAGCTCTGCGCGAATATCGAGCCGCATGGCTCGACGGAAGTAAGCCCACCGCCGTAGCGCGCGAAAGCGTCGAGAGGTGCCTAACCGCTTCGGAAGCGATCCTTGGCAAGTATAAAGACGGCCAGGTCAGCAGGAGCTTGGACCGGTTGGCCGGAGTAGCCGATTGAGAGGCGTTTCGATGCCGATGAACGTTTAAGATTGTTTGAAAATCCAGCGCTTTGCGATTGAATCCCGGTGCCCCGGGGAGAGCTTGCCTATTGTCAAATGCCTTGTTTCTAATCGTTAGGGGCTCGTTCGGGTTCATCCGTATTCCGACTTGCCGCGGCGGCGCTCATTTTCGTTTCGACCAGCGCCGCAATTGGGCGGAACTCCACGCGATCTACATCGACCCATGTGTCGCAATCGCGTGGCTGCTCCGAACTTCGATAAGCAAGCTGAAAAAAACGAACCCACCCGTTGCCGACCGGAAGGCAGGCTGCGTCCGCCCTTTAGCCCCCGGGATGCCCCCCAATCCGTTGATCAATAAAGGACGGCGCTCTAGCCGCCGTGACCGACGGCGTCGCTGTCGATGCTGGTGTCGTTCTCAGGACGATCATCCGCTGTTGAGCGCGGCGATGCAGGGACGGGATTGAACGGCGGCGCAGGACGTGTTGTGCCAGTCGAAAGGCCTATTCTATTTGGCATCTTCGCATGGCGTGACAGACATCAAGCTCGCGCGGGGACGAAAGGCAATATGGTTCTTCAGATTTGTCTTTGACTGAGACCCTGCGCCTGAAGAATGGAAGGCGTGCGGCCGGGTCCAGCTCCCGTCGTCACGCCGCGAGCCGAGTTCGGTCTGCAGCAGCACGGGATTGCCGACTACACCCTACGACCGGGGCGTGGGAACAATCTCGAGCGTTCAGTCGATTCTGCCGACCGTGTTCGAGACATATCCAACTCGCTGCGAAATGTGCAGCTGGCGCCAGCACGAACGCAGACGAGCCTACATCACAGGTCTCCGATGGCTAGACAAGCAAGTTGCACAGCGGCGAGCTCGAGCGTGAGCTCGCGGAGCTTCGATAAAGTAGCGAATGGCCTGAGAAATTCGCGTGGCGGTAAGCAAAAAGGCTTGCATCCAGTGATGATGATCATCCGCGATCGATAAATCCGATCACGACATGGAGGAGCGACGATGCGGGCTATTGCGTTGTCGATGAATGAGTGAAGAAAAACTGCGCGAGATGGTGGACACCCAGCGCAAAACACCGATAACGCGGCCTTGGGCCTCTGCAATCGAAAATCTCTTGACCGACCAACGGAATCTGGCGATAAAACGCGCCACTACCCTAGGTTAAGGTCTCATGTTCTTTACGTGGTGGTCGTTAGCGTATCCCTCGTTTGTTGCAGGTCGTGAATCTGCGGATGCTTTCAATGAGGGCCGTACGAACCCCAGGGATCCAAGCCTATTCTAGTCGGACAATCCCCACAGACAGTATGGGGAAATTGGCGCAATGATTGTGCGCGAGCAGCTCTTTGCCTCGTTGCGCAACCGTCGGTGGATTGTTGTTCTCTCGGTGGTTATTACAACTTTGTTGTACATGCCCAATCAGATTGAGGAGCTCTACCGGATAGCCGGTGACGACATGGGGCGGGTAACCGTCAAGTTGGTCGGCCGGCCGCATTTCAGGTCACCGTGAAACTCGCGCTTGCAGTTGTGGTCATTGCGCCGCCGGGAGGAGACCTTCTATGCTCGACTCGGAAACAACTGCTTGTCTCCGAGTTCTGGATGAGGTTTGCAAAGGGCTGTCACGTCACGAGACCGGCACCCGAACGTATGTCGCCTCCAAACTTCTAGAAGCCGCCGCTCGAGGCGAGACGTCCGTCGAAGTTCTCCGGCAAGTCGCACAAAAAGCCCTCACCAGCGCTCCGTCAATGTGGCTTCAGCAAGGTCCTCGTCGACATTCACCCGAAAGCAGTGGTGCCGGTGAACCCGCCGATAGCTCAACCAAACAGGATTGAGCACGCCGATCTGGATCCACGGCCAAGCTCCCGGGGAGCTGGAGGCATTCAGCGGACGCGCCGCCGCGGAAGCCGATCCTGAACGGCTACAGCGAGCCTGGGAGGCGCGCAACCGACAAGCCATCAGCAGTCACTTCGCGTGTATGCACCGGGCGTTCCCGTCGGCGCACAATTGCCTTGTGAATCATAGGTGGCTGTCTGCTTCAGTATTTAAGCGAACCAAGTCGGGTTTGATGTCACTTCCGGCTCTTCGTCGCGTTCGAGAGTTTCTCGCCTGCGCTGCTCGGCACTCAAACCTAATCTTACCTCGTCGCCAGCCTTGAATATGAGATGTCGGCTCCGGCGCCGTACCATTCCATACAACCGGCTCTACGAGTGCAGATTTCGTAAATCGAGGGATTGAGTCCGTTGTTAAGCTGCAGCCGCGGTTGCATCGTTTGGACTTTGCGCGGCTTTCCTGCTCGGCAAAAGAACAACCGAAGAGACCAGCCGACGAGTAGACGGCGAGCATTGAACACCTTCAAGTCGCGAAGAAATGATTGGCGCACCCGCACAAAGAGTTCTATTGCAAGTATACTATTTAAAGTAGCATGAGCCAGCGTCGTGTCTTAGCCGTTTCGTGGGCGCAGGCCCCGAGCCAGTTGTTCTTCGTGGCGCGGATGAAGCCAAGTGCGGTGGCGTGAGGTGACGACGCAACCGCTATTCGAGAATTTTCCAAAGACGAGTTCGGCGACAAGGCGAACGTTACTCGAGATCGAAAAGAAAGCTGCTTTCGTTTCATGGACGGGACATGGGCTGCCTCTATAATTTGTACTGCTGAACAGGCTGCAAATCGATCTGGTGGCGTATACGCGAGTGATCTTCGATTCGAACCGCCTGCCTGTGTCCGCACGCAGAGGGAGTTAGATCCTAAGATGATGGTGGTCGTATCAAGCTTCAGCCGACTCACTGTCCGATGTGGGTCACCCCTCAGACAATTCGGATGCGTGTCATCAAGACGGACGTCTTGCGTTCGTCGCCACGCGTCACCACCCACGGAGCTTTGTTTAGGCATCCATAGAGAGAGAGGCCCCGTCATGACTGGCACTATGACCTTTGATAACGCCATTCCGCGAGCAGACATCGTCAAGCATGCGGACCGGCTTGGTGCCGAAATCAAGAACATTACGCTGTCGGACGCTGTCTCTGACGAGATCGTCATAGCCATTCACCAGCTGCTGCTAGAGCATAAGGTCATCTTCTTCCGTGATCAGGAACATCTCGATGATGTCCAGCAAAAGCGTTTTGTGCTCCGGCTCGGCTCGCTGATACCGAATCCCACAGTGCCGGATCAAAGGCGCGGCTTAACAATCCAGAAGACGCTCGGTGACCGCGCCTGCAGCCATGTCGACCAGACGAACGATGACGAGGTCTTCAGTGCTCACCGCCCAACAATATCAGTGCTGCGGGGTCCAGCGAACCCGCCTCTTGGCGCGGACATGGCTTGGTCGAGTACGACGGCCGCTTATCTTGACCTTCCCGATCCCCTGCGGATGCTAGCTGATAATCTTTGGGCTGTGCGCGGCGCCACATTCGATCACCCTCCGATGGAGGGTGCCACCGAGGCCGACAAGCGGGCTTCGGACGACGCGTCCACCGGAACGATCTATGATACGACACATCCAATCGTTCGCGTTCATCCCGAGACCGGCGAACGCATGCTCTCGCTTGGTCGTTCAGTGCAGAACTTTATCGGCCTGCAGCGATATCCCAGCCAAAGACTGTTCGAACTGCTGAAGTCGTATCTCACCGCGCCGGAGAACACCCTGTGCTGGAAGTGGAAAACAGGCGACATCGCAATCTGGGACAATCGCGCGACTGAGCGGTACACCATCGATAAGATTGGCAGTCCTCATAGGGCCGTGAACCGGCTTCCGGTTGACGCCGGCTTATCCCACACAAAAAGGCTGAAATCACGGGCCGCTGAGGCTGCCTAGCAAGGTCAGCAGTCCGGTTTCGCAAGATGCAGGCGGTCCAAGGCTAAGTTGCCTGCCCGCAACGTCGAACGGGGGCGGGCGTCCCGCCCGAACGGTTGAAACTTGCGCAGGGGATCTGCTTCTTTTCTGTTCGATAATAAGATGCGCGAGCATGCGGGCGCCATCTCGTCTTAGAGCCCGGCGCAGTCGAGCCGATTGTTGCCACACTATCTATCCTGCTGAGAAGGCGGAGCGGATCGAGCGCGGCGGAAGGTTGAGGGGCGCTATTTAGTTCAGAATTGGCCTCGCAACTGAAATACCGCTAGTGGCTGCGATTTAGTTGGCTAAAGCACCGCTCTGGCGAGTAACAGTGCGCCTCTCCTATTACTCTCACGATAGTCCTCACCACACTAGGTAGGGTACCGATCCTCTGTCGATGCTGTATTGTCATGAGCAGTTCCGAGCAAGGCTGGAAAGGGAGCATCGCATTATCAGGTTGCATTCCGACGAGACACAGAATTTGCGATGCGTCGTCAACCAGCCTCTCAGTGTTATCGAGAAGATACATCATGACCTCATTACACGGGAAGATAGAGATATTGGACTCAAGAGGCGATGGCCGCCCGTATATGCGAAACAACCAGAACAAGGCTCCCGATAAAATTGGAAAGATGTTCTCTCGACCGAACGGAGCGGCCGCTTGTTGGTCAGATAATCTGCCCGAACGATGAGATCTGCGCGCACTCCAGCGCACAACTTGGCGCGAGTGCCGTGCGACCCCCGCCGAGTTAAGCTTGGTCGTCGGCCGCACACCTCGTCTCCACCTAGAAAGGCTCAGATGCCGATCGACTATCCCGCTGCACTGAACTTGAGAACCTGTGGAGTTCCCTATTCCTGGACTGACCGGGAGGTAATGCTCTATGCCCTTGGCGTAGGCATGGGTTCAGATCCTTTAAAGCAAGAGGAGCTACAATTTGTCAACGAAGCGTATGCAACTTCAAAACCGTTAAAGGTGGTCCCGACGTTCGCGTCCGTCTGCGTTTGGGGCGCGCGCCCTGGAGTCATCGACCTCAATCGGCTCCTGGTCGTTGACGGCGAACGTGACATCACGTTTCACAAGCGCATGCCCGTCGCAGCAAACGTGACGGCGGACGCGCATGTGAGGGGAATTTATGACAAGGGGAAGGAGAAAGGTGCGATTATCCAAAATGAAGTGGTGGTCAGAGAGGGCGGCGGCGACAAGATCGTCACGATTGTTTCGTCGACCTTCGCGAGAGGCGACGGCGGCTTTGGCGGGCCATCAGCGGGAATGCCCGAGCCGCACCAGGTGCCCCGCCGGGCACCAGACCGATCAGTCGATATCCCGACCCGACCTGATCAAGCCCTGATCTATCGTCTTTCTGGTGACCGAAATCCGTTGCACAGTGATCCGGAGTTCGCCAGTCGAGCGGGTTTTTCACGGCCGATCCTGCATGGAATGTGCACGTATGCGTTAACCTGCAGAGCCGTCCTGCAGAGCTACGCCGACTACGATCCGTCCGCTTTTCATCGTCACCGCGCCCGCTTTTCCGCGCCGGTATTCCCGGGAGAAGTTGTTACTGTCAATCTTTGGAGGGACGGGAATTCGATTTCATTCGAAGCCTGCGTACGAGAGCGTCGGGTTACGGTCGTGAAGAATGGGCAGACGGTGCTACACTGAGCACGGTTCGGACAAGACCGCCCTGTCGCTTATGTCAGCATTGAGCTAGCAACGTCATCTGCTCCCTTTCGCGCCAACTATGTTCGAGCAGATTGCCCATCGTGCCTTGGCAAGCGGTGTGCTGTAGGAGATGCGGGCATCTAGAGCGGCAATAATACGATCAGCGTACCTGACGCCCGTTCAACCCGGTGCCCGGTCTGCGGTTCTGGGAACAAGCTCGAAGAATGTGTCGCATAGCACTTTGCGCTCGATCATATCCAGCTGTTCGATTCTCGACATGTGTCCGGAACCGAACGCCACAGCGCAACGAGTGTCGCGCTCACAAGAAACCCGTCATTGTGTATCCTCGCTGGAGTCAGCAGGGCGCGGGGCGGCACGCCGATTGCTTTGACCTTGACGATCGTCACAGCCGCTGAATCGTCTAAAGATGCGCGGCGTGAATTGTCGCAGATATGGGGGTGCTTGTTAGCGCGGAAGCAGTTCGACGTAGGAATACAGAACCACGGTTTCTTCGTGCCGAGGTGCTTCATCTCGATCACTCAAGACGCTGGGCTCATGATTTCCAGCGATGACACTGAATAAGCTTAGAGCTCTTGAATGCAAAAAAGTCGGACCGACCTTGCAGCCATCCTCGAAGTTGACTCCATCGGGGGCGACCTATTTCGCGGCAACAATCCGAACGTTTCCAACGAACGGGTATTCGGCGGCCAAGTCGTCGGCCAGGCGATGTTTGCCGCATGTCGCACCGTTGAAGCCCGGCTACCGCATTCGCTCCATTGCTACTTCATCCACACCGGCGACCCTCAGGTATCTTTGATCTACAAGGTAGAGCGTCTGCGCGACGGTAAAAGCTATTCGACCCGGCGTGTGACGGCAATGCAGCATGGTAATCCAATTTCCTCGATTATGGTGTCCTTTCATAAGCGTGAGGAAGGCACGTTCGACCACCAGGACAAAATGCCGGAGGTACCGGGGCCTGAGCATTTCACAGTCAAAGAGTTGTCGAAGAAAGCAATATATCCCCGCCTACCCGAAATTGTCCGGCGCTACTATGAACCCGATCGTCCGGTCGAGCTTCGCCCCGTCGAGATCGAGCGTTATGTTGGCCAAAAGATCGAGGGCGGAAGGCTTCACATGTGGATGAAGGCCGCGACAAAGCTGCCCGATGATCCGGCGTTGCACATATGCGCGCTGGCCTATGCCTCGGATTTATCGCTGCTGGATGCCGTAATGGCACGCTATGGGCGCACGCTGTTCGATGGACGCATCTTGTCCGGAAGCCTTGACCATGCAATGTGGTTTCATCGCCCATTCCGTGCCGATGATTGGCTACTCTATGCCAAGGAATCGCCGAGCGCGCAGAGCGGACGTGGCTTTACCCGTGGCCTGATCTTTGGGCGCGACGGCACGCTTGTGGCTTCGGTCGCCCAAGAGGGCTCGGTGCGCGAGCGACGCTGAGCTTACGCAGCACGGGCAACTTGTGGCTTGGGTGAGTCAGCGGCAAACAGTCCGTCCAGCTTTCTTTGCATGCCGCGGTGCTAGTACTCCAGCTGCTTTATAAACCGTCCCCTCGGTCAACCCAGTCTCAGCAGCTAGTTCCCGACATGCGTCTACGCGTCCCCTCATCATTACGGAAGCCCTCCGCGGTGGTTCACCAGCGTCGCGTTTACTGGCGTGCTCTCGGCCGCCGGAATCCGGATCTCCATGCACGGGCGCGGCCGCTGAATGGACAACGTCTTCATCGCACGTGTCTGGCGATCGCTCAAGCACGAGGACATCTACCTGAAGGTTACCCCGAGGGCTGCGAAGCCAAGGACGGAATCGCAGCTGGATTGCCTTGTGCAATGAGCATCGCCTTCCACAGGCGACGCTCGGTTATCGCAGGCCGATCGCGTATGGCGCGCGGCAATAGGGACACCCCCTCTGGACATGACGGACAAGGTCGCCTGGTTGCCACATGCCCACAGGGGCAACTACAGCAGACGATAGCCTTTGCAGCATAATAGTAGGAGAGCAGCATAATAGTAGGAGAGAAGAGTCAGCTTCCAACTGGAAACCCGTCAAGCGGCCCCGCTATGCGGGTCCATTCTACTACTAAACCCAGCAGTTGATACGTCCGTCGCGGAACGCTGTAGTGTTCGCTACAGGAGCTGGACCGCCGGGATACAGATCAGACTGGCTCTCAGGCCGCTGAGTTTTTGACGAGAACGCGTGCTCGCCACACGAAAGCGCAGGCGCGGCATCGCCCCGAAGATGGAGATTTCAATATATCCTCACAACGGCGGGTTCGGAGATCCCTCGGGCGGGGCTTCCACGTCCCAAGTCGGAGTACGATTACCAGCAGCAGAAGGTGCTGGAGGGGTCGCGCGCGCCCGCACTTAATGCAAGCTTGGTACCGCTCCAGGCACCCGAGATATCTTACCGGCTGTCCTGGATTTGATGTGGGAGGCGGCCCATTCCAGTCGTTTCTAGCACTGGGGCGTGCGCCAGCAATCCGTTATTCTCTTAGTCGGTAATCAAGGAAGATGCCGCAAGGCATTTCGACACTTCACGCATCCAAGAGGTTAAACCCAGGATGATTGAATTGGTGGCGTGAGGCACGGCTACGCTGGCAGGGCTGGTCGTACCGCCGTGCTCAACAACAGGTGGGATCCACATGAATGGCGTTGAAGCGTTTCGAAATCTGCAGGCCGAGGCAACTGCTTGGCGTCACTATCTTCATGAAAATCCAGAGCTCGAGTACCGGCTTTACAATACGGCCAGATTCTTAGCCGAGAAGCTAGGTTCTTTCGGCGTTGATCATATCGAAACGGGGATAGCCGAAACTGGCATCGTCGCCTTGATCAGCGGCAAATCCGGAGGCGGGCCAACGATCGCAATGCGCGCGGATATGGACGCACTGCCGATACTTGAACAGTCAGAGAAGCTCTGGTCATCGAAAGTATCGGGCAAGATGCATGCATGTGGGCATGATGGTCACATGGCCATGCTATTGGGCGCCGCGAAACACCTTGCGGCTACCCGGCGCTTCCGGGGATCGGTCGCTCTGATCTTCCAGCCGGCTGAAGAGGATGGGGTGGGCGGCAAAAGGATGGTCCAGGCAGGCATCATGGATCGTTTCTCAATAAGCAAGGTGTTCGGACTGCACAATGTGCCAGGAATTGAAGTTGGCAAGTTCGGCATCTGCCATGGGCCGATCATGGCCGCTCTCGACGAGTTCGACCTCATCGTAAAGGGGAGGGGGGGGCATGCCGCAAAACCACACGAGGCAATTGATCCAGTCGTCATTGCAGCACAGATCATCGTCGGCCTGCAAACCTTGGTTTCTCGCTACACGAATCCAATCGAGGCGCTGGTGATCTCCGTCACCAAGTTCAGTGCAGCTCGGGCTTACAACGTCATTCCTGATCAAGTAGAAATGGCGGGAAGTGTCAGGACTCTTGTGCCCGAGCTGCGCGACTTCGCGGAACGGCAGATTCTGTCGACCGCTCGAGGCATTGCGCGCGGATTTGGCGCAGATGTCGAATTCAAGTACAGCCGATCCGGCCCGGTCACCATCAATCATGCGGAGGAAACCGATCTGGCGATCAAGGCAGCACGCAATCTTGTCGGACCGACTTCAGTAGATGACAAGATCTTGCCACGGATGGGATCAGAGGATTTCGCTTATATGCTTGAGGCACGGCCGGGTGCGATCATCTTTCTTGGTAACGGATCGACAGCTGGCTTGCACCACCCGGCATATGATTTCAACGACGACACCTTGCCGTATGGCATCGGCTATTGGGTGAACCTGGTCGAGACGGTGCTGGCCCTCTGAACGTTCGACTTCGCTGGCACTGCCATGTCTCCATCCTCTGAACGGAGTCTACAGTCATAGTACGCTTGCAAATGTGCGTGCAACGACGACCTGGGACCATCCTCAAACCGTGAGTGCGCGTGACCGCCGGGCCGGTAAGCTGGGGCCGTCTTGATGCTCAACCGGTTAGGCACCACCTTTCGATGTAGAAAGATCGCGCAAGGTTGACAATATTGGTTAGGGAATCATCAAGGGGGGTAGCTGGCGGGCAGTCGGGCGTCCCAAGCAAGGACGGCTGGAGACCCGCTGGTCACCATCTATTGTGCCGCACGTGTGCGTACGACGATGAAAGGGCCGTCGGAGAAGCATCACGTTCCGGCGATCAAGCTCGAGATTCCGATCGACGAGCCCAGCTGGGGCGAATGTCGTCTGCGAGGCGGCGAAGGCAGCAGAGGCACGATGGCTCATCGAGCTCTCCCCTCCATACGATCATTGCAGCCGGATTTCGGTCAGACCTCGTCAGAGGCCGCTGGGCGCAACGACCTCTGCTCCATGAACAAGCTGAGAACTTCGCGCCGAATACACCAATACTTCCGCTACACAAATCGCGCCAGGCATATGCGGCAGAATGCCGACGGGAGACTAAGCTCACACCGCCTGAACACTCTCATGCCTTAGCCGAGCACGCGACAGCATCTTACGTCGGCGGGATGCAATCCGGGGGAAGTTTTGTTGCCCGAAATACGGGCGTCACCTATCGCTTGGCCTCAGCTCGTCCGCCCTGAAACCCGCGTTCTTTAAGGCCGAGGTGACGCTCTTGCCTGCAACTCGCCTCGTCAACTTACATAGCTCAAATAGGGCCGGTACAATGGAAACGTGATGGCTTCAGGTATCTTGGCGATGACGGCCAACGCTGTGATCGCATTGTAGTATTTGACTTCTGTCGGGATTTCGTCGGGGGGCTGCGCTAACGCGTCCAAAACGCTCCGCTCATTGTGCCAATCGATGTTGAAGGAAATCGAGGCCGATAAGCTACGGACGTGGTGGAGGGTACCAGGTGGCATATAGAGCATATCGCCGGCACTTACGGTGATTACGGCGGGCGTTGCATCCCGGTACTGCGGAAAGCGCACGTAGTCCGGTTGCTCAGGGTCCACATCAAACCATCTCCAACCGCGGCGTCCACAAAGATCGGCTTGGGTCGAAGGTATGATTGTGAACGTCTTCGTGCCGTAGATCTGGAAGAAGAGGTTGTGACTAAGTAGGCTGTCGAAGTGAAGCGGCGTAATCGTGCCTGCTGGGCCCATGAAGAACTGCGAATACCGCCACCAATGCTGACGATACCAGGGACTAAGAAGCTCTGCGGGAAAGGGCTGACAATCTGCCGCCAGCGTTTCCACTAAGCCCAGTAATGGAATGTCGTGGCAATACGGAATTGCCCCCGCAACCGACGAGACTCCATTCGCGCGCGGCGGCTGCTCCATTAAGAATCGCACGTATTCTGCGAGGCGCCAAGACGAGACTTTGATGTCGCCACTGTTCAGCGTCTTGACGGGCACAGTAAGCGATCCGGCGACCTGGTCAAAATACTGAGGTGACCAGCGCCGGCACGCCGTCCAGGTCGCGCAACCGCCACGTAGGAGAACTGGCCGCATTGCATCTCGGTAATTCGTCGCAAAGTCCGACTCAGTAAGCTGCGCCAAAATGGCAATTGATGAGCCCGAGGTTCCTTGCGCCGACGATGATCGATCCCGTGACGCTTGAGTTGATGCTTCTTTCATGTTCACCACTTTTCTATGCGCCTCATCATGATCAGATCGAACCCGCAACCTTCAGCTGAAGGTAGCTAATCTCGCTCATGAATAAAAATCAAAAGCACTTATGGGAACATACGTCTCGCTAATGGCCAAGCTATTCGGCCGCCGACCCCGCTGTCTGCAAGGTTTCCGACCACGGGGTCGACCTCCTTAACGATAAGCGAATGTGCTCGGCGAGCATTGTTGCGGGACGAGGCTGATGGCCTGGAGCGCGATACAGAACAAGGTCAATAGTAGGGAGTGATGGGAGCCCCTCCGCCTCCATAAGCTGGCGCACTCCGGCTGGAATGACAGACTCCTCCGCCACCGAGACAGCCACGCCGACCGACACTGCAGTGACAATGGGAGCCATTGTGCCGCTCGACAAGACAATTTTAAACCTTCGGTCGGCCTCCTTGAGTGCCCGCAGAGCGATCTCACGACGAAGGCAACCACTAGAAAGGAGCGCTAGAGGCAATACATCGTACCTGTGCGGCGAGTTTTGCTTCGACGTAATCCAATGGAGTTTCTCTCGTCGGAGCAGCTCGCCGTCACTGGTCTCCGAATGCCGGACCACTAAGGCGAGGTCCACTCTTCCCTCTCGAACTTCCCGAACCAAATTGAGTCGATTCTCGACAACGATATCCAGTTGCACATTTGGACAAAACTTGTTGAACAACAGCAATACGTGGGGCAAAAGAATGCGAGCGCAGTCGTCCGATGCGCCGATGCGCACTACGTCGTCCGACGGAGAAACGGAGAGCTTGGCGAGCGCTTCGTCATTTAGAAGTAGTATCCGGCGGGCGTAATGGATCAGCAGCTCGCCCCCGGTGGTGAGCTGAGTGCCGCATGGACCTCGCACAAAGAGCGGCTTTCCGATGCGCTCTTCTAGTCGCTTGATCTGCATGCTGATCGCCGCCTGGGTGCGGAACAGCCGTTCGCTCGCTTTCGTGAAGCTGCTGGTCTCTGCGACCATGACGAAGGCCCGCAGAAGACCCGGGTCTAAATGCTGCACTTGCGTTTCCAGGCTAACAAAGGCAACAAGCCTTAGGAGATAAGAATATATCGTGCACGTCGGCGGCTGCCGACGCCCAGCTTGGGGAGGGTGACAAACTTTTCCGTCTCATGATTTGCGAATGCGACGGCGCGAATCGAATGCCGCGGCTCGTTCAGATCTTTAAAGAAAGGCATGAAGGCCGTGCATGGAAGAATTCGCGCGGCAGGAGTGCGGGTCGACGCGATCACAGATCTCCGGCGCAAAAAAGCCGCTGATCATGTCGGGTTTCCGACAAAAAATGCATGGCGCCAGGGTACAAGATCACCGGTCGACCGCTTTTGCGTAGGAGCTCATTTCCAGCACAAAAGAAAGTTCAAGGCGGTTGACCTGTTCGCGTCTGCTGCTGCTGAGCAGCGACAACACTGGGCAGAATGGGAGGCGCCAATGCCTTGAACTGTTCCGCGGCTTTCAAGCAGGGCTATCCCAATGCTCGGCTCAGGAGCTACGGGCTCGGGCAAAGCGTGAGAGCCTGTGACGGCTCCAACATCGATAACTCGCAGGCAACTTACGTTGGCTGCACATTCAGTGTCGAAGCGCGGGCTCTGAGAGCCGCTCAGCGAAACGCTCATCGAAACACCGAGAGGGTCTCCAGATGATGGCCGGGCGCGGAGGTGCTGCCGGATCCCTGGACTATCAGCCCTGGTAGCTTCGTTGTTCTGTTTTCTCAGGTAAGTAGGTGGAGCCATTCCGGCAGGCGCGTGTCACAACATAAATTCAGCCGAAATGAACCCCTGCCGAACGGGCACTCCCCTAATGTTACCTGCGAGGGAGAGTGCCATGAGAGGAGTTCTAGAATGAATACGATGCATTCGCGACTTATGTCTGACGTTCGTGGCGTTGGAAGCATGACGAACTCGATCGTGCCACCAGCACCTTAAACAATGCACAACTGGAGCAGCAAATGGTGGTCGCCCAACCATCTAAAGCGCAAGCCATCTCGCCTCTTGGCGTCACGGACCGAACCGGCCCGTTACGGACTGGGGAGATTATCTCAGTCGCAAAACGCGTGGTCACCAGCCTGCGCATCAGGCCAATGTTTCAGTATCGAGAGCTTAGGAAATCAATGCGCTGTTCGTGACCCCGGTCTCAAGAAGCCGAAAAATGGCGTTTCTGGACAATATGGCGGCACATCTCACCAGAGGAAGGCACGGGCATCTATTACGCACATGCGCCGAATGCGTCACCCTTTGTTGATGCTCATTTTGGCAATCTGGTTGATCCGCTCTGCGGATTGGCCGACGCGTTGAAGCGCGCGAGCTTCACTATGTTTGTTGCATCCAGCTGGCCCGGTGCACTTTCAGACTAATGTTTGGCGTGTTCTCTGTTGCTCTGGTATGTGATTGGCGGTGGAACACTATCATCATAGACCTACGTCCTTCGGAGACTTTAGTGGCGCAGACCCAACGCTCTCTCGGAGTCCTAAAACTCGAAATCGGATTGCCGCGCGGCGCCGCTCCGCCGGTCCCGCGTCCGGGTTCGCTGCTGCATCCGACCACCTTCGACTTCCCAGTCATCACAGAAACTGTCGCAGGAGCTTGGGCAGATGCTGTCATCCACGGCGATCCATCGCTCGAGCCGGCTTACATCGCAGCTGCCGAGCGCCTGATCGGACGAGGCGCTGTCGCAATAAGCTCAAATTGCGGTTTCTCCATCCGGCATCAGGGGGCGGTTGCCGCGTCGGTGAATGTCCCTGTGGTGATGTCGAGCCTGCTGCTCGTGCCGGCATTGCTCCGGCAACTGCCGCCCGCGGCAAAGCTCGCGGTGCTGACCGCTGACTCGAGCCATTGCGGCGAAGATCTGCTGGGGATCAGTGACCCGGGCGAGCGGATGAGGGTAGCTGTCGGAGGCGTCGAAGGTGGCAAGTTGTGGCAGAACGAGATGAAACGTCCGCCATCGCCGACCGATGTCGCCGATATTGAGGCGGATGTCGCTGCCTGCATTGCGCGACTTCGTGCTGCGCATCCCGAGATCGCAGTTCTCCTTTTTGAATGTACAGCGTTTCCGTTAGTAACGGCGACAACCCGCCATATCACAAGGCTACCCATTTACGACATTATAACTCTCTGCCGGATGACGATGGCGTCCGTCGCCTGAGGCGTTTTGCGTGTCACCCAAACAACACGATACGTTGGCGCGTTATGGCCCGATACCGTTCGCCAGGGGCGTGATGTTGGGAAGCTTGGATGTGGCCACTCGCGCGCGGTTCACGAAAGCTCATGACTAGGTGTTTAGTCCCGGCATTTTCTGGAGCGGATTGAGTTTGAATCGTTCTGGCTGGGAAGTCCAGGATTTGCAGATGTATTCGTAAGGCGTGAGGCCCTTCAGTGTCTTCAGCCTGCGCGCGTAGTTATAGGCGTTGATGAAGTCGGCAAGGTGAGCTTCGAGCTGATCGTGTCGATCGTAATGGTAGCGTTGGACGGTCGCTTCCTTGATCGTGCGGTTCATGCGCTCGACCTGACCATTGGCGAGGGACCTTGATCTTGGTCAGCCGATGTTCGATCTCGTTCTCTCGGCAACGCATGTCGAACATATGTGTGGCGTATCTTGCCGTCGGGCCGTCCGCGTAGCGCGGTGGGAAAGTGAACTGGATCTCATTGTCGGTGAGAACTGCGTGGATCTTGTAGGGACGGCCGCGATCAAGGCTTCGAGGAAGGCCGAGGCGAAGGTCCGTCCCGTCTTCCTGCCAGTTGGACGAAGGCGAACTTGCTGGTGCGATCGATCGCTACATAGAGGTAGAGCTTGCCTTCAGCGGTCTGGAGCTCAGCGATGTCGATGTGGATATAGCCGATCGGATAAGCCTTGAACTTTTTCTTCGAGGGCTTGCTGCCTTCGACCTCCGGCAATCGGCTGTGGCCATGGCGCTTGAGGCAGCGATGCAGGGATGACCGCCTCAGATGCGGGATGGTGGGCTGCAGTGTATAGAGGCAATCATCGAGCGGCAGCAGCGTATGCCGCCGGAAAGCAACGATAATCGCCGCCTCCTCAATGGAAAGGACAGTCGACTTGGCTTCCTTGGGGCCTGTCGGCAGATCGGTGGCAGTCCCGCGCTGCTTCCACTTCGCGACGGTCTTCTGGTAGATCCCGTAGCGCTTGGCGAGGGCTCTCACGCTCTCTTGACTATTTGTATTGCTCGACGCACTGCCTCCGTCGTGGTGGCGCAGCCATGTAAAACTTATCCAATAGCGCTTCCTTCGAATTGTGCGATAAGGATGCACCATCAAAGTCTGCGACAAAACACTTGGTCTTAGTTGGCCTTCGAACTGACGGCCGCTGCCCCGGTTTATAGCCTGGTCTTTGTCTTAGGCCAGAGCGAATTTCAACCAGAGATTAAGGCCGTGATCCACGATCCGGATGCGTCGGCCCCTCGATCTTTGTCTGGTTTTTCACAGCCGTGTACAAAAGCTGTAAGATCCAAGACGTCGCGCGCCGTGGCGCATGGCAAACTGTTTCAAAGCGTAACCAGGCGGTTTAGTTCGAGGAGCGCTGGCATGGTCATTGCTCTCGCAGCAGGCAACAACGGCGCTGCTACTCCGCGCCTGGCGCGAGAGGAATGGTCCAATATGAGCTTGGTAAGGTCCTTGGAAAGGGCGGAAGTTGACGCCTTCTATACGCTCAATGAGCGGCGTCTTGCATCCGTCACGCGCGAATTCACCGAGCATTTCTCAGGACGCGTGCTGTATGCGGTGAAGGCGAATCCATTGCCCAAAATTCTTCACGTGGTCTCTCGCGCCGGAGTGGCCGGATTCGACGTGGCGTCGCTGGCCGAAGCCCACCTTGTCCATTCCACTGTTCCCGGGGCCCGTTCGTGGTTCATGAATCCCGTGAAATCTCGTCGCGATATCGACCTGACGTTCCGCGATCTGGGGGTTCGCGACTATGTCATCGATTGCGAAGCCGAGCTGCGGAAGCTCCTCGAAGTCTTGCCGTCGCATGATCCGGAAATACGAATCTACGTCCGGTTCAAGTGTAGCAGGACGTGCGCCATCTTGGACCTAAACGGCAAGTTTGGTGCGCCGCCCGCCGAAGCGAGTCGTCTGCTGGATCTCGTCAACGCGCAATCGCGCTGGACCACGGGATTGTCCTTTCACCCAGGTTCCCAAACGATCGTTGTCGATCCCTATCTGCATGGCATTCGGGCGGCCGTCGACATTATAGAGGCTGTTTCTCCAGCCCCCACAGCGCTCGATATCGGTGGCGGCTTTCCCGGCCATTATCTGAACGTCCCCTATCACTCTCCCTTGCGCATGCTCTCCGAGATCACGAAACTGGTGCGCGGAACGGATGCACTAAAGCGTGTTGAACTGTTGTGTGAGCCCGGACGAGCACTGGTCCATGATAGCATCTCTTTGTTTTGCCGCGTGATCTTAAGAAAAGGCGAGGCGCTCTACTGCGGCGCGGGCATCTACAGTGGGCTCTCACCTGCCCGACAATGTTTTCTGCTCCCCGCCCGTGCTTGGCGTGGGGGACAGCCGATCCAGACTGAGGAGTGGCAGGACTTCATCATCTTTGGCCCAACTTGCGACAGCATGGACAGGCTTGGATTCTCGTATTCACTGCCACGCGATTTGAGCGAAGGTGATTGGATTGAATTCCAGAATGTCGGCGCCTATACGGATATGGCGCGATTCAACGGGTTTTCGGTTGATAAGATCGTGGCTGTAGGGCAGGATGAACTTACCATGTTGCCCGCCGCCATTCAGTAGCTGTTCATGAACAGACTAGGGTCTGTACCTGATTAGCATCACCTGATTCTCTGTGTGGTTGATTCGGGGCGAGAGAATGCGTGAAGGTCTTTTTAGCTGAATGACAAGCAATGGGCGCGCATCGAACCTCATCTGCCGACGGGGCTGACGGGGTCGGAGCGGGACGAAGATCGGCGCATCATCAGCGGCATCGTTCACATGCTGCAATCGGGTGCGCGATGGCGCGATTGTCCGCGTGAACATGGCCCTTACACGACCGCTCTTCAATCGCTTCAATCGTTGGGCCATGTGTGGACGGCTCCGGGTTGGCAAGGAGAATCTTCTGCAGCATTGGTCGGAGCAGCCATGTGTTCGGCCTATTCGCGCGGTACCCATGACCGTTGGCCATAATGCCCTCGCGGATCAGGTCCCGGTCAAAAGCACGCATTCGATGATGTGTGGCCCATGTGGGTTGTCCTGATCGCCGGATCCGGCACTGCATTACGTGCTGTTCGCCCTCCCAACGGTTACGTCACGCCGGACGTCCGGCGCGACAGGCTACGTCGCGAGCGCGACGGACTCCCTGTTGCGCGCTCACCCCTGGCCATCATAGCCCACGCCATCGTCGCGAGTTTGTTGGCGAGTGCGATAGCGGCAACCTTCGTGGGGCGCCGAGCCAACAGCCGAGTGAGCCAGGGCCAATGATCGGGACCATGGATGTTAGCATAGCGATCACTGCGAGCGCGCCAGCCGTGAACAGGCTACGCACATACGGATCCCCTTGTTTGCTTATACTGCCGAGCTTGTCCTTGCCCCCACTTGAGTTCTGCTTTGGTACGAGCCCCACCCAGGCCGAGAAGTCCCGTCCCGATCGGAAAGCCTTGGGATCGGCAATGTTGGCGACCAAGGCTGTTGCCAACGCTGGCCCGACGTCGGGGATCGCATCCAGCCGCTTGCTCGTCGCATTTGATCGATGCCAGGCGATGATGCGTCTGTCGAACTCCAGTGTCGGAGCCTTCAGCGCTCGCAACTGACTGCCGAGAGCAGCAAGACATGCACGGGCTACTTCCGGGAGCGGCGGTCGGCGGTATCGGCAACGACTTCCAGCAGCTGCTCGACGCCCTGCGCCCGACAGGGGCGACGATCCCGAACTCGGCAAAATAGGCGCGGATTGAATTGATCAATGCAGTCTGCTGGCGGAGGAAGACGACCGTCTTGGCTGGCACGAACCTCATGTTCGGTCTCGTCACCGCTTCACAGATCGCCTCGTGGCAGGTTCCGAATCGAAATTGCCGCTTGGAATATGACTGCGATCAAATCGAGTGGGCAATCCAAGGTTTTAGCGTGGCGGCAAGCCGACGGCCGCGGCTGCGCCTCACGGCCGACGAGGTCCATTGCGACGGGATGGCCGTCGTGATTATCGAAATACACTGAGCTGCGCTTAAGGCGTGGACAAACTGTCCACCTGGACAAACCACTCACCATGGGCATGCTGATGTTCGGGCTTCCTTTCAGAAGAATCCATCATGTGCGCGCTGCTGGGAAGTGGTGGAGCACGGAGGCCCTCGTCAGCGGCTTGCAGCCAAGTCGGCGAACTGGGGCGGGGCCGACCGGCTAAGACGGCTGCCGCATGGGACCGGACAACGGTGTCCTGCCGCTCAACAGAGGGCCTCGCGCAAG
Organism: Bradyrhizobium sp. CCBAU 65884; assembly: GCF_028128835.1. NCBI lineage: Bacteria > Pseudomonadati > Pseudomonadota > Alphaproteobacteria > Hyphomicrobiales > Nitrobacteraceae > Bradyrhizobium > Bradyrhizobium sp. CCBAU 65884. The sequence goes on along the minus strand of NZ_LBJU01000120.1, from coordinate 151,316 downwards.
CCGCGAGACGGTCCCTGCTGATTCTGGAACCACGTGGGCCTGCGGAAAGGGGCACGACTAAGCGCCGGGTCGAACGTGAGCCTTCTGAGCGTCAACTTCGAAAGAGCCCGTCGAATCTTACGTGCAGCCTATTTCAACGCCTGAGGGTTGACGGGCGAACCAAAGCCACCAGTCACCTCCAGAGGTGGAGCTGCGAGCAGAAAGCTGTAGCGGCCGTCAGCAGCGCAGTCGGCAGCCAGCGCCTCAAGATTGAACATCTCGCCCAACGGCAAGCCCATGTCTCTTAGTGCGAGCATGTGGAAAGGAAGGGGCATTTCCGAACCCGTGCTCTCGGCGTCTAATATCTCCACCGCCATGTTATCGGCAGCTATTGCTGCTAGCGACTTCTCATAAGCCCATTCGGCGCAGGTATAGCTGAGACCCGGCTGCATGCCCATAAAGCTATCCCGGTCCCCGTCCGCGGTGAACCGGAGCATGTGGCCGGTATGTACCAAAAGAATGTCGCCCGTGCCTACGCTTATGCCTTGTTTCTCACATGCGGCGTTCAAATCATCAGCTGTGATCGCGTAGTCAAGCGGCAACCGCTCAACGCCCTTTAGCAGCGCGACGTCAACGAGTACGCCTCGCGAAACAATGCCAGGTGCTGCCAAATGGTTGATGCCCATCTTTAGCGCACCATTTTCCGTGAGACATTCGCGTGCGTTGCACCCATTGTAGAGCTGGCCGTCATAGTGGACGTGACCGAGAGCGTCCCATTGTGTGGAACACTGCAGAGGCATGTGGATGACGTCATCGGAAAAACAGACACCTGGCGCTGCTCCGGGGCCCATCGGCGTAAAAAGGTCTGTTGCGTAGACCATCGGATTGAAGCGCTTGCGTCCCAATTGGGGCCCATTGCGGTCGAACCGCAGGCCGAGATTGAAGAGCTTGCCCTGGCGCACCTCGGCGGCTGCGTTCCTCAACGTTTCGGGTCCGATGTGATTAAGTGCACCCCGCTGGTCCGCTTCGCCCCACCGCCCCCAGTTGCGCAGCTTATCGGCGAGATGATCGAAATTGACCGGCCGCATTAAGAAGCTCCTGTTCTGGTCATCAACTTGGGAAGCGTCAGATGATCTGGCAAAATGCCCATCACAAAAGGAGCTCGTTCATCGCAAGCCCGCTGCGAACAAACCACTTCCCATGCAGACATGCTTTGCTCAAAGCAGGTATCGGTTACCGGAGGCACCGAGCTGTTCAAATCGATGATGCTAACAAGAAAATTCTGCGCCAAAGCAGGGGACGTGCAGTATTTCATCCGAGCGCGCGGCATCGAATGTAAGGAGCTGTCAGAGATCGAGGAGGACAAATCAGGCGCTCCAAGGAAGTAGGGTTGGATCGAATAGCAGTTCGAGAAAGCCACTGGCGGAGATCCATCCGCGCACGCTCTTTCGGTACTCGCTGAGCTCTACGATCCCAAAGCTAGTCCGCATCGCCCCATGCTCTCTTTTGCTTTTAGGATCGCCGACGTCCGTTTCATGTCCAATCCGAGTCGAGCCCTATCGCGATAGAGCTTACAGAAAGGGAGACGGCTGTTAGCTCGTTATCAGTGTAGGGTCCCAGAAATGAACACGCCGGCTCCGAAGGGCTTCGCGGAGCGAGCGTGCAAAACGACCAGCACCGGCGCGAATGATGCAACCTCGCGAGGGAGAAGGACGTTTGGCGGAATAGCAAACCAGCTCCGCTCTCCAAGTTCGAGTCCTCGAGCCGGATCCGAGCACTTACGTTGGATCCCCTCCGCTCCCTGGGTGGCGCGCCAGCAAACCACCTTGGAAGTACGATTGTATGCATCGCTCGCCGAACTCCACTGGTGCCACTACAACGAGACGACTGCCAGATTGCAGAGAAGCTCCCAGCTGTTTTGGCCGCCGTCACTTGGAAATGCCGCGGAACGACCAGTCGGGCCGGAGGATTGTCCATGATGGGAATAGTCAGCTTACGTAGTCCGGGCTGATCCGATTAAGCCGGCGCTTGAGTGCCGCCCAAGGGCGCGCACTTCTGTTGTATCCGTGTTCGTGGAACTGCGACGCCGTGTGAGCGGCGACACCTTCGGAAGGTAGGACGATTTGTTGACCGCCCTGTGTAGCCGCGATCTGAATGCGGCAAGATTGCTCCAAGAGGTACATGTTTAGGAAGGCCTCGGAGACCGTTCGCCCGATCGTGAGCAAACCGTGGTGCTTGAGGATCATTACGTCCTTCTTTCCGAGATCGCGTACAAGGCGATCGCGTTCGCTAAGATCCAGCGCAACGCCCTCATATTCGTGATAGGCGACCCCGCCGAAAAAGCACATTGATTTCTGATTCAATGGTAGCAGCCCTTGTCCCTGTGCGGCCACCGCCATGCCGGCGAGCGTGTGTGTGTGAATGACACAGTGAGCGTCATCACGATTCATATGCACCGCCGAATGAATTGTGAAACCAGCGTTGTTAATCTTGGACTCGTCCTCCCTCTCGATCGCATGCCCTTCCGGATCGACAGCGACCAGGCTCGAAGCCGTAATCTCATCAAACATTAGGCCGTAAGGATTAAGCAAAAAGCGAGGTTCTGCGCCCGGCAAGCGCGCCGAAAGATGAGTCGAAATCAAATCGTCCATGCCGAAATAAGAAATCAGTCGATAGGCCGCAGCCAGATCACAGCGGATCTCCCATTCCTGGGGCGTGAAATTGGGCATATTCATCTCCTTTTGAAATAAGCCTGTCATTGTACAAGGGGTGTTTCCTGGCAGAATGCGGCCTCTCGACTCAGATCTCGCAACATGCCTGTTCTGCCTTTGACAAGCGACCTCAGCTGGAAACTCCGACTGCTGTGCGCCTAGCGGCAAGGAAGACGCCGGAGCCGCGAGCACTAGCGCCGCGCGCTCGAACAGATGACCGTGAGCTCAGAATGGGTGGAGCCGTGCGCACGTGGCAAATTCCGCCTTGATCGGACCAATACAGAGGTGGCGCAGCACGTTTCAGCCATCGTTGAAGACCTAGCCTCCATCGATGCCGCCGATCACCAGCGTTCGCTTCTGACGCCCCAAGTTTACCAAGGGCTAGCCATAGGCGGAGCGGCGCTGGTGACATCGAAATGTTTACTGATGCCGCAATCGCCACTGACGTCGGCTTGAGAACCCACACGCCGAACTGATCGCAACCGCTCCTCCTTCGCCTACTCGTCAGCGCATCGACAGCTACGCGGGGCCACGTGACGCATCGGCGCGACCGGCCTCATGTGCCTACGTGCGGGGCCGTCGCGATCGTTGCGTCGTCACAGCTTAGGGCGGCTTCAGGCGGGATTCCCCGAATATTCTTACTGGTGTAGCCGAAAATCTGCATACCCCTACGAAGATTTGCAGGTTTTGAGATCAAGCCGCTTTCGCAGACAAAGGCGGCGATTTCATCGGGCGACGAATGTGGCAACCGCCAGGTTCATTTGAGAACCTCGACGGCCGATAGCTCAATCTGATCGGCGCATCTTGCACGTACCGGGCAGAACCGGAGTTGGCAGTGGGGACACAAGACTTTCCTGGGCGCTCTTGCGCCATCAGAGGCCTCCATTGGGGGAGGCTCAAAGCCACAGACATAAGACGCAGGCTTTGCGAAACGGAGGACGCGCATCGACACTTGACGTGTTGTGGATTGATCGCGCGTGCGCCCGATTCGAACTCGAAAAATGCGCATTTCGCGAAAATGAAGCGGAATTTCGGCGGCAAATGGCCACACATCGGCGATCCTCAGCTTGGAGGAATTGTATCATCGAAAAATAAGCATAGCGGAACCCACCGGCCGGTCAGTCACCGTGGATTGATTAGCCTTATACGAAGCTCCCGTTGGGGTTGTCTAGAGCAATCCTGAGCGGTTTTGAGGACTCGCGCTGAAGGGATGAAACGGATGTTGCGCGCTGCTTGGCCTGAACTGACAGGCAATCTTGCGTCCACGCGGCAAACTGCTGTCGTCTTCCTTGATGGTGTTGATCAGGAAAGCGACATTGCAAGCCGGAGAAACTGTGCTGCAAAATGGACAAGTATCGGAGACGCTCATTGCCTCTTCGCCAATCTTAGCGTCCAAAGAGGTACTCATGATGAAGCTGCCCAAGCCTGGCTTTGCGCGCTTACCGCATTTGAAGTTGCCAGGCGACTATCGGATGAAGACGACCCGCAAAGGGGGGACGTTGTGGCCAAGCTGGAGGCCAGCGTCGAGGGCTTCGGATCCCTAGATCAGAGGGTGGAGCGTGTCCGAATCACACTCTATGATCACGGCGAGTTGTCTGCCTACTACGTGCCCGCCGGTACCTCCAGTTCGTGCGTCCCCGCAATTGTTTGCATCAGCCGGGAAGAAGAAACCGCAGGGATCCTGCTTGGTAGACTCTTGCCCCTTGTAACTGGTCGAAACATGGCGGTGCTTGTCGTCTCTTACGATGACGTCTCAAGTCATTGGCTTGGACCGTCAGAAATATTGCTTTCTTGTTGCTTGGATCATTTATCGACCCTGCCGGAGATTGATGCGTCTCGAATGGCAATCTACGGAGAAGGCCTTTCAGCCGCGCTCGTGACCAATTTTGCTGCGACTGACCGCCGCGTCTCTGCGGCGATTTGCGACGGGGGGCTTTGGAGCTGGACCCGGACGCGGTCATCTATTGAGTGGATGACTAAGACTGCTGAGACTCCGGACGCCGGGCTGTCCACGACGCAACGATCACGTTTGGCGAGGAAGTTGAGATGCCCCATTCTCGTCGTTGCGGGCGAGCGCAGTGTTTTCAACGCGTCTGAGGCAATCAAATTAGAGGCTGATTGCGCCTGGGCGAGCATTGACCTGGAATTGTTAATGCCACGGACCCCAGAGGGGGCATTCGAGAACTTCATAGCATGCGATGAGGCCGTCTTCGAGTGGCTCGAGCGCAAGCTCGATCGCGCGCCAGCTTCATAGCAGCCCGAGGCTTAATTTCTGAGATGCCAATCTAGTGTTCTTGGCAATCGCGTTTAGTCGCTTATTGAGATACGCGAGCGACTCCTCATCCAAGCCATTTAGAATCGTCAAATTAACGGCTTGTCTCTTGTCCGACAGCTTAGCAAGTTCCGTCCGCACCTTTGGGGTCAACGAGATCTGCAAGAATCTCGCATCATCAGGCGAGGTTGCGCGGATCAGAAATTCCAGTTGTTCAAGTTTCTTCGTCTGAGTCGTGATGAATGCGGGGTGAAATCCCAGTTTGTTGGCGACTGCAATGCCGGAAACACCGCTGCCATCATCGAGTTCATCGATCGCCATCAGCATCATCCATTGAGGTTCGCTTATACCGATTAATTCCGCCCAACTCTTATCGATCTCTTCCAGTTGAGCGCGGATCTCGACGATGTTCCAGATCAGGTCCCTTACAGCCCTGTCAAATTGCTGTTGCGTGGCCATCTTCATTCTTTGTGCCAGTTCTGATTGTCCGCGGCGGCGAGCGTCAGCGGAGTCCGCTGCATCCTATCCAATCTCGGGAAGTCTGAAATAGCCCACTCAGAGCATGCCTGCCATCGAATTTATCAATTGACTAATGCAATTGATTGGTGATATCAATATCGCGATCGTTGAGTCTCTCAAGACGGTCTGCTCGATGAAATCTCCAAGAAAGCCCTCGGGATGCCCCCCGGGGGCTTTGTTTTTGGCGGGATGCGGGCTTTTACCGCGACGAATGGCGCGCGTGTTGCCAATCAGCCACGGTGCGGCACAAAGGTATAGTTTAAGAAATTAATTGATTGTAGCAATTGATAATCGAAAGTATGTCTCGTTGGGACAGCGAGGGGGTCCTCGAAGTCGTTCCGTCAAGCGGTCCGCCTGGGGTGGAGCTGGTAGCGGATCTTTGAAGGACGGAAACGCGGTTTCCAACTTGGAGGTTCATCGATGAAGGTCATGAAGAGTATTGTTCTTGGATCTGCGGCAATGTTCGTGGGGGCTGGCGCGCAGGCCGCCGATCTCCCGGTCAAAGCCAAGGCGATCGAGTACGTGAAGATCTGCTCGCTGTATGGTGCTGGTTTCTACTACATCCCAGGCACTGAGACGTGCATCAAGCTCGGCGGGTATCTGCGTGTGGACACCATGCTGGCGACCAACGCTGACTTCGACGCTGCCGTTGGTGGTGTGGCTGGCGCACACAACCGGCTCAGCAACTACTACACGGCGCGGGCCCGCCAAGATCTGCAGATAGATACGCGAACGGCCACCGAGTACGGTGTCGTTCGCACCTTCGCTGAACTGACGTTCACGTGGACAAGCGGCACCTACTCTGGCGCCGGCACGTCCGCTGTCAATGGGGCGACAAGCTATACCACCTCGCTCGGTTCCCAGATTGCTACAGGTGGAGTCGGTCTCTACTACGCATTTATTCAGTTCGCCGGCTTCACGTTTGGTAAGGCGGAGTCGCAGTTTAGGACGCCCTGGGCCGAATATCCCGCGAACAATTTCGAACTGCCGGGAAGCGCCGGTTGGGATCCTGTCAACCAGATCACGTATACGGCAGACTTCGGCCAGGGCATTACGGCATCCTTCTCGGCCCAGGATCAGGTTCAGGCGTACACGACTAACATCTGGAACGTCACCGGTGCGACAGCCGCGGGTCTTGCAGTGGGGGCCTACGGTGCTAACGACATTGGCGGGACCCGAGCCCCTGACCTCGTCGCGAGGGTTCGTGTTGATCAGGCCTGGGGCCTTTTCCAAGCTTCGGTCGCCGCCCACGACAACCATGCTGCCTACTACGGGGCGTCCGAGCCCACGGGCCATCCCAACGACAAGTGGGGTTGGGCTGGACAGCTGGCGTTGTCAATCAAGAACCTCCCGACCGGCCCGGGTGACACAATCAACCTGACGGGCGTGTATACGCATGGTGCGAGCAGCTACAACTTCCATGACTACATGTCGCGGTCATACGCCATGTATGGCAGCACCGGATTGCCGGGTGCTTACCAGAGCTTGGGTATCGCGGGGGTTTCGGATTCGGTGTTTGTCGCTGGTGCTGGTCAGGAGCTGACCACGACCTGTGGTTTCAATGGCGGATACACCCATAATTGGGACCCCTATTGGAACAGTTCGATCTTCGGGGCGTGGGCGGCTGTGAGGTATAACAACACGGCTAAGGGCTACATCTGTGGCGCGATGGTCACCACTCTCGCCCTATCGAGCGGCGCGGCCGGGTGTAATCCAGATTTCAACTATGCGGTGGTCGGCACAAAGACGTCATGGACCCCCGTCAAGGGCCTGACCTTTACCGGTGAGCTTGCGTATATGATGCTCGACCAGAAGCATGCGAGCGGAAGCACGGTGACCCTTCCGCTTCAGTCGGGCGTCGCAAAGCCGGCTGCAGTGTATGAGCTGAAGGACCAGAACAGCTTGGTACTGCTGCTCCGCGCTCAGCGCAATTTCTAGATCGTCGTTGTATAGGAAAGGAGCAAACAACAGGCTCTTGAGTTAACCTCCAAGAAGGCCTCCGGCATGCCCGCCGGAGGCCTTTCTCGTCAGAAGCAGGCCGTCGAAGTTCTGTTTGATTACAGCTATCAAGAGCGGCCCACTAGGTCTGAGGATGATGGACTATCCGGTTCACCCCGTAAAACGATAGAGCGTGCGTACACGATTCGATGCCGCAAGCCTTTTCCGTGAGCAGAAAGAAATTCGGCTGCTCTTGCGAGCCATTGTAACCCGGATGTCGCTCAACCGCTGCTGGCAACCCTCGACCATGTGCCCAGGACCGTCTCTCTGGAAATTCCGGCGTACCAGCCGCATAATTTCCGCACCTTGGTTTTATTTTTCGCAGCTATTCGGCCTCACGCTTGTCTATATTCTCCGCTCGCGAGCAGACAAAATAGGTTGTGAGGAGCGGCGATGCATGCGCGGGCTGTCACGCGGCGGACCTTAGATGGCATGGGCGCATCGAGCGGAACGCAGAACTCACGCCGGCCACCAACGCAGCCGCGTCTCTTCTCAACTCGGATCTGCAGGAAGTACCCGCATGACAGAACATTGTTATTGGCGTTTCTCGCGCGCCTTGCATCGCGCGATCAACGATCAATCTTTTGCGGAAATAGAGGGTCTGCTTCACGAAAATGTCGAGTGGGCGCTCTACGGGCCCGTTGACATGTTTCCGTTTCTCGGCAGTCGGCACGGCAAGGATGCCGTGCTGGAAGTCATCCGTCATGTCGCCGGCAATATCCAGTTGCGGCGTTTCGACCGCGAGACGACTATACTCGGGTTGGATTCTGCGGCTTCCATTTTGCGATGTTCGCTACTAACGCGTGCTTCCAAAAAACCAATTGCGTTGCGCCTTGCCCAGTTCGCCCAGTTCGAGGCCGCCCGGCTCATCAATATGCGTGCGCTCATCGACACGTTTGATCTCGTTGAGCAGGCCCTCGGGCGCTCAATTCATCTGCCGAACATCGGTAGCTGCGTGGCGGAAACGCGTTAGACAGGATTTCTCCGTACACCAAGTCTCCCGACGGCAAAGCCGGTTGAGGCGACTTTGCTGTCAGTGACCAGCTATCTTGCGCGGCTGGGTCGGACGTTGGCTGCCGCGATCCGGCTTCGTGCAGCTATTTCAGGGCCGGCTATTGGTCATTCGATCCAAGCCAAAGCAGAACGATGTTCAATGATGTCGTAAGCTTCAGAATTGAATCGGGCCGCAGCTACAGTGTTAGACCCCCGTCTATAACGATGGTTTGTCCTGTGATCATGGGCGCTGCAAAGCCCAGATAGACGATGGTTTCGGCAATATCCTCGGGAATGCATCTGCGCCGCAGGGGAGTTCGCTCAATAGAACTTTGCCGTTGGGCTTCGGTCCATTCGATCTGCCAGGTGCTGTCAACCGCGCCCGGCGCCACCGCGTTGATCCGGATCTCCGGTGCGAGACCCTGAGCGAGATGACGTGTGATCGCAATGATACCGGCCTTGCTTGCCGCATAGGCCAAACTGGATCCTCTCGAAGTCAATGCTGACACTGATGCCAAGCTTACGATAGCACCTCTGGAATGTCGCAACGATGGTGCAGCCGCGCGCGTGCATCGGAAAAGCCCGATAAGGTTCGTGTCCAACACCGTCGACCACAGCTCGTCAGTAATGAGGTCGAGATCAGAAGACGAAATGGATTTTCGTGCGCCCGGCGTGCCAGCGTTGTTAACGAGAAGGTCGAGCCCGCCCATTTTGTTGACGGCGGCGTCTACCAGCTCTGCTTCCTTTCCATCACCGATCGCGCCCGGTACGCCGAAGACATCGTAACCGTCCGCCCGAAGCTTTTTTGCTTCTTCAGGCCCCCTTGGATCATCGGGAAGGTGGTTCAGCGCAACACTGCACCCCGACTCTGCCAGCCGCTTCAAAGTCGCCAAACCGATGCCTGAGGCGGCACCGGTGACGAGGGCTCTTTTTCCCGACAGGTCGTAGCGGATCATGGTCTCTCCTTTGGTTTTTCTCATAAGCGAGCCGCGCGGGCACAGCTCAGCGCCCGCACGGGCGCCGCCCCTGAATTGACAGACTTTTTATATCATATAAAAAGCTCGCGCAACGCGAGATGATGCGCGACGGCCGGTTCTCAGGAAAGGCTAAATGCTGGCCTGAGCCTCTGTTTCAGCGCTGATCGACAGAGAGATAGGACAAGATGAGCAATTCTAAGTTGTCAAAGGCTGAGCCGGCCCGCCGCATGACCGGAGGTCGCTTCATTGCCGAGACCATCAAGGCGAAAGGTATCTCGCACGTCTTTTTCATGGATGCCGTTCTGCGACGCGCGCTCACCGAAATGGAAGATCTTGGTATCAAGCGAATTCTCGGGCACTCCGAGAAGGGAATCGCATACATGGCGGACGGCTATGCGCGTGCATTGCGGCGGCCTGCCGTTTGCATGGCGCAATCCGTGGGAGCCGCCAATCTTGCCGCGGCCCTCCAGGAATCTTGGTTTGCCTACGCACCGGTCGTCGCGTTGACGGGGCGCCACGCGGCCAATTACCAGTACCGAAACGCGTATCAGGAGCTTCCGCACGAGCCGCTTTACGCATCGGTCACGAAGTTTAGAGGTCGAGTCGATGAGGTGGCGCAATTACCCCATCTCCTTCGTCAAGCATTCAGGGAGGCGACCACCGGTACCTCCCGCCCTGTCCATCTCGACATCACCGGCTATACGGGCGACATCGTTGGTGCTGCCGAATTCACGGCTAGCATCTTTCCCGAAGAGACCTACGCAAAGTTACCAGCTTTCCGTCCTTCTCCGGATGCGGAATCGGTGAGCCGTGCCGCGGCCGCAATCGCGGCTTCAGAGCGCCCTGTGATCCTTGCAGGCGCCGGCTTGATGATGTCAGGCGCCGAGGGCGCCCTGAAGGCATTCGTCGAACATCACCAGATTCCTGTTGTGATGTCGCTTGACGCAAAACACGCTCTTCCGGAGTTTCACCCGCAAAATGGGGGTGTGGCCGGGACCTACTCGCGCAGCTGTGCAAACAAGATCCTGAACGACGCGGATCTTGTCATGTTCGTCGGCAGCGACACCGGGGACATGATTACGAACCACTGGAAGCTGCCAAGGCCCGAGGCGCAAATTGTACAGATCGACATCGACCCGGCGGAGCTTGGTCGCAACTTCCCCGAAGCCATTGGTGTACACGGCGACCCGAAAGCGGCTCTCAATTGTCTTGGCTCGGAACTGCCGTCCCGTTCGAGGCTTGGTTGGCAGCGGAAGGTTGCTGACTACGTCGCCGAATGGCGGGCGGAGGCTGAGATCGCGCGATCCTCTGAGGCGACACCGATCAGGCCGGAGCGTCTGTGCCGTGAGATCTCGGACTGGCTTCCGAACAACGCAATGCTGGTGGCCGATACGGGATACGCATCGCATTGGAGCGGGACGCTCGTCTATCTGACCGACCCGGCTCAAGGCTACCTGCGAGCCGCAGGCTCGTTGGGCTGGGCTTTTCCTGCATCGCTCGGCGTTCAATGCGCGATGCCGGATCGTCCAATCGTCTGCTTAACCGGCGATGGTGGTTTTATGTATCATCTGCCCGAGCTGGAAACGGCCAGGCGGTATGGCCTCAACGTGATCACGATCGTGAACAACAATCATTGCCTTGGACAAGGCAGAAGAAACATCGACATGGCCTACGAAGGAAGGAAGGGCAATAAGGAGGAGATCTTTGCCTATCGGGATACGGATTTTGCGCAAATCGCGCGCGATTTCGACTGCTTCGGTGTGCGCGTCGAGAAGCCCGGTGACTTGGCTAAGGCATTCGACGATGCGCGCCGGTCCGGTAAGCCCGCAGTCATCGACGTGGTGACAGAGTTTGAGGCGCTTGCTCCATTGCCATGGAGCCCGGCGTCCGGAAGCTAGGCCGATACCGCCTGGCTGAAGACATAGCCTAAGAGGGGCCCACGCCGGCCCCTTTTGCCTTTTGTGGCTCTCCACTGTCATGGTACACGGACTTGCTATGAGAAGCAGGTCGACTAGAAGTCGCGCGGGTAGAGACGGGAATGAACAGAAAATGAGGAAGGTAGGATCTCGAGACGCAGAGCCCCTTGCTGCCTCATCCACTCTGCCCATGCCCACCGAACTTGATTGGCTGCACGTCGGACGCGACAACTTACACGCGCGAACATATTTGATGCTGCGCAAAGCTCTTATGGCTGGTCGGTTTCGGCCGGGGCAGCGGCTGCTTCTGAAGCCGTTGGCCGAAGAGCTTGGAGTTAGTGTAACTCCTGTGAGGGAGGCGCTTTTGCGCCTCGCGTCCGAGCGCGGACTTGTTCCGCATCAGTCGCGCACGATGATGGTTCCAGTCTTGAGCGTGGCCCGGTTCAGGGAAATTCGCGACATTCGAATTGAGTTGGAAGGGCGTGCAGCGGAAGCTGCGGCTAAGAACGTGTCATCGAGCGACATCTTCGCGCTGGAGAAAATGCAGGAGCAGCTGATGGTCTCAAGACGGCAGCGCGACGTGCAGACGGTCCTCGCCATCAATGAAGAATTTCATTTCAGAATCTACAGATCGTCAGACTTGCCTGTGGTCTGCGGGCTGATCGAAAACCTGTGGGTTCAGATCGGCCCGCTTCTGACGCTGAATGATTTCAGTGCATCCGCAACAGCGAGGGATCATCCACACCGATCGATCCTGGCCAGCCTGGCGGCAGGTGATGGTGCAGGCGCACGGCTAGCTCTTGCAAACGACATCACGTGGGCAAGCAGATATCTTGAGAAAGCTGTCGTCAGGCTCAACGAGCCGGTTGAAGACAGGAAAAAGCTAAATTCGATTGCATCCGTCGGCGCGAACTGACGACCAGCTCGATCAACTAACCACCGTTTGACGGCACTTTGGCAAGGTGTAACAAGCGCCGCATCAAACCGATCGAGCTGGATCTCGGAGGTGAGATGGTCAATCGCAGGTGCCGTCACGGCAAACCTGCTGTCGCGCGTATTTGCCCGGCGGAAGAGACACTGGATAACCGTTCAGGGCATCTCTTCAGCCACCGTACTGGGCCTGCTTCTCCGCTCCGTTCGCGCGACAACGCTGCACTTAGTTGTTGTCTAACGAAAAGGGTTATCCCATCGTCGGCATCACGAATTCGGCTCCGGCTCGAATACCCGTTGGCCATCTCGTCGTGATTGTCTTCAACTTGGTATAGAATCGAATGCCCTCCGGGCCATGCATGTGGTGGTCGCCGAACAGAGATGCCTTCCAGCCGCCGAACGAATGAAATGCCATCGGAACCGGAATCGGCACATTGATGCCGACCATGCCGACCTGAATCTGGTGAGCGAATTCCCGGGCCGCATCGCCGTCCCTGGTGAAGATCGCCGTGCCATTGCCAAATTCGTGCTGGTTGATCATGTCCGCTGCATCGTCATACGAGTTGGCGCGAGCGACCGCTAGAACCGGACCGAAGATCTCTTCTCGATAGATTTTCATTTTCGTCGTGACGCGGTCGAACAGCGTGCCCCCGATGAAATAGCCGCCTTCATAACCCTGACGCTTAAAGTCGCGCCCGTCGACCACGAGCTCCGCTCCCTCGGCAACACCCGCATCGATGTAGGCGCGAACTTTCTCGAGATGCTGCTTGGTCACCAAGGGGCCCATCTCGGCATCGGGATCGGTGCCGGGCCCGATGTTCAACCCGCGCACCTTCGGGGCCAGCTTTTGGATCAGGCGCTGGGCAGTCGTCTCGCCGATCGGGACAGCGACCGAGATAGCCATGCAACGCTCGCCGGCCGAACCATAAGCGGCGCCCATTAGCGCATCGACTGCCTGATCCAGGTCGGCGTCCGGCATGACAATCATATGGTTCTTGGCACCGCCGAGCGCCTGGCAACGCTTGCCGTGCCGAGTCGCCGTCTCGTAAATGTATCGGGCAATTGGCGTCGAACCCACGAAGCTCACGGCTGCAACATCAGGATGGGTAAGAAGCGCGTCAACCGCTTCCTTGTCGCCTTGCACGACATTGAAGACACCACGAGGCAGGCCTGCTTCCTCGAGCCATTTTGCCAGGAGAAGCGAAGCGGACGGATCGCGCTCGGATGGTTTGAGAATGAAGGTGTTGCCGCAGGCGAGCGCGACGGGAAACATCCACATCGGGACCATGGCCGGAAAGTTGAAGGGCGTGATGCCGGCCACAACACCCAAGGGCTGCCGCAGCGAATGGCTGTCGACCCGCGAACCGACGTTCTCCGTAACTTCGCCCTTCAAGAGCTGCGGTGCGCCCGTGGCGAACTCCACTACTTCCATTCCGCGCTGAACTTCACCCCTGGCATCTGAAACCACCTTGCCGTGTTCGGCTGTGATGGCGTGGGCGAGTTCGTCAGTCCGCTCTTCCAACATGCGCAGGAACCGGTTGAGGATCCTCGCTCGCCGGAGGGGAGGCGTAGCGGCCCAAGCCGGGAAGGCGGCACGCGCGGCACCTACAGCAGCTCTCACGTCATCTGCCGAAGCTAAAGCGAGAGTCCCGGACTGTTGGCCAGTTGCAGGATTGAAAACCGGCGAAGTCCTGCCGCTCCGTCCTTGCACCATTTCGCCATTGATGAAGTTCCGAATGGTTCGGGACACGGCAGTGCTCCTCTGTAAATCGCTTGATCGCGTGTGATAATGGATGCATAGATTTGCGCATCAACGACCAAGTTCGCGACTCCGTTGTGCAGAAAGTGTAGTCGATGGATTGGGAAAGCGTTCGGATCTTTCTTGAAGTCGCGCGTGCCGGGCAATTCTTGAAAGCGGCAAAGCATTTGCGGCTGAACCATGCGACGGTTGCTCGCCAGGTCACGGCGTTGGAAAGGAGTCTCAAGGTCAAGCTGCTTGAACGCCACACTTCTGGCTGCGTGTTGACAGCGGCGGGAGACGCCCTCGTGGTGGCGGCGGAACGCGCCGAAAGCGAGTTGCTCAAGGTAGGCGCCAGTATCGGAGGCGCCGCTGAAGCGATCACTGGCACTGTGCGCGTTGGGGCGCCGGATGGATTGGGCAACTACTTTCTGGCAGATCAGCTGGGGGCACTCGCGGCCCGACATCCCGGTCTGATCATTCAACTCGTGCCGCTTCCACGCACCTTTTCATTGTCCCGCCGAGAAGCTGACATTGCAATAACTCTCGACCGGCCGAAGCAGGGGCGATTGATCCTGTCGAAATTGACCGATTACACGCTCAGCGTTTATGCCGCAAAAAGCTATCTCGCGCGCGAAGGCCAAATCGAGAAACAGTCCGATCTGACGGGCCGGTTGTTCGTCACGCATGTTGAGGATTTCGCTTACAGCAGGGCGCTGGACTACGCCTCAGCACTCGGTCGGCTGATGTCGCGCCGCTACGAGTGTGGCAGCGTGGTTGCTCAAATGGAAGCGGTGAGAAGCGGCCATGGCGTTGGCATCCTGCACGACTATGCTGCCCGCTGCTATCCGGAGCTTCAGCGTCTGCTCCCTGATGTGCGGTTCGTTCGAAGTTACTGGCTCACCTCGCATCCCGATACCCACGACGTGCGGCGGGTTCGGGAAGTTCATCGCTTCATAGTGGCTTCTGTAAAATCGTGTCGCCCCAGCTTTGATGCGCATTAACCGGTTGCGCCAGCCTTGGTAGCGCCACCTGGTCTACAATCCTCTCGCGCCGAAGTTCATACTTAGCCGAAGGAAGTTTTTGAGGATTTCCTCCCCCTGTTGGGTTAGAACAGATTCGGGGTGAAACTGTACGCCATAGGTTGGATGGTCGCGATGGGCAAGCGCCATGATCTCGCCCTCCTCGGAGCGAGCGGGCACTGCGAGCTTCGGCGCGCAAGAATCATCCAGATCGACAATCAGCGAGTGGTACCGGCCGACGTTAAGTGGAGAAGGGAGTCCATCGAACAGTCCTTGACCGTCATGCGCCAGAGATGAGGACCGGCCGTGCATTGGTCGCCTTGCACGTCTCACATTTGCGCCGAAAGCACTCCCGATGCACTGATGTCCGAGGCAAATCCCGAGAATTGGAATGACGCCGGAGAGCTCCCGGACAACGGCAGTTGATATCCCGGCCTCCATAGGTGTGCATGGTCCTGGCGATATCACCACGGCGCGTGACGTGAGGCGAGCGAGATCGTTGACGCTAATAGCGTCATTCCGGATCACCTCGGTTGCTTCGCCAAGCTTCTGGAAGTAACGAGCAATGTTGAAAACGAAGGAATCGTAGTTATCGATGATGACAATCATCAAGCACCAAGATTGTTATCGTCAAATGCGTCGAAGATGCGCTGTGCTTTGGCAATCGTCTCGTCATATTCGGCCTCGGGATCTGATAGCGCCGTTATGCCGCTTCCTGTGTGGAACATAGCCATATCATCGTGGATAGTGACGGTGCGGATTGCGATGTTCGTGTCCATGTGCCCGTCAAAACCGATAAAGCCAATTGACCCGCAATAGATTTCCCGCGCGACATGCTCGATCTCACAGATGATTTCCATCGCTCGCACCTTGGGCGCCCCTGTAATGGATCCCCCGGGGAAGCACGCCTTGAGGAGCGTTACGGCATCTTTTCCCTGTGCAAGCTCAGCGGTAACGACCGACACGAGATGGTGTACTGAGGCGTAAGACTCCAGACCGCACAGCACCGGAACCTCCACCGAATCCGCGGTGCAGACGCGAGACAGGTCGTTGCGCAAAAGGTCGACGATCATGATGTTTTCGGCGCGGTCCTTTTCGGAGTTCTGGAGGAGCTCGGCCCGGCGTTGGTCTTCCATGGCATCGCCCGAGCGCGCGATCGTGCCTTTGATGGGCCGCGTTTCAACAGTCCGCCCATCGAGCTTGAGAAAACGTTCCGGTGAGCTCGAGGCAATGGTGAGCTTGCCGTAGCGCAAGAGCGCCGCAAAAGGAGCAGGGTTTATTGACCGAAGGCGACCGTAGAAGGCGAACGGATCGAACGAGCTCGACAGGCGAGCCGTGAAGCGCTGTGCAACATTGGCCTGGAAGAGGTCGCCTGCCAGAATCAATTCGATCACCCGCTCGGCTGCGGCGATATAGTCCCGGCGCGAAAAATTGGATTCCCATACGGCTACTGCGCCGGCGAAGCGCGGTAACATTGGTGTTCGGGCGGCAAGCAGCGCTGCTAGCTCATCGGCTCTGGAGTGCGCTCGCTCGGCGCGAGCTGCGGGATCCTGCTCGGGCCAGCCCGTCGACACGATGAAGCATCTCTGAGCCCTTTGATCGAAGCTGACGATCACATCATAAAAATGCAAGATCGCTTCAGGCAAGCGCTGTCCCGGAGTAGCCGGCGGGGCCAACCGCTCCAGAGTTCTGTTCAAATCATAACCAAAGAATCCGGCCGCGCCACCTTGAAACGGCGGGAGTTCAGGACGATGCTTCTGCGGGTATTTGGCCCGCAGACCATGCAGAACGTCCCAGGGATCGCCTTCGACAAGGTGGCCATTCCAGCTCGCCTGAGCATCCGCGACAATAAATGTGCCGAACGGGTCGCAAGCCAGATACGAATAGCGCCCAAGCGCATCATGCCCCGCAGCGCTGTCGAGAAATGTCAGATTTGCCAGGCCCGCCAGCCGTTGCATCGCGTGGATGGGTTCGATCCACTGGAATTCGCGAATATGCATCGGGCATCAGCAATGTCGGAGGCCGGCGCGCAGCGTAGCGCGATCGCGGCACCCAGGCGGGCGCATTCGTCTTGTCGATCGTGTCGTCAGGCTCCGCACACTCGTCTCGAGTCCAGGCCCATGAAGTAGCCAGTGGACCGAACGGGTTGGCCAGCGTTGGGCCGACCTAGGTATCTGTTGGCACGTCATAGTCGGCCGCAAACCGCAGCTCGCGCAACGGTCGTACGCGCTTGATCGCTTCCTGATATCGATCGTGAGCTTTATACGCCGCGAGTTCCGTCTCGTTCTCGAACTCTCCATAGACGACGACGTCGATGTCGTTGCCGATCTGATCGCTCTTGCGATTGCGAGCAATCTCGAGCCGATTTGCATGCGGGATTTGGGTGAGAACGGAAAGGCCGGCGATGATCTGGCTGACGTTGGCGTCATCTTTGGCGCTGAACAAGACGATGTGACGTATCATGGTGTCTGGGCCGATTTCATAAGACCGATCAAATCATGAGCTTCGACAGTGCTCGCTGCAGCAAGGGGCGATCTGCCGCGTCCCAGCGTTTCGTCCCTGTTCGATGGGCCTACAAGGTCGATTTCGCGTTCAGAGGGGGAAAGCGAAAGCCGTTCGATCGCTTGAATTTGGTGTGCGAGCAGATTGCAAGCCCGATCGACGCCGTACGCACGCAAAACATGGAAAATCATGCAGTGATCCTGATGGGATCGCGGTCGCCAGGCACCACTTGGTGCCGTCGCGAAAACCGGTCGCGAGTTCGCAAGCTGCAATTCATCAAGACTCTCAAGAAGCCGCGGCATGCCGCAACGCGCAACCAGCACTTGGTGGAATGCTCGGTTGGCCGTCTCATACCCTCGATGCTGCGAGCTTGTCCATCAATAAGTGCCAGCTGCTCTATCGCTCCGAAGCCGTGAGTCTTGCGCCCGATTGCGCAAGGCAACCACCTCAAGCGCTGCGCGATGTAGGCGATCGCCTTCACCAATTGGATATCAAGTGGAGCGCCGCGAACACCTTGGCGCGGGGCAGCGACAACAAAGGTGTTTGGCTCCGAGTTGCCGAAAAGCCGATGGAGCGCGGCTTGAACCAGCTTGCCGCGCAATATCCTGACGGAGCGGCGCCTCGGCCCGCAGTGCCCCGCCGATGATCCGCTCTCCGATCGCGTTGGTGATGCGCTCAGCGATTGTGGTATTCTCAGCATTCACCGAGATCATCTATCACGTGGTGGCACAACGCCTGAAGAGCCGGACACGCGCGTCCGCGCAGGATTTCTGCAATTGCTGCTCGGCTTTCGCGGTGTTTTTGCATCGCACTAGCGTTAGAGTGGCGGGATCATTAGCTTGCAGGTACCGAACAAAGGCATTCGGCGGCACGCTTGCCAAGGGCTGTTGTCTCACACCGCATCCATCAGGTCCGAGAATGTCGATCATCCCGAATATGATCGTCTGTCGTGATGAAGAAGCCAGACTTATGAACGTTCGTGTATCGGTGGGAGCGACGGCGGCCGGCGACAGCCGGTCCGTCCGCAGTGATTGGACGCGCCTAGAGGCCGAAAGCCTGTATGCTTGTCTTCCCCCGATCTGATGTTCTAGCACAGAGCGCTCATGGCGAACATTTCGATGCAAACTACATACCTATTGTGCAGGCTCGGCATCACCTCCGACTTGTTCCGGCCACGTCAGCAACCGGTTGTGTACAAAGGTCCTTGTAGGTCGAACATGCAGGTTACGTTGATGAAGGGAAAGATCCATCGGGCGTCGGTCACTGAGGCCGATCTGCACCCCGAAGGTGCTATCTCGATTGATCGTAACCTGCTCACCGCAGCGGGGTTCTTGGCCAACGAGCACGTGGAAATTTATAATGTCGAGACCGGCGCACGGTTTGCCACTTACGTCATCGAGGCACCCGCGGGGTCAGGAATAGTCGGGCTGAATGGCGCAGCTGCACGGCTGGCCATTCCAGGAGACAAGCTCATCATCGTGGCATACGCCTCCTTCAACGACAACGAGGCACGAACGTTTAGTCCGCGCGTCGTCAGAGTTGATCGGGACAACCGGATTTTGTCGGATTGAGGGAAGATCGCGTCGATCGGTTTCGTAGAACCTGCCCAAAGGGTTCCAAGCGCTCGCATGAAGCCGGATTGTGTTTCCAACGAGAGTAGCTACGCCGCGGGCTTGTGGAGTCCAGCACGCGACCGCAAGCTGTGAGTTCTCAAGCCGCGCGCAGGTATCGATTTCACCTGGGCTACATTGCCGCCGGCCTATGCTCCGCGCCTCAAGAGGGCTGTCGCTGCCTTGGAGCCGAGCACCAAGTCGCGGGATCGCGGCTTGTGTGGGTTCCTGCTGGTCGATGAGGCCCACGCAACCGGGGTACAGCGAGCATGGCACAGGGGCCGCTGCAACATTGAGGAAGCGGAATCTCCTGGTGTGGTGCCTCAGTTTGAAATTTGGGGCGGAAAGGAAATCTTAACCCTTCCTTTACGGGAAGGTTGTTTTCTGGTGCAATAGAAAAGGGCCTACGGAAGGCAAGTTCCGTAGGCCCAGTAGATACTAACGGTCAGTTCTTATAGTAGTGCATTAGGGATACCCCGAGTTGGGCTAGCCCGATGACTACAAGTGCAACCGTTAGCGATACGACGGCGTCTTCCATCGTTTAGCTCCCTGGTTTGAGGGGCAGCCACACCGGCTGCCCCGCCAGTGTCCTTTGATTGGTTTACGAAGACCTTAACGCCGCGCGAAATTTCGGGCCAAGTGTGCCGCCGCAGGACAATAAAACGGAAGTCTAAACGGGCATTAATCTTTGAGGGGGAGCAACGTCCTGCACTTCGCGATTGCGTCTTCCAAAACGCCATCCGGAGCCCCGCATGCAAAATCAGACTTTCTTTCGAGCCAGGACATACTCTTGATCTGATCTGCCACGACACATCCCCCACGCTCAGATCCCCCGGGAATTTCAAATTCCTCAGGAAGCAGCGATTCGAACGGGTAGCCCTTCACTTTGCTGGTGATAGGGAAGAGTAGGCAAAGCCGGGAAAATTGATTGTATTTACGGGGCGACACGACCAATGCGGCGTGTCGCCCTGCCATTTCACGACCTGCTTGGGGATCGAAGTTGAGCCAGATAATATCGCCCATATCAGGGCAATAGGGCTCGTTAGGAGCCGAACTCCTCGCCGACCGCAGCAGTCGTGTTATATTCTTCATGCAAGTTCTCGGGAGTCATGCCCGCAAGGAGCGCGTCTAACGTGTAGACTGGCGCTTTGCGAGGGGCCACGACTAAGTTACCGTTTTGAACGGTAATTTCCGCCTCTCGGCCCGCGAATGCACAGATTTCCTTTGCGTAGGCGCTCGGAATGCGGAGAGCCACGCTATTGCCCCACATTGCAAACTGAACGACCATCGCTACCTCCACGACGATACCGGCAAGTATCAACAACGAAGATACACCAAATTAGTTGCCGTGCAACTGGATAATGTAGATACGTTGTATCAACAGCTATGATCGAGGTTCGAGGTTAGTAAGCCCATAACGATTAATTCAACAACGGAACTCGCAATGCGCAACGGACCCAAGGGCGAGAAAGCGCCACAGCGACACAGGTGCAGAACGCCATGCTAATTGGCCGGCTTGCAACCGGTGAAGTCAAGGAAGAATTCAGCGCGCAATGAGGCGCTAACCTGTTTCTGGGGCCCGTCTTGAGCGGACCGAACGCTGACAATGGAGTCCTATCGCCGGCGATCGCGGAACGATTCAGCTGTTGGACGGTATCATGATGCCTTCCGTGGCTTTGCGCAGAACCTGGTTACCGCCCCGGGTAACTAAAAGAGCGTCGGTGAATTGCGGTATTAAGCGCCCGTTGCTTCGTGGGGAACTTTGCAGGTGCCTGCAATTAATTGCGATGGTCACTGTGGAACCGTACATTGCCGTGTTCGTACAGTTTTTGATGGTTCTGCGCGTAATTCGGCTGATTTGCGTGTTGTTAGGATTGCTTCGGCTTTGTTTTTTAAGTTTCTTGAAACTGTCGATGGGCGATGTTAGTTACGTGTACGGTCGCTGATAGCGGTGAAAAACAGCGGCTCCGCCTTCTTCCGGAGGCTCCACGGTTAGTGGACGTAAGGTGAGCATTTCGCACAGAGGGTTCTTTTCGCACCAATTTCTGCCCTCGGAAATAGCCCCTGCGGGGGCTATTTTCTTTTCTGAGCCACCACATTCCGCGGTGGAGGTCGTTTCAGATCCCTTCCCTTGATGCGATAGTCCACCACCGTAACAAAGCTGACTGCTGGCAATTTATTGGGCAGCTTCGGCCTTAGGTGGGCGCTGGTTACGAACATTGCGCCATCATAGCCGTCCGCCTTTTTGGCCTTCTCGACATCGAAAAACGCGACATACGGCGCGTTCCCCTGGTCCGGCATTTCAACGATCAGGAAATTTCCTTTATCGCCGAAATAGGCCCTCCCGGCAGCAGCGTAGCGGATCATATCCGCTAGTTCTTTCGAGAGCTTATAGCGATGATGGCAGAAACAACGCTTCTCCTTACCATGCACCATATGGAGGTCCGGGCTATCTTCCGGGGTGATTTCTCGGGTGAAGCAGTGAAAGCCAAAGCTGACACGGACAATGTATGGCGAAGCATCCTCCTCCTTGGCCTTCACTTCCATCGTGAACGGATCCAAGTGGTCAAGATCGTAGTCGACCCCTGCAATTCTCTTTTTCCCAAAACCCGGCAAGAAGACACTCCTGAAACTTGAGGCCGCCAGTGGGACGGCCTCTTTCATTCGAAGACATCCTTCTTATCGCGCCCGGTGACTTCATCGACTATCCTTTCGTGCAGTCAATCCTTCTGCGCAGACTCCCTTGCCAGCTAGGTATTTCGCTACATGTTGGCGGAATAGATCGATTCTTCCCAAGTCTTCTGCCGTCCATGCGAGTTCGGCTTCTCGGCCTTCCTTTTGCGACGCTCTTTTCATCATCTCGGCTAAGAGGCCGCGCAAGACGGTCTCCCAATACAAGGCTCGCTTAATGAAGTCTCGCAAGAACTCCGGCCCTTCCTGACGGCGATCTGGCGTGCCGCGAATGTTTGTACGAAACGTGCGGAAATAGTCGTGCGCTAGAAGATTGCGATCTTCGTAGAATGAAATGAGTTCGGGTGTCTGGATAAGGAAAGCCTCTCCGAATGTCGTGACTAGTTGCCCCAAGGTGGCCTTAAGCTCGCTAGCATCTCCTCGCAGAAATTTTTCTGGTGTCAGGTCGCGAAAGCGCCGCTCCTTCTTAGCTGTAGGGGTGTGAGCCGCGTGGGCAGCGAGTCCGTAAAGGGCGAATTCCACGCGCTGCGCGGCATAGAGTGCCAATCCCAGCAACTGGAACTCGTTTTCGTCTTGATCATCCGTCATCGTCATTATTGGTAACACCACGAGGCGCCTTCGGAGAAGGCCCCGATCGCACCGCCGACGTGCTCAATCCGATGAAACTGCCCGATCCGAGCCGCGGCTTCGAATGGCACATTGTGCGCGACTTCCTGCCCGGCGACGCCATCTTCGCTGACCCGGGGCTGAAGCCAGTATTCGAGGCGGCACTGAAACGCGGCTGCGCCGTTGTCGAGCGATGACACTCGTCTTGGTCGTTTCAACGGTTGCCGGCCTGATCATAGCTGCAGATAGCCGTCTTGGCCTCACCAATGCGAACTGGACCATCGCTTGCGATAACACGTTCAAGATTGCTGAAGTCGAAGGGGTGGACAGAACAGTGGTCTTTACGACCGGCTACAGCACGGTCTGGGCCCTTGCTGGCGTGCAGACCGACAAGATCTGCGAACATGTCGCGTCAAACAAGCCAAAATTCGATGCGCAAGCGATCCTCGCTAACGCGGCCCGGCGTGCCGGGGCAAGCTTGACGGATATTGCTCAGGAAGTTGTACATGCGACCGCCGCCTATATCGCATCCCATCCGACGGACTACGAGACGCGGATCGGTCAATTCCTATTTTTCAGTCGGCTATTGCGCGTTTCGGTCCGGAGACCTGCGCGATCTGCCGCTGCATCAGCGGAAGCCAAAATTGGAGAAGCTTTTGGCGCGCCGGCCGGACGGCATCACCATTGCGCCGTTTGAGCGCGGCGAGAGGGCCCCAAGCTATTCCGGGCCGCCTGTCGCATGGGCCTTGAGGGGCTGGTCTCAAAGCATCGCGATCGACCGTACTGCGGCGGGCGCCAGAAGCGCTGGATCAAGGTGAAGAACCGTAGTCACCCGGCGATGGAACGAGAGCTATAGCCAGTGCGACTGTTCCAGAATTAACCCGCCACTGCGACATCAAGCTTAATTCCAGAGTTCGGTTGCAGCGAAGCTACGGAACGTTAGCTTCTCACTGGCCGGACATTGCCCTTGGTCCGGGTCCCCAAGTGGCGAAGCCGTCGCGCCAATATACTCGTCGCGGCGGCTTCGTCTGCACTGTAGGGCTCTGGCGCGAGTTTCATTTGAACAGGCAGTCAGACCGCGAAACTCTCGATCTCATTGAGATGCGTCGGCAACTCACGGCACTGCGTTCGCAGCATTCGGACAATCTTGCAATTGCGTCGCTGTTGAACCGCTTCCTTGTCAAGGTCGCATTTCTGACCGAGCCAACAGACCTCGCGCACGAGCAGTATCTCCGATCGGAATTCGAAAGAACCTTGACCAAGGTCAAAGAGATTGCTGCACGGACCAAATCCGGCTGAGCCATATCTTCACAGCGCTGACGCAATCGCTGCGGTAACTTTAACGATCGGATCGTGTTGCGGCTTTCAACGCGGAGTTCGATGCTCGATACAGTCGTGAGGGTGCCGATGTATCGCGTAACCGATGCCTTCGCGGCTAGGGGCCGCCGCCCGAGAAGCGGCGGTCCCGCCCAACGCGAGCGATCGATGCAAGAGCGGCGACGAAGCGACAGGACTTGAGTCCGCCAAGATGCGTTTATCCGGTTCTCCAGCGCAGCGTGTATGCGGCAGTGTGCCGTCCGCGATTTTTCCTCTGATGGCGTGGGCATATGCCTCAACGGCGCTAGGGTCTTGCCGTTAGACATCGAGCTATCGCTTCATGCGCACAAAGCTGGTGTCGGCTGTCGTCTCGTCTGGCGATAGGGTAACTACGCTGGGTTCGAATTTAATCGTAAGCGCGGTCGGGCTCGGTATGAATTTCCGAAGCCAGCGCAGGCCCTGGGACGAGATGCCGCAGAAACACGATCCGGCGCCTTGACCGCGGCCCAACGCGCAATGCTGATCGGCGAAGCGCAACTTATGAAGCCCGTGCATCCTGAGACGAAGCAGCGCGCGAACCGGGCTTCGCAGGACGCACCCGCTGCCATTGTCGCCGACCCAGAGCTGCCATTGTCGCCAGCCCAGAGAAGTCTGCGGAATTCATGCGCGCCCTGCGCGTCGCGTTATTCGGCGGCGAAGCGCGACCCAAGACCGAAGAACTATGCTTCTTAAGTTTCGAGAGACACCCGGGAAACCGAGGGGCGATAGACCGGCCATCCATCCAGAAAAAGGACATTGATAGATGCCTATTCCGGTTGAATTAGTGCGCGGCTTCAACAGCTTCGGGATCAAGGTACTTGTCCCGGAGCGTTCGGCCGACGACCTTATCGAGAGTATGGGTCAGCTGGCCGATCGGCGAAAAGAGGACGGACGTGCTGATCTGTAACGGCTTGGGCGAAGTTGCGTCCGTATCGCTGGACCATTAAGCCCGCTGTGATCGGCGCGGCCTTCGCACGCCGCGCCAACCCGCCTACATTCTGTCATCCAGCAGCGGAATGCGATCGTGCCGAAGCAGCGCGTCCCATTCGCCCCGCCATGCGTGGAGCCTGACGCCCCGGCGGATCACGACGGCTTGCGCGTACGTTTCTTCCACGATGCGCCTAAGGCGGCAGGCTGATGTGGCGCCGATACTTGGGTCGCACCGTGAATGCGGTATTCACGATCGAAGAAGGCGCGGACGGCACGCGTGTATCGACCGGCCATCAGACCGTCAATTTTAGGGAACCACGCCGTTCGAGCAGAGTAACGAGGCCGCGCCAATGGGTGTATTTGCCGGGCCCTAAAAGGGCCTCGGTTAACGATCGTTCGTCAGCGAACAGGGGCAGCTCTTCGAGCGTGACGACAGAATTACGCGTTTCGCGCTTCGCTCGGACGGGCGCCGCGTCGGCGCGCAGATTGTTTTCGTCTTCAGGTTTGTTCACGACGACGCCTTCTCGTAATCGGTTCTGGAGACTTATCGAGCATGTCACCAATCCGGCGCCTTACCCTGACTGTCTGAGGATCCTTCGGATCGATCGTTTCGAGCCATGCATCAAGGCGCAAGCGCAGCCAACGATGCCCACGGCTAGATTGGGTGAACTCGATCGGCTTGACCGGGCAGACCTTCTTGAACGTGTCGACCGACAGTCCGCAGTAGCTCGCGGCCTGATCCAGCCGCAGCGCTGCCGGCCAATACGGAAGCTCGGCCTTCATGCTTTGAGACGCCCAGCAAGCACCGGTGCGCGGTCGTAGCGAAGCAAGAGCGCTTCCCAATCGCGGCCTTGTACGCGGTCCGCAAGACCTGCGCCGCTGTCCATTCGATGTGCAGGACAATCTTGCCGGCGACCGGACGTCGAGGGTCGACTTCCGGTCTTCCTCGTCGATCGATCGCGAAAGCGTCAGCCGGAATTCGTTATGGCGGACCTCCGACAGCCGCCAGCGGTGGCCAGCGCGATCGATGAAGGAGCTTTCGCCGCACCGGCGGATGATTCCCATCGCCAGCTTGCTGAGTGCCTTCATGCGCTCGGAGCGGTCCCCAGTCATACGAGCGTCTACAGTTGGGCAAGGCTGCCGACTTCCCGGACGAACCGCGTTAGGTCTTGCGGCCGGTAATGAAGCAGGTCCGCCGGATCGGCGCCGCGCGACAACAGAACTTGCGCCTTGATGGCGGCGTCCCCTTTTGATGCGAGGGGGGCGGCTAGGATCGCATCAGCGACGGCCCCTAAAGCGTCATTCGCCGCGTCGCAGGCAGCTTCGGCCGCGTTTGGGTCGGCGTCGGCAGTTTGATCTGCTAGAGCGTAGATGCGCCGCTTCTCGCTGGCCGTGACCTGATACTGTTTCCAAAGCTGTTCGATCGGCGTCAGCTTCCTTAGGGAGTGCGCCCAAGGTCCGACAATGATATTGGTCTGTTCAGCTTGCTGCATGATCTCATCCATCGTGTTGCAGGTTAGGACCGTCGGCAGCTCCAACTGCCGGCGGTCCGCTTTTAACGCAAGCGGAAGACGCGACCGGGACACAACGGGGACGATAGGCGGGACGCGCGCGGGAATGTACCCGGTTCTTTCCCGCTCGATCCGTGTTGCAGACTGAGCGGGGTTCTCCGGGAGCGCCAGGCTGGGCTTTCCCGGAATGGCCCCTCCTGGAAATTCTACCACTCCGCCAAGTCAGGTAGATTGACGTTGTTTGTCATTTTGCAAATTGTTGCGGTCTAGGTAGTATCTCTGAAGAACAACGCTTCAGCGTGCACTGTTTGGTAGATATAACCGGTGGTGAACGAGGATGGCCCTCCGACTTACAGTGGCAGGCATAGCAGTCGTATCGTTGTTGCTGCGAGGGAGTGCGTCAGCTCAAGATGATCTTGCGGCCCAGAGAGAGGCCTTAAAGCTCATCAGCGGAACGGCGGCTGACATCTGCTATACTGTGGAACAAAACAGCCGCTCGACCGAATGGATCGCTTCATTGGGTGGTCGGGTGAGCGGCTTGATTAGCAAGATCGTCGGCATCGGCGTATCGGCAGCTGGTGAGTACAAAACGAAAGAAGCCCAAGGCGTCCTTCAGCAAGACCTCGCGAAGGCAATAAAGGACAGCGGGGACTGCAAAACAAATGTCTTCAACAAGCTTGTGGAGCGCCTCTTGCCCGCGCAGCAAGCCAAGCCCGTTCCTGTTCAGACCAAATCCTTCAAATCTCCGGACATTGACGCTCAAGCAGGCGACGGCCGCGCGGGTAAGGCATTTAAGATTGAGCTGTCTTTAACAGAGATTGGGGGAGCTCAGCCCTATTACATAGCGCAATGGACTTGGACTGGGTCTGGTGGGTCACAGCGCGGCAGCCAGAATATTATCTTTGACCTAAAGGCCAATACGGGCGCGACCGTACAATCACTCAATTTTCCAATTGACCGGTCACATTGTTACTATCGTGGTCATCCAGAGACCAAAACCGGCACTCTCAATGCGCCAATAGCTGCAATTTCAGCGGTTGACGTCAGAACGACGGTTCTAGAAGGAAGAGTAGGGAAATGTTGACTTCGATACGGCCTTGCAGAGATTAGAGATCCCGCGCGCCCCCGGACTTTCATTTTCGCCAATCAACTCCGCCAAGCATCTCGACGGACTTGTGCAACGCGTAGAGGCCGCCGAGGATGCCGGTCCCGCCAGCGACCCACGGCGCCGCGGCGACGCCAGCGGTCCAGATGGCGCTGCCAAGGCCGCCAGTTGCCGCCGCGCCCTTCGCAGCGGCGCCGACGCCTGCCGCGGCGGATAGCTCCGCAGCGGCGGCCGTGAGCGCTGCGGCGGACCCGTCCAGCGCGACGGCGGACCACCCTAGGCCGAAGCCGTTCATCAGGCCGGAAAATAAGCTGACCGTCGCATAGCCGCCGGCGCCCAAGCCGCCGGCGATCGCGCCCCCGCGATCAATTTGGCCGCCGTCGGATTGTCGGCAGAGAACTTCGACAGGCTTTCGGCCCAGGGATGCCGGCGGCGCGCATCTTGACGATTTCGGACTGGATTTCCTCGCCGGACTTGGCCGCTTCCTTCGTGCCGTGAAGAATGCCCGGACCGGCGAGCATGGCGGCATTCGCATCGCCGCGTCCAGCGGCGCGCATCGCCGGGCGCGCAAGGCCCGGCTGCCGTTCGAGCGCGGCGTTAGCGCGATCGACGGACGCCCGCAGCTTGTCCTGCGCCGCCGTGGCCCGGTTAACCGGGATGCCCAACTGTTCCAGCCCGGGCTTTGCCTGAAGGACGGCGACCTTCTGCCGCTCGAAAGCTTGCGCGGCCCGGCTGACGGCGCCTTGGGCGCTCTCATAAGCCCGTTGGAGCGACCGCGCATCGCCTTCCCTTCTTCATGGCCTTCCTCCGCGATGCGGGTCAGTTCATTCATCATGGTGCCCATCGGGCCGGCGGCGTTTTCGTCGAGGCCACCTGCACAGCGGTTCAGCGTATCGATCACGATTAGGCTGCCGCTTCCGGCCTTAGATGAAATCTCGCGCATCGTTGCGATCACCGCGCTCGTATCCTTTGCGGTGGTTAGATTAATCGGAGTTGTCGATACGGCGATCGGAGGGCGAATGTTGCCATGCAGCTTCTGCGATCTGACGAAATTCGCTCAAATCTCGATGGCCAAAGAGGATCTGCGAATGAACCTGTTAGGTGGACGAGGGACGGCGCGGCGCGTTTACATACGCCAAACCCGTCAAGTAGACCTAAATCCATTGATGATGCGCCAAAAAGCGCAGGATTTGTTCGTAGCCAACCCCTTTATTGCATCAATCGGGAGTCAACGGAGAGTAAAATTGTTGATGTCCGCTGCAGCGTTGCCAATGAGATATCGAGCTGCGCTGGAAACGAGGTGATGCGGGCCGAGTGGGCTGTACACGCTGCCCCAACTTCGTTGCAGCCGTCTCGCAAGCAAGACGGGCGATCAACCAAGTGGAAAGTTTGTAAAGCACTGCTTCGACAGGAGGCGAGAATGCGCAACGACTTCGATAATTCCCGCCACGGTTCAGCTCGATGCTGCGCGATCTGCGGAGGAAGATTTGGACTAATCCGTTATTACTGTTGGCGAACCGCTCTTTGCTCGAGAAAATGCGCCGATCGCCTGAGGGCGCGGCAGCTGGCCGACCGCAAGTGGCTACCTTGGTCGCGAGTTAGCTTAGCGTTGGTGGGCTTACAAGCGCGTGACGTGATCAAGAGCTAAAAGCAGAGCCGGTCTTGACTGTGTCGGACCACGAGAAGGGGAAGCGCCAGGCTAGAGAGATGTCAGCGACTATCATTGATTTCCAGGCTTTCAAGGCCAATCGGCATCCGGTGGCAAAAATGAGAGGCGAGGGGACTTCCCCAATGGCCCTCGAAGGCTCGCTTGCACCTCTCTTCTTCTTACCGCTTTTCCTTGCTTGGATGCCGTTTTGCCTGATGGCGTTGCCTGCGGCGGATCAAGAGACCACCTGATACGTTCCTTGGCTTTCCATTCAGACGCGCAAGGCCGCATTCCCTATCTTGCGGCGCGAGCTCACAACTTCGTCAACTCTGCAAAGCCTGAACGGGTTACCGAAGAGGTGCAGCTGGCAATCTTGTTTTGCGTGACGTTGGGCTGCGGCGTAGCCAGTGGATGCCTGCGCCGATGTATGATCTGGTAGCGCTGGTTCGTAATTGTCGGATTCGCCGGGCCAATCGCGAGGTTGAGGCGCCGCGGAGCTTGAACGCGATCCAACCGTGTACTCCGATTGGGGAGAATTTGGGGTCTGAGACGATGCCTGATCGATTTCTGGTTTACGATATCCTCGTAAAACGTTATGGGCGAGGGTGGCGTTGGACCATCTGCACGACTAGCGGTGCACTGGTCATGACGGGATCAAGGAGAAGCCGACCCGCTGCGAGCTATGACGCGAATAGAGCTCTCTTTGTGTTGTTGCAGAGCGCGCTTCATAATTCGCACACATCCTGGGGCACGAAGGACTCCCCGACAAAATAGCAGTCGGGCCGATGACGCGCCGCTTGCCGAAATCATTCGGCGGCCTGCATTGTCTGCAGGTGGGAAGCCCCCCTTCCCTTTTGGATGTGTTCTGTCGCTCCTCCGTGCGGCCGCTCAGTCCAGCGCGGCGCAGCGAAAGACAGGATTTGCAAAGAATGAGTCACGTTCTGCAGCCGAGGATAGAAAAAGTCACGATTCCACTTCTGCGACGCTGGAAACAGGAAGGTCGTCGTATCGTGATGACCACCGCTTACGACGCCGTGTCGGCCCGCATCGCCGACCCGCTCGTTGATATCGTGCTGGTGGGAGATAGCGTTGGCAACGTCTGTCTTGGGTTCGACAACACGCTGCCGGTCAGCATGGCCATGATGAACCACCATCTGGAAGCAGTTGCTCGCACGCGGCCTCGTGCTCTGGTCGTGGCGGATATGCCATATCTCAGCTTTCACCTCAGCCCAGAGGAGACGATCCGAAATGCTGGTGGCTTCCTGCAGCGGGGCGCCGACGCTGTGAAGCTCGAAGGTGGTGCCAGGCGCCTCGAAATGGTCCGCGCGCTGGTGGATTGCGAAATTCCCGTCATGGGCCATCTCGGTCTAACTCCGCAAAGCGTCAACGTCATGGGCGGTTTCAAGGTGCAGGCAAGAACTGCGGATGACGCGTTGCGCTTGCTGGAGGACGCCCACAGTTTGCAGGAAGCCGGATGCTTCGCTCTCGTCCTCGAGGGCATTCCAGCCGAGCTCGCGGCGCGGGCAACCGAAACTCTCATGATTCCAACGATTGGAATCGGCGCGGGCCCCTTCTGTTCCGGCCAGGTGCTGGTATTCCACGATGTGTTGGGGCTCACCGCAGGTCACCGTCCCAAATTCGTTCGAACCTATGCAGACGGGTTTGGGCTGTTGAAAGACGCGCTCTCGCGCTGGGCCAGCGATGTTCGAGACGGTTCATTTCCGAGCGCGGAAGAATCCTATCCGCTCCCCGAAGGTCTTGGCGACGTGATCGCACAATGGACGCCCTTCAGTCAGACGTGAGAGCATTCAAATGCAAACCATCAGGACAGGCGCGGAGCTTCGGCAGGCGCTCATTGAAATTCGTAAGTCCGGCAAGCGGGTCGGCTTCGTTCCGACAATGGGCTATCTGCACGACGGGCACCTCGCCCTCATCGAAGCAAGCAACGCGCAGAGTGATGTCAGTGTCGTGAGCATCTTTGTCAACCCTACTCAGTTTGGTCCAAACGAGGATCTCGGCACCTATCCACGCGATTTCCTGCGCGATGAAAAATTGTGCAGAGATGCCGGGATTGCCATCCTCTTTGCTCCGGATGCAAAGGAAATCTATCCGGCTCAATTTCAAACGTTTGTTGAGCCAGGCGAGCTCGCAAAACCACTCTGCGGCGCATTCAGACCGGGACATTTCCGTGGTGTTGCCACTGTCGTCTGCAAGCTGTTCAACATGGTACAGCCAGATTTTGCCTTTTTCGGGCAAAAGGACTTCCAGCAGTGCGCGGTCGTACGCCGCATGTCAGTTGACCTCAATCTTCCAATAGAGATTATCATCGTACCAACCGTGCGGGAAGCTGACGGGTTGGCCTTGAGTAGCCGCAATCGTTATCTCAACCAGCAAGAGCGTGAGCGGGCTCTCGCCATCAGTCGCGGCCTATTCGCCGCGGCCGAGCAGTTTAACTCAGGAGAACGAGACGTGAGGCGACTGCTGGCGACCGCAAAACAGCATTTGGCAGCCGTCGACCAGCTTGAGTACCTCGATCTGGTTGATTCCGTTGACCTGAAACCTGCCGAGAATCCTTTGAGGACCACCGCGGCACTTTGTGTAGCTGCCTACGTCGGCTCAACGCGGCTGATCGACAATATGGTATTGCCGCTGCCGGCGTGAGCTCCAAAAGCCGTCCCCAGCGATTGTTCGCCAGAGATGATGTCGGGTAGCGCAGTGGGCCATACCTCGATGGGTCACAACACATGTAGACCCATTGCACCAGTAGGTTCAGAGCCCCGACATCATAACGTACTTGATCTCAACGTACTCTTCCATGCCGTGGTGGGAACCTTCACGGCCGAGGCCGCTTTCCTTGACACCTCCGAACGGCGCCACCTCGGTCGTGATCAGACCGGTGTTGACGCCGACCATGCCAGATTCCAGCGCCTCTGCGACACGCCAGACCCGGCCGATATCACGCGAGTAGAAGTAGGAAGCCAGACCAAACGGCGAGGCGTTGCACAGCTCGATCACGTCGGCTTCGTCCTTGAAACGGAATACCGGCGCAAGCGGCCCGAAGGTCTCCTCGCGTGCAACGAGAGCGTCAGGCCTGACATTGGCGAGCACGGTCGGCTGGAAGAAGCTGCCGCCAAGCGCGTGACGCTTGCCGCCCGTCACGATCCTCGCGCCACCTTTCACCGCGTCCGCGATATGCTTCTCGACCTTGTCAACGGCTTCCATGTTGATCAGTGGTCCCTGTGTGACGCCGTCTTCCGTGCCGTTGCCGATTTTCATCGCGGCGACCTTCCTTGACAGCTTATCGACGAATTCGTCGTAGATCTTGTCCTGGGCGTAGATGCGGTTGGCGCAGACGCAGGTCTGGCCCATGTTCCGGTATTTCGAGACCATGGCGCCCTCTACCGCGGCATCAACATCGGCATCGTCGAACACGATGAACGGCGCGTTGCCGCCGAGCTCGAGGCCAAGCTTCTTCACGCCCGCGGAAGCCTGCTGATAGAGGATCTTGCCGACTTCGGTCGAGCCGGTGAAGCCGATAAAGCGCACCGCAGGATGCTCGCATAGAACCTTGCCGATCGCCGACGAATTGCCGGTGAGAATGTTGAAAACGCCTCTCGGGACGCCGGCTCTTTCGGCTAGAGCAACCAGCGCCAGCGCGGTGAGAGGGGTTTCGTTGGCGGGCTTGAGCACCACGGTGCAGCCAGCGGCGAGTGCCGGTGACACCTTGCGGGTGATCATCGAGCAAGGGAAATTCCACGGCGTAATGGCGCCGCAAACGCCGATCGGCTGCTTGATCGCGAGCAGCCGCGCATCGGCACGCTGCGTTGGAATCGTCTCGCCATAGACGCGGCGCGCTTCCTCGGCGAAGAACTCAACATAGGCGCTGCCAATATCGACTTCACCGAGCGCCTCGGTGAGCGGTTTGCCCTGTTCGGAGGTCAGGATCAGCGCGATGTCCTCGCGGTTCGCGGCGATCAGTTCGAACCATTTGCGCAAAATGTTGGAGCGCTGCTTGGCCGTCAACTTGGCCCAGCCGGGGAAGGCGCGTGCGGCGGCTTCGACTGCTTGCGTCGTCTCGGCGGCGCTCATCACCGGGATCTTGGCAAGTTCCACGCCGTCGACGGGGTTGGTGACCGCGCGTGAAGGCGATCCAACCCAGGTGCCATCGATATAGCAGGCGTCCCGCAGCAGCGACGGATCCTTAAGGCGGTTGTGCAAGGCGGAGGTGTGTTGGGTACGTGCGGCGGCCGTCGGGGTCATGGCGTTGGTCCTGAGCGAATCGTGGATTCAATCGGGGCTCTAGAAAAATGGCCGCGCGACATGCCGCGCGGCCAAGTCAGGGAGGAAACGCCCCAAAGGGCCAGGGGCTGCAGCAAGTCGATGAACCCGCGGCAACTCCAATCTTGCACGGAACGTCGTGAATTCGTGCAAGCACCCATCGCATACTCATTTCCTCACGAGTATTGGCGGCGTTCGCTGGGAGATCTTGCAGCTTTTGTGCGCGAATACAGCAAAGCTCGCAGCAACTGCGCCAACGCAACATTTCGTAGCTGAAGGGTCGAGCTCGGGCGCTGTTCAATTAAGGGCATCAGTAGTCGTTCGCCATCGCGTGGCGGCGTCGGCTTCAGGGAAAATCAATCTGCACGCCCCGAATTAGCACCATTTGCGTGTGGCGACAGCGCAGACAGATTCGTGTGTCGGACAAAGTCGTTGAAAGGCTGAATGAGCGAAGCTGCGATTCGCGCCCGCTGGTGTCGGTTTTACCCGCAGCAGAATTGCACTGGAGGACGCTTCTTTGGAGCAGAATTGCTGGGTGACTTGATACGATTGCCCATAAGCTGAATGACCTGACAGGGTTGCGCGCCACAAATCATCGGCATCCACCGTCTCCGAGTTCTCAGCCACTCAATCACAGCCTTTGGTGTGTGGTCGCGCATCATGGCATTCTCGTGTGCGTAGCGAGTCTTGTCTAAATTGACACCTGCCAACTGGAAGCACGACTGACACGGACTGAGAGTGGCCTTGATATGCAATGTGATGAGATCGCCCGTACCTCGTCATAAAGCTGTATCAGTGTATCCGTAGCCTAGGTCATTCTGCGGCGGAGTTCGTTTTGGGACGTTGTCAGCCAGAGAAGGAATGAACACCGTCGTGACTTTGGCAGGAGGCCGCCAACCGGGCGGTTCTCGCTACCTCCAAAGATATTGCCGTGGCGGCTGTGTTCGCGAAGGAAAGATTCCGGCTCATTAGAAACAAAGACGAATTCGTTTCATTGACTGAGCGAAGATGGCTCCTACATTTTCAACGTCAGAGCGAAGTCATCATGCCGTAGTAGAGTCCCTGCGGGCGGCCTTGCTCAAGAAGAAACTTTTTCGATTGGACCACGAAGCGCCAAATCGACGATCGCTCAAGCGACCGGCGATGGCGGAGTGTTGCTCTACCGGATCATAGGATGAGGATAGAACGATGCGAAATACGAAAATCGTTGATGCGTTCATTCCGCGGACAAACGTCGTCAGGCGGGCGCCCCGGCTCGGTGCCGAGATTGTGAATGTCAAACTTTCTTCCGAAATGTCGCAGGACGTTCTCTGTGCCATTCGACAAGTCCTGCATGAGCGGCAAGTCATCTTCTTCCGTGACCAGACGCATCTTGACGAGGCCGAACAAGACCGCTTGGTGGCTATGCTCGGCAACGTGGGCTCGCAACCCTCGCTCGCGCCTTCCGTCCCGCTGGCGACCGTCGCATATGCCTCATGTGACCATCGGTCTGCGAATATCATTCATCATGTCGATTCAGGCCTCTGCCTTCTACGGTCCGGGACGATCGCACCCGGCAGCCACGAGACGGCCTGGTCGAACATGCGAGCTGCCTATCTCGACCTTCCGCTGCCCCTGCGTAAGCTGGCTGACGAGCTGTGGGCTATTCATCGTGATGAGCCTGCGGACGGCCTGCAATCAGGCGATGCCGAGGCGAACACAAAGTTTCCGAACGAGCAGCTCGCTCAAAGAGGCTTTGAAGTCGACCATCCGGTGGTGAGAATCCATCCCCTGACGGGTGAACGCTTTCTTGCCATTGGTAATGTCGTAGACCGATTCGTCGGATTACAGAAGGATACGGGCCAGAAGCTCTTTCATCTGCTCCACTCCTATATCACTGCGCCGCAAAATTCGCTTAGGTGGAGCTGGCGGGCCGGAGATGTGGCGATTTGGGATTCCCGTGCAGCTCACTACTACACGATCCAGGACATGCAGAGGGGCACTCGTGACAATCTCGCTCGTGATCTGCCGGTCAGCGTGAATGGTCATCGGGACGGGAAGCGGAGTATGCTGCCGAAGCCTCACGCAGCGAGGGCTGCCTGATTCTGGGCGACGCTTGCGATCAGCCTCAGCCGGCCTCTCATATATCGAGCGAGCCCCGGCGCGCCGAAATCGCTTGCTGACTATTTGAGAAGAATTAGGTCTCTTTGGTCGACGTGTGCGACCGGGCGGCGCCGACATGAGACGCGGAATTTGTCCTTCCCGTCTTGCGCGCAGGAGCGGTGTCGGCAGCCACACTGGTCATTCATTCCAGGCGCGCTCGCTTCTATCGAATCCGGAGAAGCGTCTCACTCGCAGCAGGGGGGCGGCCATCACGAGTGATTGCTTCAAGTTTCAGCTCTTGAACGCACAATTGCGGCTTCTGGCGGGTGAAATAGCCGATTTGCAACTCTCAGGTTCGATATTAAAAGTCCGACATGGACCTGTCCGCGGGCCACCACATTCTCTAGGAGGGCTGGAGGGGTGGATCATCGTCACGATCAGCTAGGACGCGGCCATACGTAGAACGGCGTACCGGGGGCACATCGCGGATGCCTTGATCGCGATCCCGCAGCGACGTCCAAGCTCGAGCCGCGTGTGCGTAGCGCCAGTCGGACATTGTGAATGCTGCGAGGAGAAACTTTCGGTTTTCGCATCGGAGATGGCTTGGTCGCGTCCTCAACGTTAGGTTTGAGGAGTGGGTAGGTCCTGAGCGAGACTGCACTGCAGTGCTTGGGGGTCTCCGGGTTTGCCAAGCGCAGACTTTGAAATTACAATCTCCACAGCGCTTGGGACGTTCAACATCTTGAATTTTGGACCAGAGTGAATTCGCCAGATAGGTTTTCCCTGGGGACCCTATGCTTAATCCCGCAACCACCGCTCTTGTGCGCGCCGTCCTCGGTGAGATTTGCGGGCACATTGCCACTCAAAACACGGGCGCCCGGGCCCATGTTGCCTCGAAAGTTCTGGAAGCCGCCAGCGGAGGGTACGCGTCCCACGAGCGCCTCAGGCAGATCGGACGTGAGGCTCTCACGGAGCCGCCGACGATGCGGCAATAGTGGCGAAAGGCATGGGGACGTGAACTTCCAGGTCACAGTTCTGAAGATCCTGGTAAGCTATCCGGATGGCTTCGCGGTAATGGCGGATCTCAAACGCGACATGGCACTCCTTGCGACCAGCGGACGCGATTGGGCCGATCGAACCAAGCGATTGGCCGCGCACGTGCCCGATCTGGACATATTCTCGCAAAAGCTGGTTGAGCGTCTAAATGGCGGGTGGCGCATCACCGCGAAGGGGCGGGTAATTCTGGACTTCATGGAAGGCCGCTCGCGTCGTCCAGGGCCTCTGACCCAGGAGGCTCCTTGCAAGTCAACCGCGCCGTCGGTGTCGATACCGAGGCTCCCAGAGCAAAGCGCTTCGCGACGAAGCTTACGCCTCCAGCGGCGACGCGCCGCCCGCGAACGAGGTGCAGGTCGGACTTAGCATTTTGCCGGCCAACCCGACCTTCCCGACGATTCCTCCAGAAGACATCCTGAAGGTCCGCTCTAACGAACCTCCAAGCGCATGATGGAGAATGGCTTTGAGCCGCGCTGCTCATTTAACCAGTGCGCGATCGACGTCCGATGTGATGGCGAGAGCGTAGACGTTTCCGATCTCCACGCCATGGCTTGGATCGTTGCGTACGCGGCGGCGGGAGCTGATAGGTCTTTAAGCCCACGGCATGCGTGTCGCTTGCCCGGACAATCATCCTTGCCTCATGATATGGCGGAGGCTCCATTGTCGGCAATGGATTGGCAGCAAGCGCGTCCGCGTAGCTGCCCCAAGAATACGCCCGCAAACCAACCCGAGATCGCCCGCAAGGGGACGACGATTTCGAACGTCCGTAACCTGTCCTCCCTGCTGCGAGGATTGTCCTTAAAAGTGGCGATCGCGGCCGGTGAGCCTCGGACGATGCAGCTACCCTGGCGTTCTGAGCCGTGCAATCCAGCGGTACGTCGTATGCAGCCCTTCAATGTCAATGTCGGCGAAATGCCACCGATAGGTGCTCTTCCCTCCCGGCATGAATTTGTGGTCATCGGCCCAATTTGAGACAGTGACCAAAGAGGGGCCTATGAGCTCCTTGAGTTTGTCTTGCGTGGCGGGTGCGGTTGTGGCTGCGCCAACGCAATGACCGAATGGCGCGAGCTGCCCCCACGCAAGGGCAGAAGACGTGCTTGCTACGATGACTGCTGTGCAGATCGAAAGGCTAAGTTTGACAGGTGTTACGAGGCTTCCTGAATTTCGATGAAGTGTAACCATCTGCGGATGGGCCAAGCGCGTGGGCTAGGGAACATTTACGGAGGGCATCGGGCTGGTCGGGAGCGGCTCGAAGCCGCTTTTGTGCTGGCCGCGTGTCGCTAGCATGATGGCAAAGGCCGTGAAGAGGATCAGAAGACCGCGCATTTTGAAAACTACCTGAAATGACCGCTAGTGAAATTATGAAGCCGCTCACACCTGCCAGCTCGAGACGCAATATCTCGAGGGCACGAGAAGAGCGCCGACAACTCGATAGCCTCTCTATTCGCCGCAGGTCGGCGAACTGTAACCTAGATGCGCCGAAAAAATGCAGTACGTCAGGGACAATAGCAGGAAGCATGCATTAATGGTTGCAGAACACTCAATGGAGCTGTCAGACCGGCAGGAATGATCGAGGGCATTCATGTACGAATGTGCTTTGGGTCTGAGGTGGCCTGGCGCCGCTGACTGCTGCAGGCATCGCGTTGTTCTGCTCGAGCCTACTCGCATTTGCGTTGATTTAGGTGGATCGCGCTTTTGGTCGCACCAAAGCGGGCGATCGTAGTCATTCGCTCATCGCTGAGACCTTAATGAACAAACATGGCGCACTTTGCCCCAACGAGCTGAGCACCTTTGCGGCACTACCGTGATTGCCCTCCGTGGCGCACGATACTGTCATTTGCTGAACTATGGCTTTCGCTTCAGGAGATCGCAGCTCGACACATCAACGTTGTGGCCGAGCCATCGCGTTGCTTCCTCAACAGCCGAAGCACAGCATAAGAGCCCCGCCCAAGGCCTTGAAGCTGCCACATCGAATCGATGACCCCTCATCCTTGAGGTAGATCGAACCCACGCCGATCTCACGAGCAAAACCTGGTAACGACACTAGCCGCGTTTCCTTGTGGCCTTCGCGATGTGTAAGAAAGCGCCCGAGTTCGAGGGCGGTGACACTCAGTGTGTCCGCATCACAGAGTTCCAGACAAACGCGGTGATCGGGACGCGTGTTGAGAAGCAACATCTTGGTCTCTCTGCCGCGAGCAATGGATCAGTATCAACCGTGTTCTCGAGCATAGCGTCGCATTGCGGGGCGCCAGGCTCTCTGGCCTGGCTGCAAAGCTCCTGGATGACTGACCGGCCATCGCTACGCCGGGGCGCGACCCACTGACGCGAATCTGATTGATCGCCAAAACCTGCGTAAAACCACGCTGTCGGCGACCGCACCTCATCTGGGCTCTTGACCCTCGCCGGTTATCAGGTGAACGAGAATAGCCAGTACGAATCGGCAAGACTGGCGGACAATAGATGTGATCAATCAAACGAGTGGCTCGGAGCTGCCGCCCTGACGAAGAGGTTTTCCTTGGATTCTCGCGCTCGTGGTCGTCTCGATCAGTCTGTGCACCTTACCAGCCTATTTTTGGATAAACATCGAAGCAGTTTTCGCGACGCAGCCAACGCGTGAACCTGTTCACGCGCCGCTGTTAGCACCTGAAGGCAGGGAAGCTCTCCCGGAGATTCGATCTGGGCAACGACAGGCAATTGATGAAATTGCAGAGCTCAATCGCAACATCAGCACGCAGCAAGCCGATCTGAAACGGGTGGCGGATCAGAGAGAGGCATTGACCGCGAAGATTGTGTCTTTGCAGAACCGACCGTTCGCTGCGTCTGTACCCCGGCTCCTCCTGCGCCTGCACCTCGTCCCATTTTGAGGTCGGCAAAGGGAACGATCCAGCCCACCGGAAGGACCAGTCTCGGTCGGGGGGCGCCGCTGACCTCCGAGCCAGACTCCGACCGACGTTGAGAGACGCGATTGTTAGCATCCATTTTGCTTGTTGCGCGTCAGCCATGCGAGACTTCGACCGGCCGAGATGATGGTCCTGCGCCTCCTTCGCGCTGGCGAAGAGAGGTAAAGGCATCGATCCGCGCTCATAAAGCCGGATCCTCGATCAATCCTCCGGGGGCATCTCGATTGGAATAGCAAAGCCCGCTTTTATGCGATCCAATACGACCATCGTCTTGAAGCCCTTTATGTCAGGGTTCACGTAGAAAAACTTCCGGGTGAAGTCCTCATAATCCTCCATGGTGCAGGCGGTAACGTACAGGACAAAGTCAGCATCGCCTGTGACGTAGAAGCCGTTGACGACTTCACATGACGACTTAACCGCCTTCTTGAACCTGTCGATTATATCTGCACGCTCCCGCTCAAGAGTCACAAGCACAAGCATTTGAATAGGTCTGCCCACCGCCTTCGGGGAAACGATGGAGATATCGGCCTCGATAATACCTTCGGAACGGAGCCTCTTCAGTCGGCGCTGACATGCGGTGGCAGAAAGCCCAGCCAGTTCGCCGACTTCCTCGGAAGTCACACGGTTGTTTTTTTGGACGATCTCGAGGATGCGGGCATCTATCCGATCGTAATGCATAATCGGCCCCAACCTAGAGGTGAATTTCACCGCGAAATAGGTTCACGGTGCAGGAAATCCTCGCAAGGGTAACCCAGGTTCAGGGTTAGTTTCAACTAATGACCGGGGGGGCCGATCCATGCCGATTTTCTGAGTAACCGGCCAATAAAAGGGGCGAGGGTAAATGGTGCACCGCCAGGCCACGCGAAAGCTCGGCCAGGATGGGCACGACCGCGGTACCAGCGTCATTGCTTGCGCATTCGGTGGTCTCGGCCAGCGTCTTGAATAGTGGGCTGGCGATCACGCCGAAGCCAAGGTGAATTCCACCTCCCCTCCTATCGGGTCGAGAATAGCCAGCAGCCAATCAAACGCACTGGTATCGGGCCCGGAATACCGCGGCATCCCGCTGCGAAACGCGCAGCGCCGTCCGGGTCCTCGCGCAGCCCATTGAAAATGGATGTCGGACCTTTTCCTCCGCCGACTTGGCCCGGTACTCGATCTCGGCCAGCAGCTTCGGCGCGACCCCAATCCCCCTCTGCGAGATGCGTTTGGCATAGGGCGGCGTCTTCCGGATGAGAGGCTTCAGTCACTTCTGCAGGTCAGCGGCCGACGTTCTTGTTGGCCATCGGCGGCTTCTCTCCGAAATAGTCGCTCAGCCTCGCGCTCTTGGTGATGTCGATTTCGGCGACCAACCGAGGAAACCGAACCGACGAACGCGCCGATCGGCGAAGCGACGGCAGTCGACTAGACGAGTAGACGAGAGACGGCACGGCGCACCAACAGCCGATCGAGGCCGTCGAGAAGTCGCGGATCGCGCGACGTCGAGGCCGGCACGATCTCCCATGCCCTGCAGGAGATGGCATCTGTCAGTCCTGGCTTCAGAAGCTCTACGCCGAACGGCGCCGCGCGCGCTCCCTCGTAGGTCACGCCAGCGCCGGCTTCGTTGGCGGCCTTGAAGCTTCCGTCGGCCGTACCGACGCCGACCCCTTCGCTTCGACCTTGAACGCGGCATCGTTCGAGTCGACGCAAAGGTTTCGATAGAGCGAGCCGCTGCCACGGAGTTGATCAGGTACATAACCGTATTCTTCTGGAGCCGGGCTTTGGAAAGAAGCTCGACAGTGCGGCCGGCGGAAACTCTCTATGCTCAGACATGCCGATACGCAACTTGACGGCCACTGCGCCTTCGTACCCGGACTGGAGATTCGCCGTCGTGCCTCCAAATCGAGTCGCGATCTTCTCCACC
The DNA here is from genome assembly GCF_028128835.1 of Bradyrhizobium sp. CCBAU 65884. NCBI lineage: Bacteria > Pseudomonadati > Pseudomonadota > Alphaproteobacteria > Hyphomicrobiales > Nitrobacteraceae > Bradyrhizobium > Bradyrhizobium sp. CCBAU 65884. The sequence continues at coordinate 110,089 of NZ_LBJU01000120.1, read as the reverse complement.
AGCCCTATGGCGACCTTAGCTCCACCTTGCTCGAAGATTCCCTCCAGATCGGCCATCCTGGAATGCTTGATGGCCGGCGGCGGCGGAACGTTCGCGAAGATCGCCTCGGGCGGCACGCAGATCGTCTTTGCTACGCCGTCGGCGGAGGGTTTTATTTCGCGCCTCGCCTGATCGGCATGGTCAGATCACGTTGAGAGTAAGGCTCACCATAACAGGCGCGCTGACCTTGTCAGATTCGACATTTTGCACCTCCAGGGCCTGGGTCAGTGTTGAACGCCGAACGGGAGTCGAAGCACATGTCAACCGGATTGCAGATGCGGTACGTCCGCTACTTTTCGCCCTTGTCCGCAGCGACACTCGCTGCGTCGGTGAATTTCGCTTCCGTCAGTTCACCCCACGCGCCGAACTTTAGCTGAGTCGTACGATCGGAGAACATCCGGCGTTCTATGGAGACGACGCCGATCGTGCCGAACTGGGGTACTACAAAGTTGTTCGCTGCAATCGTGCGACCGGCGATATCACACTGCGGACTGCAGACCCGCACATTTGCACTACCGGGGGTGCGATAGGCGATTCCGCTCGAGGATGCCTTCGCGGCGACCGCCTTGAAACGAACTGTCTGAATTTCGACGGAGCTGCGCCTCAAAACTTCCGCAGCAGCTTCTCCGTCCAGAAGAAGGGATGAGAGAACGAGCTGACCGTCCAGTATGCACCTGTCGGACAGCTTCTGGAAATCGGTCGGGCAATCGTCTGGATCGAATCGGACGACCTTCCGGACCGACAGACCTACGGCCTTACCGTTGGCGTCCTTAGTTTCGGTTGCCTGAATGAGGGGGGTGCCGCAAATTGCGACGCGTTGGGCGGCGGCATCGGCGTCCTGAACTGCAGCAGTCTTGTTGATCAATGGAGCGGCCGAAGCGATGCTCGTAAAGATCTTTTCGAACCTGTCCTGGTTCGGAATTTGCCCGGAACTTGTCGCATTCAGGCTCACGAGCATTCCGTTCGACAAGGTAATATCCAGGTCAGTGCGCCAGAAGATTCCGTCAATTGTATCCGACTTTATGGCGTATCCGTACGCGTGATCGGGTTCGGCTTTGGCGGAGAACTCGGAAATTTCGATCCCACCGTCGATGACGACGTCGTAGGCGCCCTTGGCCGAGGGGCCGCGTTGCACGATATCGCATCGCCACGTCAAATCAAGGACAATCGAGGTCTTCGGAAGGAAATAGATTGCACCGGCGTGCGTCACCGAAGACGATAAAGGGACGGCGACGATCTGCGATGAGCCGTACCACCCGGCTCGGCCGCCGAGCACAAACAATGCGCCGATCGCGCCAGCTATGCCCGCCGCCTTTAGGCCAGTCAGCGTCGAGCGCAGGAATTCCGACATGCGTGCTCCCGTCGTTCTGTCTGCCATTCGGACCTATCGGCAGAGATCAAAGGTTCTTGCTGGTCGTGTCGCAGAGCCAATGGCTACGATGCATCAGCGGAACGATTTTCGTACTTTCCCCCTGCATCGCCGCATCCGGCGTGCACCTCGCGGCGGTCACGAAGGACGAGTCGGTGACGATCCCTCCGACGAGATGGGGCTCGTTCCTGTAGCCGAAGACGCGCCCGGCAAAGACGGGGACCCCGAGTCTCCTTTGCATGCGCAGGAGCCGGGGCTTCCGGCCCCGTAGGATCGCTGGGTAAACCTTATGGGCACCGCGATCTCGGCTGTGTTCAAATCGGTGTCATCGATCAGGGACCGGAGGGCCGTCGCGTCGATACGCGACCAGCCGACCCTGCGCGTTCCCGCAGCCGATCCAGGCGCCGCGCCGAACCACGCGAGGGTGATCTCCAGCGTTCCGGACTGGACGAACCTGCGCACCTTGGCCAGCGAGAGCGCTCTTGCGTCCGGCGGTGCGAGGACCCGGATCAGCGCGAGATCTATCTTGCGGGCGGAATCTTCGGCCTGGGGCGGTTGCCCGTTTCTCTCGACCAGCGGAAGACCGCACCTTTCGCCCGGATGTTCGTCGGGGGATAGCGGGCGATCCAAGCACCCGAAGGCCCCTTCCATGAGCTCGAAGATCCTGCCGCGTGTCGGGGTCCACTTGGCGAGGCAGTGCTTCGCCGTGAGTACCCGACCGCTTCCCACCCGTACTCCAGAGCAAACGCGATCTCGGACGGCCTGTGTCTCGTCTCCCGTGTCGATCAGTACAACGTCCTGGAAACCTTCTCGGCAGTAGACGCGCGAATTCGTGGACCTTTGAAACTCGTCCATCGTCGGGATCGACGGCGACGTCGGTGTCGCACAGCGTCGAGCCGAGCCTGCGGAGTCGGTACCCGTGGCGGTCTCCATCATAGTCGGTGCGGCCAGGATGGGAGCGGAATCCGATGATATGTTCGAGTTGGCAGGCAAGTCGACCTTTCCGCCCGCGTCGGTGCCCGCTGCCCGCTCCGCGAGCAAGGCAAATGGCCGAGGCATCGACAGGATCGTAGCAGATCTAGTGGATTTCGGCTTGTTCGACGGCCGCCAGTGCGTTGGCGGACAGAGAATCTCGAAGCCGTCTTCGTTGAACATGCAGTGAAAACCCGTGCGCAACGAAGATCTGGGCGTAATGAAGTCGCAGTTCGCGGATGAATGTGTTGTACCGCGTTCGGAGCCAGTCAGATGAAGAGCCTCGAACGTGCGCCACACGTTGGTACGCCAGGCCTTTGTTGCGGAATTGCCAATACAGTCGGAAAATACGAGCGCCTCGCCATGAAAGCTCCTTGAGATACGAGTCTCGACCAACTCGGTCGCGCCCTGACGATCGCATCCGACGCTCGAGCGAGAAATAACAATAAAATAATAGATACTGCAATCTAGCCGAGTACTATGCTCCGCTTCACCGGAATGTCAATTCGAGTCCGACGCGAGCAGCGATCCAGCTCAAGATCAGCAGTTCGATTTGGACCGGGGTCGCGCCGATTGTGGAGAGCTTGACGGTGGTAAAGATCCACAAGCCTGAAAGCTCGCCTCATATATCGCGCCCAGCTAGAAGCTGAAGCACGACTATGGCGCATGGGCAGATCGCGAGTATGCATAACCGGGGCGATGTAACCACGGCGGGCAGCAAGATTTGGGGGATTGTTAGCCTAGCGCAGGAGACCTGGAGGACCCGAACAATCTATCGAAAAATTCGGTTTCATGGAGTTGCCCCGCGACTACGACTGCGAATGTCCGGACCTTCCTGATGGACCGCTCGGTCGAAGCTTTGGGTAGCCTGAAGGTTGAGTTGTTTGCCCGCGGGTGCAACGACGCCGAACCATACGGCGACCTCGTATCCGGACGCTCCGGCCTCCGACGCTGTCGGTCCATTCGAGGGCTGAGCGCATATCGCTGCTGACGCCAAGCCCCGCAGCTTTTTGCCGTTGAACTGGGTGGCTTCAGGTGATCAAGGCTGCGGCTGCCGCAAACGTTCAGCAGAATCCGGGTGAGCGCGTCGTGCCGAATAGGGAAACAAACTTGACGCGTTTCGTTTCGCGGGAGCCGGCGGTCGGGGAAGCTAGCCTTGAGCGGGCTGCGCTATACGAACCAACGATCGGTGCAGGTTCTTCCTCCCGTGATCATCTGGTGCCCGCGGAACATTGGGAATAACAACGCGCGTACTGGCGTCAGCGCCGCCGATGACGATTTCTGGTTGTCGAATTTGCCGGGACTCGATAAGCTCGCTTCATTGTCCGATGCTAATACTTTACGGCTCGTAGCGCGATTTGCGGAGAACAATCCATGTTCCGCGCGATTCAAATATCCATCCGTATTCCATTGGTCGCGTTTGCCGTGCTTATCGCTGAGACCGGCCACGCTCAAACTGTTGGCCAGGCCGGCGCAATGCGACCGGTCGGGGCGCTGGCAACGAACGATCCGATACGACAGGTCGCGCAACCAGTCGGGTTGTTGCGTGCAGAGTTACCTGGCGGCTCGATAAGGGCCTGCACGGCTGCGATCATATCCGACAGCTACATCCTGACTGCAGCGCATTGTGCTGTTGATGCGCTAAGCCTGACGACCATTTTCGGCCAGGGACAGGAGAGTGCAAAGTTTGCTGTAACGCGCCCAATAGAAATCAACAAGGATCGGGATTATGCCGTCCTCGAAGTCGAGGGGACGCCGTCCCGGCAATTTAACGCTGCGAAGTTGCTGCTTCGCATCCCCTTTAAAGGGGAAAGCGCATTCATCCTCGCTGTGAATACCGACGGGGAGCAGACGATATCCAGAAATTGTTCGGTGCTTGGAACAAACGACCGGGGCTTGGTTCTTCACGATTGTGACGCGACGGCCGGCAGTAGTGGCGCGTTACTTTTTTCCGCCAACGATCTGGCAATCCTCGGTCTGCATATGGGGCCTGCCGATACTCGATCCAACCAAGCGTCGGCAATGTATTCCATTGCTCTTGAGAGCGATCTAATTCGCAACATCGCGACGATCAGACCCTCGACCACTCCGATCATCGATTTCCGGACGGTCGGCGGCAAGCCTGGCGAGATAGCTTCCGATTTCAAGCGCCTTTACCTGTCGCTTTACAATGATGGCCGACTTCCTCTCAAGCCCTATCAAGTGGGAAGCTTCACAAGTATTGAAGACGCATTCCGATCCAATCAACTATTCTATGGATCTCCCTTCCCGCTAGAACTCGACAGTATAGCTTGTGATGTAAATCCGAATGTCTGCACGCGAGAGAGGGTCGCGGCGAGTTTGGAGGAACTGAAGTCGGGCGTGTACATACGCGATGTCATTCCTGATACCGGCAGGCCGAGTGGAATGTCAAAACCGTCCGCCGGTAAATGGTCCGTGGCGCCGTCCACGTCGTTGTGGCTTCCTAGTATCAGGTTTGAGCAACAGCGGGGTTGGGTCGTCTATCGCAAACGCGCGGGCCAGGAGATCAGCGAAATCGTACGTGAGTTTGGAGTTTGCGATCAGTTCGACGATTCGTGCAAGACTCTCATACTCGGAATGAACCGTAACCAGGCCGAGAGACTCAACCGCGACTATGCGGGTACGGTTTTGCTGCCCAAGATATCCTTCAGCGCGCGGGATATCGACATCTCGACTGCTTCAGAGAAAGGCGCGGGCCCGACGAAAGAAATTAAGCCGGTATCGTCCGAGCAGACCGGTCCGTTGATATTGCGCGCAAGCGAAGCAGCACCCGGGAAGACATCTCAATCGTCGGACTCCGACTATCGCGTTTTGCAGGTTCCCGCCGAGGCCAGCATATCGACAGGTTTGGACGGGGTACTCAAATCGCTTGGTGCGACTGCGTCCGGCTCGGCACGTATCGAGCAGAACTCCACATGGCAGCCTCGATGCACTGGTAATGAGGCCGGCCCATGCGAATTGGACCCGACCGACTTTTCTGAATTGCAAAAGCGGTTCCTCGATGGCGTCAACTTTCCATATCGAACCCTTGTCGACTTTCCGCCGGCCGTTAAGACCAAGGCGAAGCGTCTGGGGGTCATCGACACGAGGCTGGAACTCGGACATTGCGCATTCGACCACCTGAGGACAGCGAACCGCCTCAAGCTTATCGGTACCACCATAATATCGAGTCCGGCGGCGATGAGTGCAGGGCACGTACCCTGCAAATGGATAATGCCGAATGGGAAAATCGACCCCGGTGTTCATGGGACGCATGTAGCCGGGCTGATGGTCGGTAAGATCAGCGACCAATCGTGGGGATTGAACCCCTTTGCAACGCTCTCTGCCGGACAAATCGGGACCACGACAATAGGCCAGCAGGTGAAAGTCTCAAGTCTTGAACTGGCTAAACTCTTGGGAAACATGCTCGATGAGGCGGGCTCGGCAGGCGGTCTGGATGTCGTCAATCTCAGCATGTTTTATCAGAAAGAGAGTATAACTCCCGTGGGACCCGGTGGCGCCGGGACTCGTCCTCGCGGCGATCCGGTTCTCGATGTCATCCAATCTGGCGCCGGTTATGAGACCTTGTTCGTCGTCGCTGCGGGCAATGATGGGGAGGATTTCACGGCGATTTGCGACATGAGACCGGCTTGCCTGGATTTGCCAAACGTCATTTCCGTGGCCGCGCTGGACGGCAAGACTGCCGGATTGCTCGCCGGAAATGCGGGGGGAAGCAATTATGGCGGCCGGGTGCATGTTGCGGTGCCCGGAGCCGATATCCTTGGCGTGATCAACGGAAATTACCTCGGGCTTTTGAGCGGCACATCCCAGGCCGCTCCCCAAGTGGCGGCGATCGCTTCTATCCTGCGGACGATAAAACCGCGCGCCACCCCGGGGGACATCAAGGAGCGGCTCATCGTTTGCTCACAACCCGTACCGGCACCACCGGGCACCCCCAATGCAGCCACGAATGCGATATTCGGTGGCCGAGTGGACGCGACCTGCACACTTCGCTCCGACGGCGAGGGCATACTGCGGGAAAAGAACTCAAAGGAAATTTTTCGCGTCAGGAGTGTGATCGCTGCGGCGCAACCGGATATTGGGTTCGACCCTGTCGTCAGTGACTACAATTATCACCTTGTGATCCCTCCGAAGCAACTCCGGGGCTTGCGAGAAAGCAGCAATCCGGAAGAGTTCACGATCTTCTACAAAAGATCTCCTGAGAACAGCAATGCCTCGCTGTCAAAGGATGAGCGTATGTCGGTCCAAGCGGGTGCGCAGCTTAGGGTAGAGGTGTGGGAAGAGACGCCGCCCGCTGCCGGAGCATGGAGGCCTAGGACGTTCTCCGTCGGCAACATCGCCCGGTTTGTCGCTCCCATGCTGAACCGTTAGTGCGCAGGGGAATGTTCGATGTTGCGGACAATATGTGTGGCTGCCGTTTTGACCGCGTCACTCAATTGGCAGGTTGCGGCCCAAACCTTCCAGAATGGACGCGCCCCGCTCGTTGTTGGACAGACACAGGACGTCAGGCTCGAGATTGCATTGGCAGATGCGCAGCCTGCAAACAGAACGGCCGTCGTGCAAGGGCTTCCTAGCGCCACGACGATCAAACTCCGGCTGGATCATATCAGCGGACCGAATGTCCCACTTGGCGCGATCGTTGTCATACGCGATGCCGGCAATAACGAAGTGGCCCGGTACGCCGGCGCAAAATTGGCCGAAGAACGCAGGATCTGGACCCCGCTGATAAAGGGGACGTCGGCTCAGGTTGAAGTGGCGGGGCAGCCGCAGGCGGGGGCCGAATTTCGTGTTTTGATCGGAGCCGTCGCTTCCAACGTTCCACCCTTAAAGCCGACGCTCAATATTGTCAGGGACTTCGACCTGGAGAATATCGAGTACATCCGGGTAAATCAGCCTGAAATGTTCGTTGCTAGTCGTCCGGTAGCGAAGATTTCCTTTGTGAGCAGCGAGGGACCCGCAGCTTGCACGGGATTTATGGTGAGCGACGATCGGATGCTCACCAACCATCACTGCATCAACACCGACGAGGTTTGCAAGTCAGCGGACGTCATCTTCGGCTTCAACAAATCCGAGTCTCCGCTCGGGGATGAGATGCAGCAATGCCTGCGGCTCGTCGACAAGGACGAAGACCTTGACGCGGCCCTGATAGAGGTTGCCGGTTCGCCGGGCAAACGTTGGGGCTCCCTCTCGTTCAGCGACCCCATACCAACTCTCAACGAGGCGGCTGTCGTGGTCCAGCACCCCGCAGGCTTTCCAAAATTTGTTTCACGCATAGACTGCGTCGTATCCACAATGCCGGCAGACGGAGTGAAGACGGGCAAGGGAAGCGACTTCGGTCATTCGTGCGACACCATGGATGGTAGCTCCGGATCTCCGGTGCTCAGGCGGGCCGATCTGAAGGTGATGGGCCTCCATCACTGGGGATTTGTCGATCAGGTCGAAAAGTGGAGTGCGGAGAACAGGGCCGTGCAGATACGCTTCATCAGGGAAAGATTTGGCCTTTAGCTGGCGCAATGGATGCGCTTGGGACCGCTTTGCGGCGAAGTCTTTCAGTTGATTGCCGTGACGAGGAGAAGCGGCAGGTGGTCCGAGAGAGCAGCGCGCCAGAGAGACAGTGTGGAGCGAAGCATGCTGGTGAAGTTTCTCATTGCTTTGGCTGCAGCCAAGCTCCTAGTGGGATTTGTATCGCCCGCGCTGGCGCAAGCGTCGACGGACCTCGCTCCGTTGGTCATTCTCGTCCGGCACGCGGAAAAAGCCTGCACGAATTCAGACGATCCGCCATTGTCGCAAGCCGGCAAAAAACGCGCAGAGGCCCTCGCGGCTGCCCTCGCCAGCGCCGGGGTGAGGCGTGTGATCACGACGGATTTTCGGCGAACGAACGAAACCGCGGGACCTTTGGCGCAGGCACTTGCGCTTCAACCCGTTATCATAAACTTGAAGAACGACCCGCCCGATCTGCCTGCTCACATCGGGCGGGTTGTGTATGCCGTCCGCGCATCGAACGACGGTGCCGTGCTCGTTGTGGGTCATACTGTCACAATTCCGGGCATTATTGTCGGTCTTGGCGGACCTGACATGGGAGAGATTTCCGAGTCCGAGTATTCCAACCTGTTTGTCCTGGTCGGGGGCCCAAAAATACGCGTGGTTCGGTCCCACTATGGAGCGTCCGATCACAACTCGCAGGCTGACTGCAACTGAGGACTGCCTTGTCGTCGCACCAGACTATCCGGGCGGTTTTATATCCCGCGGCCTTGGTTCGATGCTTGGACAACGCTGAACGTTGCTCTGGACTCACCGTGTGTGTTGCGCTGCGTGGGCAACATGCGACGAGAGCGCGCTGGCAAAACCTCAATACGGTGATAGGATCATTAAGGTTGCCTTGAATCAGTTTTACCACCTTTGTTCTTCTCGAAAGGAGTAGATCATGATTGTCGGATTTTGTCTTTCGGCGGTATTGCCGCAACGAGTTCGCTGCCCGCTAACCGGGACGGCCCTGGTCTTGGCCGTCTCTATGATTGCTGGTTCCAATGTTCTTGCGCAAGACAGTAAGGGCCCATTCAGCCCCGACGAAGGCAAGCTTTTTTTGCGAAGCGCCGCCGAAAAGGCGAGAGTGAAGCAGAAGGAGGCCGCCAAGACGTTTGAAGAATTCAAGAAATCCGTCACCAAAGAGCCGTTCCAAAACGGAAAATACATTGTGAACGGGGACACGCCGATTTCCACCGACAAAGGCCTTGAAGAATTCTACAAGCAGAACGTGGTTGTCGCAGGACATGCGACCACTGAGTTTGCCGTCTTGAGCATACTGGGAGTAGACGTCATTTGGAAACCGGCGGATAAGAAAGCACTCACATACTGCGTGAGCAATGCTGCGGCGGAATCGGGTGGGTTCGGAAACCGCTATAACACCGTTGTGAGCACCATGGCCGATGCGACGCGAGCATGGGAAGCAGTTGCCGACGTCAAATACGTTCACGTAAATACAGAGGATTCGAACTGCACGCCGGCCAACTCAAACGTCAAATTTGACGTCAGGCCGGTCAATCTCAACCAATATTTGGCGCGTGCATTTTTCCCGAACGATGACCGCGAGGCGAGAAATGTCCTCATTGATAACTCGGCATTCGAGATCCCGGCTGGCGGAAAGCTCTCGCTGACGGGCATTCTCCGGCATGAGCTCGGACATACGTTGGGCGCACGACATGAACATAACCGGCCCGAGTCAGGAACTTGTTTTGAGGACAACGATTGGAGAGGTGTGACCGACTATGATGCCTTCTCGGTCATGCACTATCCCCAATGTAACGGGAAGGGCGATTGGTCGCTGATATTGACCGTCCAGGACAAGAATGGAATCGCCTGCCTGTACGGGCCGGCACCTGGATTCACGATTGACACGACTATTTGCAAACCGAAGCAGTGATCCGGCGACCTGACGAATGATGCCGTTAGCAGCCTTGGCCATTGCCTGGGCTGCTAAAGGTCGAGGCCTCCCCAAGGTATCGCTATGAAGATGGCGCCTTTGCTTCTCTCGGGACTTTTTAGTTTATCGTCTCCTTGGCAACTCGGCCACGCTCACCTGACGGTTGAGACTGCACAGCTACGTAAGGCGCTGGATTTGACTGCAGCTCAGGATCAGGCAACCGATCGCGCCGCGAACTTTGCGGTTATCGACGGCGGGTGGATTACGCGCACGGCTGGATCTGCTGACTCGGGTGGTGACAAAGGTGCCCCCGACACCGTTCTGGAGCTTCAGAGCTTTGCGTTATACGCGCTATCGCGGGGCAAGGGCTTGTCCGACGATGGCCGGAGGGCGCTCGAGGGATTTCGTCAGCTCTTGCGTGAAATGAAGGCGGAAGGTCAGGTTGTCGAAGTTTCGGACACGAGAATCGGGCTAGAGGGCGAAACGAGGGTATGCGCCAAATTCGCGAGTTCAGATTTGGCAGGAAAAGCGTGGATGCAAATGCAGCGCCTTTCAGCTGGTGCTGACCTCGTGCATCTAAAGCCAGAGAAGTGCTGAGTACCGTCTCACTTGCCAGCGGAATATGACTGCTCGTTCTAGGCCGTGTCATTATGCCACCATTTGCCAAACGGCCGCAGAATCCGTACTCCTCCAACAACGGAGGGCAAACTTCTTCTTCCGGCGAATGTGCAGACTTTTGCCGACCAGATGAAACATTGGAATGCAATTCCGGCGAAGGCGAGCGCCGACCACTATCGGCGGTCCTGCAACAGTTCCCGGCGGGGTATTTCGCCGCTCAAGCGCGCGCGAAAAGAGATTCCGCCCCATCGCCGGTAACCGACCCGCACCCGACGCAGGTCGAAATATTGGAAGATGGTACCGCCCTGCGGGATTCGCCGATCGAAAGCGCCGCCGTTGGAAAGTCATATAAGGAGATGCGTGGCATTCTGATCTCGTGTTCCAGCGACTGGGTGTTTCTGCAAATGTCCGACGGCGAGCTGGGCTTTGTGTGGTGCCCCGGTCCGTCAGACCGGTGCCGTTGTTGCAAGCACCGGTGATCCTCGACTATGCCGCTGCCGGTGACGATCCTCCGGCAGAACTCGACAATTTGCTGAACCGGTTCGCGATTCACAGATCCAGCACGTAAGCATCTTGGCGCATGCCGATCAAACGGCACCGGGAACGGCCCTGGCTCGCATCGCCAAGGTCAACGCAGAACTAGAAAAGAAAGGCCTGGGCGGCGCCATCATCGAAATCAAGCCGCTGGCCCAGCGAGCAACCCGATGCGTCTGAAGCAGGTCGAAGTGACCTTGATGGTCACCAACTAATCACGATGGGTCCAAGGCGAAAGCTGCCCGCCATTCTTGATGCCAATTCGCGTCGCTGACGGCCCGCTTCTCCGACGTGCCCCGGATTGTCACCGCGGGATCGCGGGTGCCGCTTCGCTTAGTCGCTAAATCGTCAACGCCAATTCGCCGATTCGAGTTCAAAGATATATTCCCATTGTATGCACTTTTTGGTAGCGTATGATGAAGGTGCAATATTCTTAAATGCATTTTTAGGGAGGGCTGTCATGGCAACTTCGCGCAGGGACGTATTGCTGCAAGGTGCAGTGATCGGAGCAGGTATTATCGCGGCCAACACGACTGGCATGGAAGCGTGGGCGCAGAACGCGCCGCCTCCGCCAAAATTGCGGCGCTCGCTTCATGGCATGGCGCTCAATGATCCAATCTTGCAGACGTGGCGTGATGGGGTGCGGCTCCTGAAGTCAGCGAATGGCGATATCAGTTGGGCGAGCTTTGCTGCCATTCATGGCAACGACGCCGGTTGGGGTCTGTGTCCCCACGGCAACTGGTATTTCTTGCCCTGGCATCGCGCTTACCTTCTCATGTACGAACGTGCGGTACGGCAACTCACCGGCAATAGTGATTTTGCGCTGCCCTACTGGGACTGGACGTTGGATCGGCAGATGCCGCAGGCGTTCACGGATCAGACCTACAACGGACAGCCGAATCCTCTGTTCGAGCCGCAGCGCGACGCGACGCCGACAGATACCCTGCCGGACAGCGTGGTCGGACAGGCGGTCATCAACCAGATGCTCCAAGAGTCGCCGTTCGAGACTTTTGGCACTAGCCGCCCTGACGGACAGGACAATGTCGACCAATCATGGATCGTCTGTGAGTTCTGCGGCGTGTCCGGAACGCTAGAAGGTACCCCGCACAACAACGTCCACAATTTTGTCGGTGGCATCATGGCAACAGCCGGCTCGTCGCGGGACCCGATTTTCATGATGCACCACTGCAATATCGATCGCATCTGGTGGCTGTGGAGACAGGGCGGCGGCGCGGATTCTCCTGATCCGTTGTGGAGCGGCATGACATTCCAGAACAACTTCTTCAACCCCGACGGCACGCGCTTTTCGCCAACGGTTTCCGAGATGCTGACGCCGGAGCCGTTGGGCTACACTTACGTCGAGACGCCAATCGCGACCGTGTCCCTCAGCGGAATGTCGACGGCGCTTGTCATGCGATCCAACAAGTTCACTAGTCTTTGGTCGACGCCAAGGGGGGGCGCGAGGCCAGCAGGCATCGCCTCCTATTCTGCTCCGGTGACGCAGCCTGCTGCAACCGTCGCGAAATATCTGGAGGTCCCAATCGATGTGGATGCCGCAGCACTTGCGCCAGTCGCCGCCCGGCCGTCGTTACCAAGCGGCTTCGAGATTTTGAGCCTCGCCACGGCCCGCCAGCACTATCTCGACGGACCGCGCTGCTTTGCTTTCCTGCGCGACTTCGACTTCCAGAAGAACAAGAACACCGAATATCGCGTCTTCTTGAACTGCGATTATTTATCGGCGAGCACGCCGACCACTGACCGGCACTATGTCGGGTCGTTCGGCTTCTTCGGCAGCCACGGTGGCCATTCCCACGGCGGCGGCGAACCGAAAAAGCCTTCCATCAGCGTCGATCTGACGGCGGCGATTGCCCGCGTTTACGGTCCGGTAGCAACGCCGCCCGGCAAGTTGCGCCTGCAAATCCAGCCGGTGGCCTTGCGGGCCGGCGGCAATGCGGACGGCAGCGCCAGACCGGCCAGCGTCGAAGTTGCGATTGTCTCGGCGTGATCCCACATCAGGCGTTGCGGGTGACGCAAAGCTGATGGACCAAGGTCATGAACGTTCGTCGATTTTCGATAATGGGTGTGGGAAGCGCGCTCGCGACCCTTGTCGTGATCGGAGCACTTCCCGCAGAGGGGGATCCTTTGATTGCAACCGTCGGCAAACCCGCGATAGTGACGGCGACGCCATCGAAGCCGCAAGAAGGCCTGACAGCAGACAAGGTGCCGTCCCGCGTCGTGGTGCTCGTCACCGGTTACCAGCCCGCACAACAGGGCAATGTCCGCGCTATCGTGAAAGTGCAGAGGGCGGACGGGAAGGAGCAGGAGATCGGGACCTTCGGGGTGTTTCCGGACAGGGCTTTCAAGGCCGAGACGTCCCGAGCGAGGGCGTTCAGCTTCCCACTTCCCAAGGAGTTGGCGGTCGATTCCGTGAAGCTGAAAATCGAGGTCGTTCCCGACAAGGAACGCGGAACAGGAGAGGGCGCGCGCCTAGAGATCGGACACGCGGAAATCCAGTAAGCCGCGCGATGTTGGAGGCTGAGCTCCGGAGGGGGTTCGCGCCATGGATCCGCTTAGCTAGCAGGATCGGTCCAGCCATCCGCGGTGCAGCCGTTCGAAAACGCCTCCAGAGATCGAGAAGCGATAGCAACGGTCCGCTCGAGTTACTCTCTCGGGACCGCACGGGCATCGCGGGCGGCCTCGTTGCGATGCCGTGATCGGCCGGATTGCCTCTTCGGCGTACGGCTGGGGACCCGGTTACGGTTACTACTGCGGCCCGAGCCACGATAGCGGCGGCTATTATGGCGGCCCATACGCCTCCGACTACGGTACGACGAGCCATCACTGGGGCGGCGGGTACACCAGGGCCTACTACACGGCACCCGTCTCCTACGGTTATCGCTATCGCCGCGTCGTCCGCCCGGCCTACGCCTATACCGCGGCTCCTCTCCGGTCGTTCGGCACCGCTGGCATCGGCCCTATCGACACTGGTGACGAGTCCCCGTTCTGTCGCGTGATAGCGGCCGACTGGCCCAGTGCTTTCCGGGCCAGTTAAGGGGGGTGGCCCCCTGATCGGGTCAGAGAAGGAGGCATGATCGCGGAGCGCGCGAAGGGGCGTAGCCGCCGTTGTGGGTAATGGAACTTAGAGGAGAGGGCACCTTCGCCAGCAAAGCCTAAATAGACGCCCCCGCAGTCGCGATTTGTTATGGTTTTTTGCGGGAACCCAAAATATAAATCGGAAAGCTGCCTCTTATTTTGGGTTCCAATGAAACGTAGCGATCTCAGCCACACGATCCGCGAGCCCTGAAAAGGCTACCGTCGCCCTACGACTCCCACTACGGGATCGTGCCGCCGCCCCCCCGAGGACGGCGTGTTCGTCGGCCGGGCGATGAAAGCCCTGGAAGCCGCTCAAGCGGCCTTCGGCAAGGTCGACGCCATCGCGGCGCAGATGAAGAACCCCTACATCGTCAGCCGGGTCCTTCCCAGACGCGAGGCAGTTAGTTCCTCCTGTCAACGGCGCACGGAATCCCCTCAGAAGCGGCACCGCAAAATTCCCCAGTTGGCGGGATGGCGATCAGCCGTCGACGTGATCAGCACCTCCGTCTTTTGGTGGCCGGCCCCGGCGTTTCAGGGTCGGGGGAATGGGGTTCGCGGTTGCCTGCGTTTTGTGTCGGATTGTCTCGGGGATGAGATCAGCATGTTCGCGTAGGCGATAGCTCGAGCCCTCGATTTGGATGACGACGGCGTGGTGAAGCAGGCGATCGAGCAGCGCGGTAGCGACGACGGAATCGCCGAAGATCTCTCCCCACTCGGCGAAGCCGCGGTTCGAGGTTAGGATCATAGCGCCTTTTTCATATCGCGCGTTGACGAGCTGGAAGAACAAGTTGCCGCCACCGGGAGTGACCGGGAGGTAGCCGATTTCATCGAAGAGCAGCGCGAACCGGCAGTAGTAGCGGATCCGCTCGCGCAGAGCGCCGTCACGTTCGGCCTTGGCGAGGGAGGCGACGATATCGGCGAGGGAGCTGAAGTAGACGCTGCGCCCTGCCTTGACGGCCTCCACGCCGAGAGCAAGGCTCAGATGGGTCTTGCCGGTTCCTGGTGGCCCGATGAGATGGACGGCCTCGGCGCGATTAATGAACTGCAATCCGGCGAGCGCCAGGACGCGGTTTTTGTCGAGTGACGGTTGGAAGGCGAAGTCGAAGCCGGCGAGCGTCTTGATGGCCGACAATTTGGCCATTTGAACCGCCATTTTGATGCGACGGTTCTCGCGCATCGTGAGTTCTTCGGTGAGCAAGGCGTCGATGGCGTCGAGGGCGCTAATTTCGCCGCGTTCGAGGCCGCGCAGGGTGACGTCGAGGATTTCCAGGGCGCGCGGCATCTTCAGACTGACCAGGTTGGTCTTGACGCGCTCGATGACGGAGGAAGCACTCATCATACGATCTCCTGGGCTGCCAGGCGGCGGCCGACGGCCGCGTAGAAGTCAAGTGAGCGACGAACGGCGTGGTCACCGGCGCGCGTGAGGGTGACGGGTTCTGCACTGCCTGGACGGCGTCGGCCGAAGCTGGCGAGCTTGCGATGTGCCGGATCGAGCCGCTTCTGGCCCCGACCTTCGAGCGGGGCATGACTTGCCACCAGCACGCTGCCCTCGAAGACGCGGATTTCGTCAGCGAGGACATGGACGTCGAAGACCCGCCGCCGCGTCGTATCAGGCACGCTATACAGATTGCCGCCGACGCTCACCATGCCTTCGTGCGAGGCCCGTCGCTCCAGATGCAACACCGCCCGATAGGGCGCGCTCGGCAAGGCTTGCAGTGCCGCCTTTTCCTCGGCGAAGGCCTCATTGACGACCCGATGGGTCGTGGCATGCACCCGCGGATTGGCGACGGTATCCAGCCAATGGCGGAGCTGGCCGTTGAGGTCGTCCAGATTGCGGAAGACCCCGCCGAGGAAGAAGTCCTCGCGGATGTAGCGGAACGGCCGCTCGACCTTGCCTTTTGTCTTGGGCCGATAAGCCCGGCAAGCGCGCGGCTGGAAGCCATAATGGCGAGCGAGATCGACCAGCGCACGGTTATAGACCACGAGCCCCTCGGCGTCCTCGTTAAGGACAGCGGTCTTCATGCGGTCGTAGAGGATCTCGCGCGGAGCGCCGCCGATCGCTTCCAGAGCGGCGATATGGCAGCGAAGTACTGTTTGCAGGTCCTGATGGACAACGAACCGCGCCCAGATCAGTCGTGAGTAGCTGAGCACCATCGAGAACAGCCAGACGATGCGCTTGACCCCTGGTTCATCGATAAACTCGACCTCGAACCTGGCGAAGTCGACTTGCGCCTGCTCACCTGCTGGAGCTTCAAAACGCACTTCGAAGGCTGCCGGCTGGGTAGGCCGCAGCTCGCGCACGCGATCGCGTACGATGCTGTAGCCGCCGACGAAGCCGCGTTCCTTGAGCTCACGCCACAGCCGCACGGCGGTGAGCGCAGGATAGGCAGCCAGCCGCTCACGCAAGTAGGCTTCGAAGTGGTCGACAATTCCGGGCCGCGCCGCTCGCTTTTTGTAGACCGGCGGCTCCAATCCTTTGGCGATGTAGGCCCTGACTGTCTTTCGGTCGACACCAAGTTGCCGGGCGATAGCGCTGACCGACAGACCTTGGCGATGCAAATCCAGGATCATGACAAGTTCCCCAAGTTTGAGCACCGCGCCCTCCCTTCCGCCTGCAGGAGGAACGTCGGCGATTCGACGCGCCGGCCGACCGTCCAGGGCACGCCCTGGCCGGTCGGCCGCCACGAAAACTGGGGAATTTTCAAATGCCATAAGTGGGGAGAATTACTCCGCCACTCACACCTCCTCCATCGAGGGCACCCAGAGTCACTCTCGACGAACTGCTTTCGGTCGAAGAGACGGGCGACGACGACGCCCGGGACGAAGCGCGCCAGGTCCGCAACTACGCCGTTGCCTTGGACGGATTCATCCCGCGAGCCACCAAGAGCGGCTACGGCGTCTTCACGATGGACCTGATCAAGGACCTCCATCGCGCCGTGATGAAGGACGATCCTGACTACCAGGACATTCCCGGCGACCTCCGCACGGGCGTCGTCTGGATCGGCGGAAACAAAGACATCGCATATTCCAGTTTGAATCCTCCGCCTCCTGCGGACGTCGCCGATTGCCTCGCCCAAACGGTGGATTACCTACGGAACGAGGGAATGCAGCAGCTGACGCAAGGGTTCATTACGCGCATGGCGATCGCGCACACCCATTTCGAGGCGGTACACCCCTTCCGCGACGGCAACGGACGCGTCGGCCGTCTTCTGCTTCCGCTCATGATGGCGGCGGAGAGGCACGTGCCTCTGTACCTTTCGCCTTACATCGAAAGCAAGAAGGGCTCGTACTACGCTTCGCTCAAGGACGCTCAACAGCGGCTCGACTGGGAGCCCATCATCACCTTCATGGCGGACGCCGTCACCGGAACCGTCGAAGAACTCATCCGAACCAGGACGGCACTGTCTGAATTGTCAGACCGAAACGGATCCGCGGCTATCCGCGCCTTGGACGAACTTCACAACTATCCCGTCCTGACGGCGAAGCGCCTTGGCCAACTGCTCGATGTGTCGCCCGCGCAAGTAAATCAGGCCATTGGCGGCACCATCATGAACAGCATGATGCCGCTGCCGCTGATGGACTTGTCGATCATCATCGGCCCCTGCATGATCACCGGCAGCATCATCAGCAACACCAGCACCACTTCGGCAGGATAGATTGTAGCGCTGGCCTCTACCAGCGGCTACTGGCGGTCACGGATCGCTTGCGATCAGCTCAAACCTACTATCTCACTCTTCGCGGCGTTAATGTTTAGCTTCGGGCCCGCCGCCGACTTCCCCTGATCTAGCATCGATTTACGAAATCGAATCGTTCTTAAAGCCCGGAATCGAGTCGCTCTTACAGCCCGAGCGAGTCGCTCTTAAAGTAGACCAACACACACTCTCTCTTCTCTTCTTCTCTGATACTCTTAGTGGCCCGGCAGATCGCAAATTCGTTCAAATTTACAAGCGCTTGGCAGTTGGGTGGTAATCAAAAAGCTTCATGGAGGCGATTGAGCTTTTTAACGCGTGATTACCACCAACTTGAGGACCTGTTGGCCTAGTTGCCTGCGGTCTATCCCCGACGGAAGACGATGGAATGCTATTCGATTTTGGCGAATATCTTTACGCTGCCGCCAACGAGAATCTCCCTGATGCCCGTCGGCGCATCAGTCCAGTACGACCTCGCGGTAGCGACGCTTGTGTCGACGAAAGCGCCTTGAGGGAGGTTGGTTATTGCGTCGTAGTTGCCCGCGTGCGTGCTTACAGTATCCTCGACCTCAACCTGGTAAATGCTTTCGCCTTTTCTGAACCGGTCGCGGAACGCCTTCGCGCTTTCTATGTCTTCGGTGCAGAACACACAGTTCAGTCGGCTTGGTGCATCGGGAGCAGTCAGTTGTCTTGCTGCTTCGAGCGCAACTTCAACTCCCACGATTTCAGCGTCTTTGACATTGCCATAGCCGCGAAAGCCTGTCCCTTTGCCGAATTGCCGAGTTTGCTTTCCCCAATTGCCCGGTGCGATGCTGTCGCCAGGTTTCCAGGCACCGGCGCCGACGTGATAAAATTTTCTCATTCCTGCCTGCTTCGAATCGTGTGCTAGCCACCAGCGGCGGCACCTCGACCATTTACGGCGCGGGCGATTCGAAAGGATATCCTTGGCGGAGGACCATGACGACTTACCCGCAGAAAATTACTTTCGGCGAGCTGCGCGAATCCGGCGTCCGCGACGTGCTGATCTATTCCCGTGACCACCGCTGCAGCCATATTGCGAATCATGCCAGCTTCTGGTGAATCGCTAAACTGGCTTCCTCTCGGGCATTACCCATAATAAAGATCCCGGCCAAGCACCTCCCTAAGGGGGGATGCGCAGTCGATTTTTCCTCGTTATAACCGCTTTGGTTGTACAAATCGGACGTTTCTCGCCAGACGATGGACAAAAAGAGCCTCACAGAGCGCGACATCTGCACCAAGTTCATCCTGCCGGCCATCAAGCGCGCGGGCTGGGACGAGATGCTGCAGGTGCGTGAAGAGGTCTATTTCACCAAGGGTCGCATCATTGTTCGCGGTAAGCTAGTAACACGCGGCAGGGCAAAGAAGGCCGACTTCGTCCTCTATTATAAGCCAAACATTCCAATCGCGCTTATCGAGGCCAAAGACAACAATCACAGCATCGGTCACGGTATCCAGCAGGGCCTTGATTATGCCGCGACGCTGGATATTCCCTTCGTGTTTTCTTCCAACGGTGACGGCTTTGTCTTTCACGATCGGACCGGCCGGAGCGTTCCGCTTGAAGCGAATCTCAGTCTTGACGCCTTTCCGTCGCCCGCCGAGCTGTGGGTTCGCTATCGCGCCTGGAAGGCCTAGACGCCGAGGCCGAACAGATAGTGCTTCAGGATTATTACGACGATGGCAGCGGTGAGGCCAAACGTTACTATCAGGTCACCGCGATCAATCGCACCATCGAAGCCATAGCGAAAGGGGCAAACCGGGTTTTGCTCGTTATGGCTACAGGAAGTGGAAAGACCAGAACCGCCTTTCAAATCATTTGGCGGCTGTGGAAGGCGGGCCGCAAGAAACGCATCCTGTTCCTGGCCGACCGCAATGTGCTGATCGACCAGACGATGGTGAACGACTTCCGCCCGTTCGGCCCGGCGATGGCGAAGCTTTCGACCAACGCCAAGACCATCGAGCGGCAGGACGGGACCAAGGAAGACCTGACCCTGGCGCTCGACAATAAGCGCCGCATCGATACCGCCTTCGAGGTCTATCTCGGCCTCTATCAAGCGATCACCGGTCCGGAGGAGCGCCAGAAGCTCTATCGCGAGTTCTCGCCCGGCTTCTTCGATCTGATCGTGATCGACGAGTGCCATCGCGGCAGCGCAGCCGAGGATTCGGCATGGCGCGAAATCCTCGACCATTTTGCCGGCGCGACTCAGATTGGCCTTACCGCCACGCCAAAGGAAACCGAATACGTCTCCAACACCGATTATTTCGGCGAGCCGGTCTTCACCTATTCATTGAAGCAGGGAATTAGCGACGGCTTTCTCGCGCCCTATAAGGTGGTCAAGGTTCACATCGACCGCGACGTAGAAGGCTATCGTCCGGAGCTCGGGCAACTCGACCGCGACGGCAACGAGATTGAAGACCGGATTTACAACAGCAAGGATTTTGACCGGAACATCGTGCTTGACGATCGCACAGTACTGACCGCGAAAAAGATCACCGAGTTTCTCAAAGAAAGTGGCGATCGTTACCAGAAAACTATCGTTTTCTGCGTCGACGAGGAACACGCGGCGCGAATGCGGCAGGCGCTCGTCAACGAGAACGCCGACCTGTTCGCGCAGAACCAACGCTACGTCACGCGCATCACCGGCAGCGATAAGGAAGGCCAGGATCAGATCGGCAACTTCATCGACCCGGAATCAAAATATCCCGTACTGGTCACAACGTTGCGACTTCTCTCCACTGGCGTGGATGCGCAGACCTGCCGACTGATCGTGCTCGACCGCGCGGTAGGCTCCATGACCGAGTTCAAGCAGATCGTCGGACGCGGTACCCGCGTTCATGAGGACACGAGGAAATTTTACTTCACGTTGATCGACTTTCGCGGCGCGACTAGCCATTTCGCCGATCCGGACTTCGACGGCGATCCGGTACAGATTTACACGCCTGACGAAGACGATCCGATCACGCCACCCGACGACATGCCAACGGCGGCTGATGGCGTGGGCGCGATCCAGTCGACCCCTGGCGAGGACGAGATCATCGTCGATCAGCCGGGCTTTCCGCTGGCAGCCGGTGGAGGCCAACGCAAGATTTATGTCGATGGTGTCGGCGCCGGCATCCTCGCCGAGCGCGTCGAATATCTCGACGAGAACGGCAAACTCGTCACCGAATCCCTGCGCGATTTTACCAAGACGGCCCTGAAGAAGCGCTTCGCCAGCCTTGACGATTTCCTCAAGCGGTGGAAGTCAGCTGAGCGCAAGCAGGCGATCATCGAGGAGCTGGAGGCCGATGGCCTGCCACTCGATCCCATCGCCGCGGAGCTTGGCAACCTCGACCCCTTCGATCTGATTTGCCACATCGCGTTCGACAAGAAGCCGCTGACGCGGCGCGAGCGGGCCGAGAACGTCAGAAAGCGGGACGTGTTCACCAAATATGGGCCGCAGGCCCGCGCCGTGCTCGATGCGCTACTCGAAAAATACCACGACGAAGGCGTGCTCAATCTCGATGACGCCAACGTGCTGAAGGTGACGCCCTTCACTACGATGGGCAGCGTCGTCCAACTCATCAAAGCGTTCGGCGGCAAGGAGGGCTTCGAAAAGGCCGTCCATGAAATGCAGGACGCGCTGTATCAGGAGACCGCATAGGCAATGATCATCCGCACGACCGTCAAATCAATTCAAGACATCATGCGCCAGGACGTGGGCGTAGATGGCGATGCGCAACGGATCAGCCAACTCACCTGGATGTTCTTCCTCAAGATCATTGATGATCAGGATCACGAACTTGAGTTGACCAAGGACGGTTATCGGTCACCGATCCCGAAAGCGTTTCAATGGCGTAACTGGGCGGCGGATCCCGAGGGTATCACCGGCGAGCCGCTGCTGAACTTCATCAATGATGAGCTATTCCCGGCACTTAAAGAACTCAAGCTCACCGGCAAGCCGGGTGACCGGCGCCGGGTGGTGCGGGACGTGTTCGAGGACGCCTATAACTATATGAAATCCGGCCATCTCATCCGGCAGGTACTGAACAAGATCAATGAGATCGACTTCAACAATCTCGACGAGCGGCGGCATTTTGGCGAGTTCTACGAGCAACTGCTCAACGATCTTCAATCGGCCGGCAATGCCGGCGAATATTATACCCCGCGCGCCGTCACTTCCTTTATGGCCGACCGAATCGATCCGCATCCAGGCGAAATATTGTTCGATCCCGCCTGCGGCACCGGCGGCTTTATCACCTGTGCCATCCGTCACATGGAGAAGAACTACGTTCGCACGCCGAAGCAACGCGAAAAGATGCATGATGCCCTTCGCGCAGTGGAGAAAAAGCCGCTTCCTCACATGCTCTGCGTGACCAACATGCTGTTGCACGGCATCGAAGACCCGAGTTTTGTGCGCCATGGCAACACTTTGGCCCGGCCGCTGATTTCATGGTGCAAGGACGAGCGGGTAGATATCGTCTTGACTAATCCTCCGTTCGGTGGCCGCGAGGAGGACGGTATCGAAAACAACTTTCCAACCTTCCGCACCAAAGAGACAGCCGACCTTTTCCTCGCGCTGATCGTGCGCCTGCTAAAGCCAGACGGCCGCGCTGCCGTAGTGCTGCCGGATGGCTCGTTGTTTGGCGAGGGAATCAAAACACGGCTAAAGGAGCATCTGATGGAGGAGTGCAACTTGCACACCATCGTCCGTTTGCCCAACTCCGTATTTAGGCCGTATGCGTCGATCGGAACGAACCTACTGTTCTTTGAGAAGGGCGCACCCACAAAGGATGTTTGGTTCTACGAACACCGAGTGCCAGTAGGCCAGAAAGCCTATTCGATGACGAAGCCGATTCGGCTGGAGCACTTCCACGATTGCATGGCTTGGTGGGGCGGCAAGGAGCGGAAAGGCCGCAAGGAAACCGCGCATGCATGGCTCGTCACCGCCGATGAGATCAAGGCACGCGGCTACAACCTGGACATCAAGAACCCCCACACGATAGCAGACGATCACGGCGATCCCGAAACGCTATTAGCTGATCTCGTCGCCGCCGAAGCCGAGACGGTGGGCCTGCGCGACCAGTTGAAGGCGATCCTCAGCGAGGCATTGGCCCGATGAACGCTGAACGCCTGCTGACGCACTATCACAAGATCGCCGACGCGCCTGACGCGATTGCCCGCCTGCGCGGCTTCATTCTAGATCTGGCCATACGCGGCAAGCTTGTGCCCCAGAATGCCGTTGATGAGCCTGCATCGGAACTCCTGCTGCGAATTGCAGAAGAAAAATCTCGGCTGGTGAAAGCAAACAAGATTAGAAAGTTCAGTGAGCCAGTAGCGGTTGCTTCGGATGAGCAGCCATTCGACATTCCGCGAGCTTGGCAATGGGTCCGACTCGGGGATATCGTAACCAAGCTCACAGACGGAACGCATCATTCTCCACCTAACAAAACCACGGGCGACTTCAAATATATCACGGCAAAAAACATTAAGAACGACGGCGTACTTCTCGATGACGTCACCTATGTATCACGAAAGGTGCACGAAGAGATGTTTGCCCGATGCGACCCTGCGAGGGGCGATATCCTGTACATAAAGGATGGCGCAACCACTGGCGTAGTCGCAATTAACAATCTAGATGAGCAATTTAGCATGCTCTCAAGCGTGGCTTTACTCAAGCTACCTGCATGCATATTCAACAGGTTGCTCGTTCAGTTTCTTAGATCGCCGTTCTTCTATGATCAGATGCGTGGCTTCATGAAAGGTGCTGCAATCACGCGTGTCACCTTGAAGCGAATGGGACCAGCCCTTATTCCTCTGCCGCCGCTGGCCGAACAACACCGCATCGTGGCTAAGACTGATGAATTGATGCAGTTGTGCGACTAGCTGGAGGCGGCGCGAGAAGCCCGCGAATCAGTGCGCGACCGGCTCGCAGCAGCGAGCCTCGCCCGCCTTGAATTCCCCGACAACGATACTTTCCATGATGACGCTTGCTTCGTGCTTGAGAATCTCGCGGCTCTGACGAGGCGCTCTGACCAGATCAAGCGACTTCGGGACACAATTCTAATGCTTGCTGTTCGTGGAAGGCTGGTATCGCAGAACCCGAAGGATGAAGTACTTACTGGATCTTTGATTCAGAGGTCGAAGCCACGTAAGGTTGATGATGCCGAAGTCACCCTCAAAGTGAACGCTGCTGAATCTGCAAGCAACCGTGGGCAAATACCCATATCGTGGCGTTGGATGACAACAGACAATCTGTGCGAGTCGATCGTGGATTGCCCGCACTCAACTCCAGTATTTGTGCCGAACGGCGTCATCTGTCTTGATACCAACAGCATAAAAAACGGAAAGCTGATCTCTTACAAAGTGCGGTATGTATCGGAGGCCACGTATTTTGAACGAGTTAAGCGTCTTGTGCCGCGAGCAGGTGATGTGGTTTTTGCGAGAGAGGGCAGTGTCGGGGATTCCTTCATCATTCCCGAAGGAATGAGATGTTGCCTCGGACAGAGAGTGATGCTTTTTCGTCCCACCACAGCAGTACTACCCAGGTACTTCAGCTTGGCGCTTTCCGAACCGTCATCCTTACTTAGATTGCTCGATCTGCACAAAGGAATTGGAGCAAAGCACGTCAACGTTTCGGATATGAGAAAAGCTTTAATCCCCCTTCCCCCTCTCGCCGAACAACACCGAATCGTCACCAAGGTTGATGAGCTGATGGTGTTTTGCGATCGGCTAGAGGCGAGCCTCTCGACCGCCGCGCGCACCCGCCGGCGTCTACTTGACGCGCTGCTGGCCGAAGCGCTTGCGCCGGCCGAAGATCGTAAATTGGAGGCAGCGGAATGAAGCAGGTAAAGCTCTAGCCGGCCCGGAATGATGGCTGAGCCCCGCTACCACTGGGCGTCTAGGCTAGAGCCACGCGTGAATCCAGCCCCCGCGTTTCTTCGCATTCGCGGCTTGCGGCGTTACGGGCTGCGGTCCTGGTTCCTGCATCTCGCCGACCTTCCAGCGTTGCGGCTTCGCCTCATATTGGGGCGGCCGCATCACCATTGGCTTCGGCTCGATCTGCTCTATCGGGCCTAACAAATCCAACTCCGGGTAAAACGCGGTCCCCTGTCGTTTTTGCCCCAAGGTCAAAATGCCTCGACCGAGCCCGAAACGTGACTTGCCGTCCTCAAAGATACCCTAGCGCAAATTCAAACAATACATTCGCGCTTACAAAAGCAGCATAGTCTTGAAATGAATCTGATTTGTTCTTGTCACCGAAATCACACACGCTCTTCACTGCAAACGGACTAGGCTTAGGGTTGGCTGCATATTCAGCTGCACAAAGAGCCGCATAGATTTCCATTTCTATACCTCGCAAATCCTTATGCGAATCTATCAGCTCCTTCATTTTTCTTGCGCTCTGCAAAACAGTTGCTCCAGAAGCGACCGCTCCAACATGCACCGCGATCTCTGTGTCCGGCTTTGGACCTTGCCACTTGGCCCTTATCTGGGCGAGCAAACCTACGTCGCGCCTGAAGTCATGGGCCTTTAGGCGAAGGCTCTCGTCTAGTCGATGCTGATAGGGCGCGCTCTGCAACTGCTGCTTCGAGGCCGACTCCACGATCTTTCCACTCCCCCAATCCCAACTTGGATCAGCGAAGATCGCATCGCCTAGTCTTACACGTCCTGCAATTCCAGCGCATATTCCAGCCATAGCAAGGTATTTCGGGCGAAATGCCGCTATCATCTTTGATGCCGTAACCGCCGTGAGAGGCATACCCTTGTTCGGAGCTGCTACGACCGCTCTTGGCGATACAACCGACACGTCGGCCTGGATGATGCCCTCCGAGCGGAGCCTCTTCAACCGTCGTTGGCACGCGGTAGGAGAAAGCCCGGCCATCTCACCAATCACATCTGAAGTTAGACGGTTATTCTTCTGCACGATCTCGAGAATGCGGGCATCTATCCGGTCGTACTGCATAATCACCTCCAGCCTGAGACGAATTTCGCCGCGAGATGACCACTCCGCGCAGGAAATCCTCGAAGGTGAAAAATACGACGAAATCTTCCGTGACAAAGGCCCAATTTGAATGGGTGTTGTCGCATGGGACTATCAAAGTAGGGATGAGGAGCCTTGTCGTCGGCATCTGCGGCAAGGCAGGGAGCGATGCCCCAACGCCGAACTTTCGGATGAGATCCAGGTCTTCGTTTTCGATAACGATGTGAACCAAAGCGAAGCTAAAACGCAACAGAGCCCTGCCGCGGGATAAATCATGCGGAAAGGCATATCGATCGAGGTTAACCAGCCACCCGCCCGCTGACGAGCGCGCGGCTTTCCGCCGTTTTGCTGCTGAGAGGCGAACCTTTGGGTCGACTTCGTCCCGCCAGCCCGATGAGAGCTTTCTCCAGCGGCGTTCCTGTTAGCCGTTGGCGCAAGCTCGTTAGCTGGAAGACTGCCGCTGGTCAGCTTTTCCTGCTTTAGTATCTGCATTTTGCAAAGGTCGACCGTGCATGCCGTGCATGTTGTTCTCTGCTCTTGCGACCGCAGCTCGTTCTTCGTTGGTCGCCCGCCCGAACTCGCGTGTCTCGTCGCCCAACCCCCGGAGCTGGCTCAACTCAAACAAATAGTGTGCGTTCCCCGTGCGCCTTGCTCCAAGCTGGATTTGGTCTAATGCGCGCTGGCGCCATTCAATGGCGCCGATCGGAGGGCGATGTCGCGACCGCGCATAGCATTGAGTCGCAATGTACGTCGCTGCCTTCGACGGTAATGCTCTGTGTGGCACTCCAAATCCATGAAGCGAAACGTCGTCTTGTCTTAACCCGACATCTCGTCGCCTCATCTGCCACAACCGCCTCGAAGTCCTGGATGGATGCAGCAATCGGACCATTTTTCTGAACCGGTCAGCTTCCCGAAAGTTAGATCGGCCATCCTAGTACAGTGTGGAGACATCTTGTGGCTGATCTGCCACTGCACCGAACGCAGACATCGCCGACGGAGGTTACGAGATGGTTCGAATCCATGACACGCTCGACATCGCAACGTTGGATTCCGGCAGTAAATCAGGCGCGCGCGACCCAGCAAGATGAAACCATAAGCCAGGTGGCCTTTGATCAGCAGCTAGACGAGAGACGCAAGAGCAACAAGCTAGTGCAGGTCCGACCATCCTAGGGTATCGGACGAGAGCCGTGATGCCGTCGACGAGCAACCCGAGTTGAATCTGGTCGTCATCTCGAACCGCATTGCACCTTTCGATCCCAATAAACCCCAGACCGGCGTGCTCGCAGCGGCCCTCGAGCCGGTGGTGGAACGTTCCGGCGCGATTTGGATGGGCTATTCCGGGACAAGCGGGGACGGGATCGAACGGCCCCTGCCACTGGTTCCGACTGGTGCAGGCCACGTCGCCGGGCTCGAGCTGCCGGCCGCGGACCATCCTGGCTACTACTGAGGTTATTCGAATTCAACGCTGTGGCCAGCATTGCACTCCCTGCCGGACCGGATGTCGGGTTTGGAAGACGATTATGACAGCTATCGAAGGATCAACGACTTCGTCGCGCGCGCGGCTTTCGACGTGCGAGATCGGGACGCATTCTGGGTGCATGATTATCATTTGCTTCCGCTTGGGGCCGATCTGCATGACCTTGGCATTGAGCGGCCAACCGGCTTTTTCCTGCATACGCCATGGCCCGCGACATGATAAGTGCGTACCCAAACATCGCGAACTGATGAAGTCGATGCTGGAGTACGATCTGCTGGGTTTTCAGACGAACCGGGATCTCAACAATTTCCTGGCCTGCCTCCGAACCCATTGTGGGCTGGAGAGCAAGGATGGGTCGTAGCAACGGAGCGTAGCCAGACGCGACTTCAAAAATCCCCCATCGGTATCGATCCCAAGCAGTTCGCAGATTATCTTGCGGCAGACCTCTCACCCGCCGAACAAGGAAAGATCTCGTTGTTATTGAAAAACTTCGAGGGCGCCAAGTTTGCCATCGGCGTAGACCGCCTCGACTACGCGAAGGGTATCGACAAGCGGGCCGAAGCGTTCAACCGCCTTTTAGCGGCCGAGCCGGGCAGCATCTCGCTGTTGCAGATCGCGCCGTCGTCTCGCGCCGACGTCGAGGAGTATCAGAAGTACAAGGAGGACGTAGAGAAGGATCAACCACGTCAATGCCGAGCATGGCACAGACGGGTGGAGCCCGATCCACTACACCAATGACTCGTTCAGCCAGGCTGTGCTCTCGCGTCTTTACCGCGCGGCATATGTAGGTGTCGTCACGCCGCTGCGGGAGGGCATGAATCTGGTAGCAAAAAATATGTTGTTGCTCAAAATCCAAAGAATCTCGGCGTTCTAGAAGCCTGGAGGAATTGAAGACGACCCCCTCTGCCTTCGATGCGTCGAACCATGTCGTGGAGCAGCTCGAAGCCACTTCGCGTGATGGCACGTCAATTCCGTATTTTCTGGTACGGCCCAAAAACGCAAGGTTTGACGGCGCGGTCCCGACACTCCTCTATGGTTATGGCGGATTCCAGGTTTCTCTTTTGCCCTCTTATCTGGCACCGTTGGGGCGCGGCTATGGCTCGAACAAGGCAATGCCTATGTCGTTGCGAACCTGCGCGGGGGCGAGTTTGGTCCACACTGGCATCAAGCGCCCCAGGCGGCAACGAAGCAGACGACATGGGATGGTTTCATTGCCGTTCCCGAGGACCTGATCCGCCGGAGGATCACAAGCCCGCGCCGGCTGGGCGCGATTGGCGGCAGCCAGGGCGGCCTGCTCGTTGGCGCCGCGATCACCAACGTCCCGAGCTCTTCAACGCGGCGATCATCCAGGTGCCGCTGTTCGACATGCTTCGATACACCAAACTCGGCGCGGGCGCCTCCTGGATCGGCGAGTACGGTGACCCCGCCATTGCCGAGCAGCGTGCGTGGATCGAAGGGTACTCGCCCTATCAGAAGCTGGTGGCGGGCAAGACCTATCCAGCTCCCTTGATTCTTACCTCCACCAAGGACGACCGCGTGCATCCAGCGCGGCCGCAAAGCTACCGCGAAGCTCGCTGCGCTGGGCCAGCCTTACTTCTATTACGAGAACATCGACGGGGGACACAGCGCCGCGGCCAATCTCATGGAATATGCACCTCTTCTGGCCCTTGAATACACCTATGCATCGATGCGGCTTTGTTCTGAGTAAGTCGGCGCACGGGCTGATCGCAGCCGATAAACTAGAGACCATTGGTTATCTCAACTCCTCACGTTGCTCAGACTCGATGAAGCTCGTCAGATGCGCAAGTTACCGATCTGAACAGGCTCAACCGTCGGCGAGCGGATTTCCTTGCGTCCGA
Organism: Bradyrhizobium sp. CCBAU 65884; assembly: GCF_028128835.1. Lineage (NCBI taxonomy): Bacteria > Pseudomonadati > Pseudomonadota > Alphaproteobacteria > Hyphomicrobiales > Nitrobacteraceae > Bradyrhizobium > Bradyrhizobium sp. CCBAU 65884. The sequence goes on along the minus strand of NZ_LBJU01000120.1, from coordinate 81,019 downwards.
AGCACAACAGGGCGAGCTGGAAGTAAGTTGCCAGATGGGCTTCCCTGAGGATTGTCTCGCCAGGCCCCTGTTCGTCCAACATGGCCGACGTGCGGATAATAACCAAACGCGAGCAGCTAAAGCGCAGCTGTGGGAGTGTCTCCGTGGTTGAGAAAGCAGTCACGTAGCTCATCAGGCATGGCGCGGATTGACCAATCTTGTTCCAGGCTGCGCGAAGGAGTTCACGGCCGCCCTGTTGTTCAACGCCGGTCAATCCCATTCGCTCTAGCTTGGCTCCGATGAGCGCGGCGTGTTCGACACTCTGCAAGTCTTCTGTAAGCCGCTAGCGCGCCACGAGTGAAGCAAAGGTCAAAACGTCATCCGGATCGAGAAGCCTTGAAGCGAGGTGCTGTCGACGTCACGGCGCTTTCTGTCGTTTGCACAATACGCGACAGCTAAAGCCACGGAAAAAAAGAGCACGTGACCAGCGCAGTGTCTCTTGCCGCAGGTCTTGATGGCCGGGAGACTCTTCGCTAGATCACAATGGTTCACTATGGAGATGCCGCCGTGACGATGGGTATTGTGAAGTGGTTCAATTCGAAGAAAGGGTATGGGTTCATCAGGCCTGAGGACGGTAGCTCCGATGTCTTCGTACACATCAGTGCCGTCGAAAAAGCCGGTTACACCACCCTCGAAGAGGGAGCACGGGTAAGTTATCAGCTCAAGGCCGGGCGTTCGGGCAAGATGTCAGCTGAGGATCTCCGGGTTGGCTGATCCAACTCGCCTCCTGAAACTGCTCTCTGCAAAGCGTGTTCTCGCACCTGTCCGGCGATGCTTTGTCAGGGCGCGTGGGCGTCTGGCCTTTCGATTGTCTCTTCCCCAGCCATGAGGCTGTCTCGCAATCCGCATGACGCCTTGATCTCACGAGGCCGCCACCGATCGCTGCGGTCAGAGGTATATGAGTTGCGGGCCGATCGCAGTGTGGCGTGCAAGCTATTCCTGCCCCCGGCGCACGAACGAACAGCCCGAGCCGTACGCTCGTGACCAACGCGCCGGGAAGTGGCACGCCACCCGGGCTGGTGCTCCCCTGTCCGGGCGTGATGCATATAGCTCAGGAAGGTGCTCGCACAACCGGCTTCGTCCGCTAGGACCATAATGCCGCGCTACGCTGAGGCTGCAGGTCTGTTCTGCTATGCTGATGCCGTAAGCTTTCGAGCCTAGGTGTAAACGAAGCCGCATTGGCTGATGCGCGCGGCGAGCGCGGTAGCCGTTGGGGTGAACGTCGCCGCGCCGTAGGCCGCAATGACGCGACCTGCAGCAAGGGTATGGAAGTTCGGAGCGATCGCGCAGATCAGGTTACCGATGATGAAGAGCGAAACAGACAGAATCTGAACATTGTGGCCGCTCACCGCCTTGAACATCCAGGCATTCAGCGGCGCGAAGACCGCATAGCAGAGCGCGTAAATCGAGATGATCGAGCCCGCCGCGCCGGTTGAAATCGCAAGATCACGAGAGATTACATCGAGCGTCCCAATGATGACAAACGTGTCCAGGCCGATAGCGAACGCAGCGATGGTCAGAGCAGCAATGACGAGTTTCGTTCGCGCGTCGGGGTCCGTGAGGTGTTGTCTGCAGGGTCCGAGATGATGGTGCGCACCGTAGTGATTCGATCGGGCGCAGGATACCGGAACGATCGGCCGCAGTTTCGGACAGTGTGAGGCCTGATCGTCAGGGCATTTCCGGCTGGGACCAGCTTGGAGACTCGGACCCGACGAGGGTGTCATGCGCCAGGTGCGCGTTATTGTGAGGTTTAGCCTTGAAGCTTCGCTCGCGAGGCGCGCTGTTGGCTAGGGTGTCCAGGTAGGGCCGACGACGGTGGACGCCGATTGTCAGCTTTCAGAGCCAATGTCGGGAAGCTGGCACGGGATGGGGCACGATGCGCCGGAAGCCCTCTGTTTGTCGGCGGCATGCTGCTTGCACGTATCGGGCTGCGCGTCACAGCGCGTGCACGCTCGTAACACGAATTCGGCTACGTTCGCCCAGTCGCAATAAGTTTGCGGGCTCACCTGCGTGCCTGGTCCGAGGATAAAACAGAATGAAAAAATCGCTTCTGCGCGCCGCGCTGCTCTCGATGATATGTCTTACGGTCGCGCTGCTCCACGGGCAGTCTGGTGCGACGCCGGCGGACGATGCGTTCCTCTCGCTCGACGAGGGCGAGGGGCCGCGCACATTGGCCTGGGCACAGGCCGAGAAGGAAAGGAAGCTGGACGCGCCGCAGCCGGATTCGCCCTACGATCGCTCTTACCGAGACGCGCTGACGACCCTCCAGGCAAAACATCCGATTCCGTCCGTTTCGCTGGAACGGCAAGGCCTAGAAACCTTCTGGCAAGACGAGAGCCATGTGCGCCCCATCTGGGGGCACACCACGCTTGAGAGCTACGGCAGCCAGGATCCTCGACGGGAGACCATCCTGGACATTGTCGCCGAGAACAAGAGCTGGGTCTACAAGGGTCACAGCTGCCTTGCGCGGCGCTGCCTCGTCAAAATCTCTGACGGTGGCGGGGACGCAGTGTCCATACTTGAGTTCGACAGCGAAGCCAAAAGCTTTGGGGCAAATGGTTTCGAGCTGTCCGAGGGCGAGCAGAGCGTCGGCTGGCTGGGCTGCGACACTGTCCTTGCTGAACGTGATTGGGGCGAGGGGACCACGACCGAGGCGGGCCACGCTTTCGTGTTCAGGGAACTCAAGCGCGCCCAGCCGTTCGATCAGGCGCGCGAAGTCTTCCGCGGCCGGTGCACCGACTTGGGGATCGCGCCATTGCTATTTGGTGAACGGCGGATCGCCGTGACCCGCGTCGTCTGTTGGACCAACGGCTCCGGGCGGCAGTATGCGCTTTTCGAGCCCGCTGGGCCGATCGAGCTCGATTCCCCGAAGAAGGCGCCGATCGTCGAGATCGCGAGTGGCCGGCTGCTTGTGACAATGAACGAAGACTGCATCCGCTTGGGCTATACCAGCTTCAAAACCGGCTCAATGATCTCGTGTGATTTGGTCGAATGGAAGCAGGATCCGCTGCGGGCGAAACGACCTGTCGTTTTCCAGCCCAAGTGTCGGCAGGCACTCCCTCGGTTTGGCGGCCCAAGGAATTTCCCCCCGCTTCTGACCTGTCAAAGCAGGCATTCGTCTGTAAATACTTGACATGCCACGCCCGTCCCGTCGCCGCGGACTGCGTCGCAAGCTTGTCACCCGTTCTCGGGCAAGCGCACCAGATGATGTTTGCTGTTTCTGACTATCTCGCGCAAACGCCGCTTTGGTACTTTGATGTCGAAAGAAAGGCTCGAGCTCTTGAAGACAACGTCCTTCTTCGGCGCGGCGAAGCATGTCGTGGAGCAGCTCAGCGCAACTGCGCATTCCGTACTTTCTGGTGCGGCCCAGGAGCGCAAGGTTGACGGCTCGGCCCCGACGCCTCTCTAGGGAGGGGCTTAGCGAAGTGGAGATCTCAAAGTGCAGCGGACGATTGGGCTGATCGGCGGGATGAGCTGGGAAAGCACGGCCATCTATTACAAGGAAATCAATGAAATCGTCCGTCAGCGCCATGGCGGTCTCGCCTCGGCAGACATCTTGCTGCGCTCGGTTGACTTCGACTTTATCGTCACTCTTCAGAACGCGGGAGATTGGACGCAAGCCGCTGCTTATCTAGCGGGGATAGGCCGGCAGTTGGTGGACGCGGGCGCCAACTGCATCGTGATCTGCACCAACACGATGCATGTGATTGCCGACATTGTTGCTGCCGAGCTGAGTGTCCCGCTCATCCACGTGGTCGATGTGACCGCTGCCGCTCTTCTCGCCGCTTCCTTCAAGCGACCGTTGTTGCTTGGGACCCGCTATACGATGGAGCAGCCGTTCTATCGTGATCGCCTGCGGCAGCGCTTTGGCCTTTCAGCTGTCATACCGGCAGAGGACGAGCGGACCCGGATCAACGATGTCATCTTCGATGAGCTCTGCCGCGGCACTGTTTCTGATCTGTCGCGCCAGGAAGTTATCGACATCATCGCGCGCGGTCGTACAGGAGGCGCCGACGCCGTTATCCTCGGCTGCACGGAGATTGGCCTTCTCATTGGCCCGGAGCATTCAGAATTACCGGTTTTCGATTCGGCGAGGCTGCACGCCAGGGCGGCAGCTGATTTCGCTGAGGGTAAGCTGTCCGTCGGTGTCGTCTCCAGAAGCGCGCTGCGATGATCGCCTCGCCGATCGTCACTTGATCTCCTCCTCGGTGGTGATGCCGTCCTCGGCCTTAGCCGCCGTCGCAACGCCGCTGTACCGGGCCATGTCGGGCAGCGCGGTAGCGCAGGAAGGGCAATTGTCAACTTGTCGCAAGATCAAGCGATGGTCGATCGCGCCGACCTTCGAGCGCCCGCCTCCGAGGAGTGAACTCGTTGTAGCGAGATTCGGCCTCGCCTCGACGTGCTTAGCGCGAAGGCGCGATCGATGGCTCAGGGCTCAGGCTGAGCATCGCTCGTGCTTGCAACGGGAGGTCTGTCCGCCAAAAGCTGCAAGCGCAGTACAAGGAGGGCCGCGTAGACGGCCTAGCCGATCGATAGGCTGGTCCAGATACGGGGCGGCTTTCCGATTTCGTCGGACCCGTTCGCTACGACCTCGACGAGGTCTGCCGCCGACATGGCGCAATGTATCGAGGAACTGCCTTGTATTGTCGGCTGCGCAAAGCCGCCCCAGTTTGGTGCAGACCGCAACATCGGGATTGCGTTCCTGGATCACTTGGCTCTTGGTCATGTTCTCCATTGATCTGGAACTGCTTGGCTCGAAGCATCCGGCCTTTCACACGGACGGGAAGTGCGGCTGGCGATCATGGGCACGCCCGGATCACCTAGCGTCTCATGTTTTCACGGGTTTCTCGCCGCAGTGAGATCGTCCCCTATATCGCCCATCGCTGCCAGTTCGTGAGCCCTCAAGATCGCCGAGATCGTTGTGGGGCCGGCAGCGCCGCTCGACACAGAGCGGACGCTAAGGACCATGCTCCGCCCGGCGGGGATTAGCGCGGATTTCCCGCCGGTCGTCGTCGATCTCCTTTTCAATGAACCCGGAGCAGAATTCCCGATCGGTAACTTTCTGAACCGCTTAGCCTCGGCTTGAGGTAAATGTTCCAGCTCGGTAACTTGAAGTCTCCTCAACTTTGACATTGCCGGTCATTGGCCGGTTAAAAGACCGCGTCCGGGCCGCGTGACGCAGGCGATGCAGGACCAACCAAGCCGACTTCTGCGTGATGCCCAAGTCCTTTGCGAGCTAAGCGATGCCCTTGGGGTGATTCGTAATCAGCCAGATCGCGCCGAACCAAATGCGCAGCGGGAGCTTGGTGTCCTCGAAGATCGTTCCGACCGTCACCGAGAAATTTCCGGCGGCACTCGGCCAGCGGTACATGTTCTTGCGGCTCAGGGTGTAGGCGTTGGCGCTGGAGCAGTAGGGGCAGACCGGGCCATTCGGCCAACGGAGCGCCTTGACGTGAACGATTGCGGTCTGGGCGGCCTGAAACGCAATCATCAAATCCGCCAAGGTCTTGGACTGCGTCATCATGACCTATCTCCCTGATAGGCTAACGATCTCAAACTTCAGATTGGTGTCAACACGTCTATTATTCCCCTTACGTCGGTGGCAAGGCGATCAACCGCCATAAGCGTCGTAGCGGCACGCAGGGTGGACCGTAAGAACAAGGCGCCCGTCATCGGTGCGGTTGAGCGCGAGGGCGAAGTCGCCGCCAAGGTGCTGCCGGTTGCCAATAAGGCGACCCTGCATGAGTTCGTTCAAAGAGACGGTGGCACCGGAGGCCAAGATGCTGGCGACCGATGCTCACCCGGTCTAGCAGCACCTTGAGGGCCATCCGTCGTACCAGATCGTCTACCATCCGGCGGGCGAGTACAAGGGCGATGCGCACACCAATTCGATCGGGTCAGTTTGGGCGCTCTTCAAGCGCCAGATTGTGGGGATCCATCATTGGTTCAGTGCGAAGCATCTGCAGCAGTACGTGCAGGACATGACTTGGCGGCTGAATCGGCGTAGCATGAGCCCGCCGAGTGCATGAACGCCCAATTCGACTGCGTTGTCGGTCCGCTGCCGTACAAAGTGCTGCTCGCCGATGAGTAAGAAGATTAAGAGCACACCGCCAGAGCCGCCGCTTGGCCTCGACATGCCCTTTGACGGAGCGCTCAAGCGCTTCATCGGAACTGACCCGAGGGAGGTTGAGGCTGGCGTTGTGCGAGCCAAAAAGAAAAAGCCGCCGGGCAGGAAGCAGAAGGCCCAGCCCGACGGCGATGTTAGTCAAGAGAACGTTGTTTCCTTACGCCAGAGGCGGATTAGGAAACGGAATTATGGTCGCTGATCTGCGGCCACGCGCGCCAGTGGCCGCGCACCGTCTGCATGTTTCCATTTCTGATCCGATTGTAGGTTTCTACCCAAACTCGTTCCTTCGGGATTGAGTGAGGGCTCTGAGGCGACTTTCGCATGATGAATTCCTTTCTTGCGTGCGATTGTTGAAGGTGACGCAGACGCGCACGCGCGATGGCGCGGCCGGTCGCGGAAGGACCGGCCGCGCTGTCGCGGCCTCGAACTGGTTTTGAGGACTTCGGGAGGCCGCCCTTTCGCGGCTCCTACCCCGGGCAATAAAAAAACCCGGCGCAGAGGCCGGGCTCCTGATTGGCAAAACGCACGCGGCGTTAAGTGAGAGGGAAAGAAAGAGGGATCAGCACCAACGTCCCTATTCTCCTAATAGAGAGGGAATTGTGCGCCGCCGGCGAACGCCTCGCGAAATTGCGGGATCAGCGCCGTCACCAGGCTCCCGCTCAGGCCGTGCCTGAGTGGTGGAAGCCGAAGGACAGTTGCAGGTCGGAATCGCGAAGGCTGAGCTTTGGCGTCAATCCCTTGAGGTACGAAGCGACCTCAATGATTTGGCCGTTCTGCCATCGCAAGTGCGCCCTGACATAGATGTCCTTCGGCGCTTTCCCATGGTTGTGCATGGGTCTGCCTCCTCTTTGTTGGGCGGTGAACAACCGCCACACGCTTGGGAACGCACAAGCGGCCGTAAGTCAAAGGGAGTTGCCGGTGACGGCGCTGAACTTTCACCTCCAAGACGGGATTTGGACCCGTTCGGGCACAATTCTTCCCAACAGGGCAGTGATCCATTTCCTTTAGTGAGCAAGCGAACTTGCTGCCGAGCAGACCAGAGGTAGGAATCCCGCAATAGCGGAGCCCTGGATGCACGTAATCTGCTCAGTCTAGGCACGGGACGTTCGACCGTGGCGTGCCCTACACCTGTTTTGAACTGAACACGCAGTACACCGTTCGTGGAGCTTTTTCTGTCCCGTCCGCCAAGCCCGAGCCGCGTAGTCTGGCTACAAGGGGTGACTTCGCGGGCCTGTCCCGCGCATCAGTTCGGTCAACGCAAAAACTCCGGGTCGGCGGAGGGGTGGTTACAAGGGTGGCTGCACGCGGGGCGCAATAATAGCTTCGTGAACAGACCATTTTCTGCTCAGTCCGCCATCTCGTTCCTCATGCGGCAAGGCCGCCGGTACTAGCAGAGGCTAGGCACGAATCGATATTTTGCAAAACTGAGCCGCAAGTTGAGCTGTGTCAACTGAGATATAGGTCCCGCTTTCATCCTGGGCAACTGCCGGAAAGATATGTTTACGGATCATTTCGCGGCAGAAGATCTGTAAACGTATCTTCTTGACTTGTCGGATAGATCTGTTTACGTATCATTTGCTTCTTAAATGATCCGAGAGCATATCATGGCTCCTGCTTCAGATCCACTGCTCAAGGAACTCGGGTTGCACTTTCGAAAGGCCCGGATAGCTGCTGGCTTGTCCCAAGAGCAAATCGCCCTTCGAGCGAACATCAGCAGACCCCGCTATCGCGACATCGAAACGGGCGCCGCTGCCGCCCGCGCAACGACACTGGTCAATGTCGCCCGCGCCCTTGGCATGGAAATGATGTTGATCCCGCAGGCGATGGTGCCCGCCATTAAGTCGATGTTGCAGCCCGTGGCCGACGATGATGATCGCCCCGCATTCACGTCAGATGCCGAAGAGGAAGAACAGTCATGAATCAGGCTGTCCTCGCGGCCGAACGAATCCAGTCGCTTGATGTCTCATTGAACGATCTTCCCGTCGGCACCCTTGTCCGCACGCCGGGTGACTACAACGCGTTCAACCTTTTGCCCGCTTACCGGAGCATGAACAACCCCCCGATCTTGAGCCTGTCGCTTCGCTCAGCGGATGGCGGCCTCCGGCGAGATCCCAAACCTATACGCGGGGCGCTGCCTCCGTTCTTTGCGAACCTGCTGCCCGAAGAGAAACTGCGCGAAGCGATGGAAAAGCACCACGCCGCGTCAGTCCGACCGGGAAACGACTTCGATCTCCTGGCTGCGCTCGGAACCAATCTGCCAGGAGCGGTACGCGCCCTGCCAAGCGACGGTATCCCCGTTCCAACTGGCCCGGAGACCGAGGGAAAGAAGAAAGCACGCTTTTCGCTCGCAGGCGTTCAGATGAAACTTTCTGTGATGAAGAACACAGGAAAGGAGGGCGGGATCACGCTCGCGGTCGATGACGAGCAAGGACAGTACATTGCCAAATTTCCCTCCCTCACGCACATCGGACTTTCGGAAAACGAATTCGCGATCCTGGCCTTGGCGGAAGCGTTGGGGATGGAAGTCCCGGCGCGCGAACTCGTCGATAAGACGGAGTTCGCCGGTATTCCGGAAGAGTTTAACACCATGTCCACGGGCAAGGTGCTGCTGGTCCGCCGCTTCGACCGCGGTGCTGACGGCGCACGCGTGCATATGGAGGATTTCGCGCAGGTCTTCGGCCGCTATCCGTCCGAGAAATATACTGGCGCAGCGTATCACAATATCGCGGCAGCGCTGACCAGCGGCGTCTCCTTCGATTCCGCAATCGAGTTTGTTCGGCGTCTCGCACTCACCGCGATCACTGGAAACGGCGATATGCATCTCAAGAATTGGTCGCTGCTTTTTCCCGGAGATGGCCGGACGCCAACGTTGTCGCCTGTCTACGATGTGCTTTCTACAATTCCTTACATTCCAAAGGACGGGCTAGCCTTGAGCCTAGGCGGCGAAAAGTCGTTCAAGGCGCTGACTCCAGAACGCTGGCGCAGTTTCGCAAACCGCAGCCGTCTTCCGGAAGGAGCTGTGGTGACGGCTGTAGCTGAAACCGCGGCGGCCGTGCGCGACAAGTGGTCAGTTCTTCCAGAGCGTGACGTCGTGCCTGCGCAGGTCCTCGCGCGGATCGATGCACATGTCGATGAAATGGCACCCATCCTTGACCCCTAGGGTTGGCAGGTCGCGAAATGTACATCCCGCCGGCGTATAAGGGATGTTTGACGAATGCGCTCCCTCACGGATTTCCTAGCTAGCCTTCTGGGCATCATGCCATCAAGACGCGACGGCTCGTTCTCGAAGGTGAGCTCCTGTCCGCCGCCGAGCGCAGCGACATTCGCTCGCGCGACAGGTCGTTTCTCGATCTCGTCCTAGAAGTCAGGTCCGATGTAGCGGCGGCAATGCTGGCCGCATACAAGGACGGGCATCTGCCGATAAAGAGGGGCGCAAAGCCAGTGGGCGCCCCCAGGTGCCGAGGCCTATCTCGCAAGCCGACGAGCTCACGACCCAAATCGCGGAACGAGAACGACGAGAGCGCCAGGTCAAGGATCCATCCTTGATTACGGAAAGCTATCTTACTAACCACCGGCTCATCGACAGTGTGTTTATCGCGAATATCGGAGCCGGATCAGGCTCAATATACCGTGCACAAGCAAGGGATCGGCTATCGAAGCAATGCCGGGAAAAGTACGGGTTGGGCCGTTCGGTTTGACTGGACCGGCTCCGATGTCCAGAAACGGCATTCCGAAACGATTCCACCGGAGGCCGACAATCGGCGCAACGATCCCGACCGAAACTGGGGTCTATACGAGTAGTCGCGAATCTCGTCGCTGCTAAATCAGAACAGGCCCGACGGGCGTTGCCATACTACTTTTCCTTTTGCCTGCGCCGTTCCAAGGTTGCGTTGGCGTGTCGCTCCTGCGCTGGCGGCATGCCGTCCAGGAGAATTCTGCCAAGCCAAAGCTTGTCTTCGCTATGGGTATACAAGTACGGATCAACCGCATCGAGTATCGCGGTCAACAAGCTCCATTGTCGGTCGGATGTCGCGGATGGAAATGCCGCAAACAATGTGCGGACGTTGGCAAGTTTCCGCTGGAAGGCTATGGCGTCGAGGGCGGCACGTCTGACCTCTCGAGAGCTGTCGTGCTCAGCCAAAGAACCAAGAGCTTGCTCAATTTCCGAGGTGGCGATGTCTTTCGCGACCTCGCAGGCCGCCTTTCGTTCGGCGGCCGAGCCCCGCATCCGCTCGATGAGGATACTTCTGACTGCCGTTGCGTCGAGCCTACGTAATGTCCGGCCGACGGCACGCCGGAGTGAGGCGCGGTCGATCGGTAAGGGCGTCAACAAGCCTCTCCCGCTGCGGTTTCCGGCGCGACGCGTATACAGAGTCTGGACAGCTGCTATTCGAGCGCCGGCTGAGAGCGAAGTGCGAGTTCAATTGCCTCAACTGCGCGCGAGGCATCAAACGTCGCCAGGCCTTCGATGTGAGCGCAAGCAAATTTGCTCGCCGTGCAGCTGCAAAACCATGACTGGCGCCCACAGCAGGATTGCAGCCCATAGCCCCATGCGCACCGAGCGCCGTACCAGAGCTCCGTCCGCCGCACCACATGCTTGGGCCGCGAGCCGACCCACCGCCGAGATCACACCGGCTGCGAAGGTCACGCCGACCGACAAGATCATGCCGGCAAGCGCGGCTGCCGCCACTGCCTCAGTACCGATATGGCCGATCCAGGCCGGATCCGTCGCCATCATCGCGATCTGTCCGACGGGCGTGAGCGCGATCGGGGGGCGAGTGTTAGTTGCCAAGAGTTCGTCGGTGAGTTGACCGCCAGCTACCCATTTCGCCAACGCACGCGGCCGCGATTCGCGTCCTTTTTTTCTGCTGTCTTTCTCATGAACACGCTGCCCCGGATTGGGCGCTTCAGCCATCTTTTGCTCTCGCTCACAGATCTTATTGCTGCGGTCGCGTTCGCATCATCGGCGCCATGGCTAGCGATAGCATGTCCTCACACAAAAACCCACCGCTCAAAATAGTGAGAGTCTTCTGGCCGACGTCCGCTCTCGGTGCCATAGTGAGCCCGCTGTGGCCCTTGTGGTTGCGGATTTGGCTGTCTCGTTCAAGACATCCTTTGTTTCAAGCGCGACAACAGCAACTACGTGCTGCGGGGAAACCGACATCGTTTCTTCATAAAACGCTCAACCGGCATTGGCATGCCGGTTGCTTGAAGATGTGACGAAACCACTTGTGACTATGATGCTCGTTCAGCATCCGGTCGAAGTATTCAGAACAAACTTGGCCGCTTGATCGATGGCAGAGGTTCCCTGATGCGCTTTCCAAACCGTGCGCTTGCCGTGCGAACTCTGCCATCTTCGGATCGCGCTCCGGCTTGCCGGGCACAAGGCGATTGTCTTGTAAGGGGCTTGCAACGATGGTGGTCACTCAAGAAGAACGCCAGCGTAAAGGCATCCTCAGGACGATCGTTTGACATCGCTTTAAGCCCATGGCTCACGGCGTGGCATCTTCGACATGCGGTGCCTGCGTTTTTCAAATTAAGTGCCGGCCTTGCATCGGTGCTCGCAGGTGGTCAATGAGCTAATGCAGAACGATTGCGACCTTGACAAAATACTTCAGCAACAGGACGAGCTGAAGGTCAAGTTGCTTCACGCCCAATCGGTTGTCGCCGAGTGTAAGGCAGGATTGGCGCATCTGGAGCGGAGGCTCGAGCGTCGAGCAGCCTCATCGCCGATCGATGAAGGCAAGCGCAACTCCGCGGCAACCCATTCGCGACGTAACGCACGACCGCGCAGATTCGGGAAGCATCGATGATCCTGTCGACCATGACGCTGAATTGGCGTTTTCGGATCGACCATGGGACCGTTGAGGGCCACAGCGCCGGCGCACGTTAACGGCGAGGCTTTGTCCCACGGAGCTGGCGAAGATCTTGACCGGCATCCTGTTGCTACCCGGCGGGCGAACTAGCCGCTTGGCCTAGGGCGACTTCGGTCCTTTTGTCCGTGCTCAAGTCGCTCAGATTACCGGTTTGGACATGTCTGAAAGCGACGCGAGCGGGTGCGTTCAGTGATCGCGATGGGCCGATATGGCTGTGGGCAGGGTAGGCGACGTGCCGGGCCGTGCTGAGCGCGGAAGCCGATCCATGCCTCATCCGCATCGCATGGATGATGACCAGAACTGGCTGACTATGCCCCGCAAGCGATCACTATGCGATCCGGTGCCGGCTGCAGACTCGTCAGCTTCTCGAAAGCTTGCCCGGATACACTGGCCCACTGATCGTCCACGAGAAGCTGGCCTGGATCCACGCGCGACTGCAGATGCAAAAAAGCCGAAACCCTGATCGGGTGGAAGCTTAGTCACTTGTGAGCAGGCTGGCGTTACGAAGTTTTCGATCATCGAGCTATCGCAAAACGCTTCGTCTTTTTTCGCGCACAGGCAAGGTTCTACCACGGGGTCGCAAGGTCCAGGGATCTGCTGCGTCTTATAAATGTCATCTTGCGCGGGCCAGTGACGCGCGCGGCGGTTCGATCGAGCGAGCGCTCAATACCAGAAAAGGGACGCGGCAAGGATATGCGTGACAAAGCACGATGAGGTCGATGACAAAGCGTTTTCGCAACTGGGCCCTATTGTTCATACTCGCCTCCATGGTTGTTTGCCCCTCCGCAAAGGCGCAAGACCGCCGGACTATCGCTGAACCTGTTGCACCTCATACGGTCTGCGATCGCCCTCTGCCCTCCGGAAAGGACGATACAGTTAGGCTACAAGACGCCATTCAACATTGCCCCGCCGGGGCTGCAATTTATCTCGGGCGCGGCGAGTTTCACTCAGGTCCACTCGAGATGAAATCGGGCGTGACCTTATGGATCGGACGCGGTGCGGCGCTGATGGCCATCCCCGAACCAGCTGCTTACGACAAGGGCCGCGGACAGTGTGGTCGCATCACGGCTAAGGGCAACGGTTGCAGGCCATTCATCAGCTTTTCCAAAACGCGTGGCGGCGGTATTTACGGGGAGGGCATCATCGATGGTCAGGGCGGCGCAGTTATGGGCGACGGCGCCGAAACCTGGTGGCAGCTGGCCCGCCGCGCGCAAGCCGAGGGCGGCAACCAAAACGCCCCGCGCTTGATCCAAATCGATCATGCGCAGGACATCACGTTCTCCGGCGTCACCTTGCGCAACGCGCCCAATTTTCATGTCGCGATGAACCGGGTCGAAGGAGCCACGTTCTGGGGCCTCACGATCGATACGCCGGCGGATGCCCGCAATACCGACGGCATCGACCCTGGCGCCAGTCATGATGTGACCATCACCCACAGCTTGATCCGCACGGGAGACGACAACGTCGCAATCAAGGCCGGCGACAATGGCTCAAGCAGTCATATCTCCATCATTGATAATTATTTCGGCTGGGGGCACGGCATGTCGATCGGCAGCGAGGTGAATTCCGGGGTGAGCGACATACTGGTCCGCAATCTGACGCTGGACGGTACGACCTCTGGCCTGCGCATCAAGAGCGATGTCAGCCGAGGCGGTCTGGTCGAGCGCGTCACTTATGAGAACGTGTGCCTGAGGGCCAACCGGTGGCCGGTGGCGTTCGATACGAAGTATGATCCGCGCGCACGAGGCACGAGTATTCCGGTCTATCGCCAGATCGTTCTGCGCCATGTGCGTGGCGATAATGGCGTGCTGCTGATGCGCGGCGTAGACGAACGGCATGCGCTTGGCGTTACACTCGATGATGTCCATTTTGCCAATTCCGCGACTTGGCAGCTCGAACATGCTAACGTGACCGCCAATGACATATCGTCGCCGCTGCCGGGACGAGCTACAGAGCCGCTGCCGCGTGGATCGGAGGCATGTTCCAGAGCATTCCGCGACGACAATCGGTAAGCACTACATCGGGGCCGAACGCGGGTGGTGAGTCCCACATCGGCGAACCTATTGCTGATGCTGCGGAAGGTCCGCCTCATGTGGGTTTCGGAGGCGGCGGCGAGTTCGCAGGGCCTGGATTGCGAAGCTACATGCAGGTTCTGGTTTGGCGAGGACAATGTGTTGACCATGCGCGGCGGCTATCCCGCGGCGGTACCTTATATCGGCTGCGTCGAGCGTGCCGCGACTCGACGAAGAGTGAGATCACATGCGAATTTTCGTGCCATACGCTGCGCTTCTGGCCGGATGTTTCTGCAATCCCCCAGCGTACGCTCAGCCATTGTTGGTGTCGCATGCCCGAAATGCAGACTATCATTCCGTGCAGCAAGCCATCGACGCCTTACCGGCGGAAGGCGGAAATGTCCGGATCGCGCCGGGCATCTATCGCGAGAAGGTCAAAATCTCTAAATCCGGCATTCATATCGAAGGGACTGGCAGGAACCCGGAGGAAACGGTGATCGTGTATGGCGACGGCGCGATTAACGTAGGAGGAACGGCCCGTTCGGCGACGCTGGATGCGGCTGGCGACGACTTCCGCCTCGAGAATCTGACCATCCAAAACGACTACGCCCTCAATCCGGCCAATCCACCCTCGCAGGCGGTAGCGCTGTCCCTTACCGGAGACAGGGACGTCATTACGCGCGTCCGCCTACTTGGCGCCCAGGATACGCTGTTTGCCGGCAAGGGACCGAACGGCCGAATGTCACGACAATACTTCGCGAACTGCTACATCGAAGGGCATGTCGATTTCATATTTGGCAACGCCAAGGCCTGGTTCCGGCAATGTGAGTTGCACGGCATCGCCAATCACGCTGTCATCTATACCGCTCAGAGCAAGGCAGCGCCGGATGAGGACAGTGGCTATGTTTTTGATCATTGCAGGCTAAGTGCCGATCCCGCAGCGCGCTATATCGCGCTTGGCCGGCCCTGGCGCCCCTACGCCAACGTGGTCTTCCTGTCGGCGAAGATAGATGCCCCTGTGATCGCGGAAGGGTGGCGCGAATGGACGCCCGGCAAGACCAATACGTTGAGGACAAGCTATTATGCTGAATACAGATCCTTCGGCGTCGGGGCTAACCCCTCAGGGCGCGAGCCTCATTCCCATCAACTAACAGATGGCGAAGCTGCGAGATGGTCACTAAGCGTGTTCTTCGGGGGTGTCACAGATTGGCTGCCAACGAACCTTCACGCTGCGACACAGAGCAACGTTCATGGGGAAGGGCTTGGACGGCGATCCTCGGGTGAATGAGGGGAGGAGAGCCTGATTGTGATGGAAAGTCTTGTACAGCAACCTAACTGCGGCCGGATTCAACCGACAGAAGGGCCCGGCGCGACGATCTCATCTGTTCGTCGTCCGCCCACATGCGCGCGCTCCAGCTCGGAAGATCATCTTGTCCGTTCTGGCAGATCAGTGCGGCAAGCTCTAGGGAACATCGCGCCAGCACCGTCGTCATCGCGGAAACGGCTGATTTTCTTGCTCAGCGCCTTGCCCAGATCTCCGGAGAACGAAGTGGACTGATGCTTCGCGGCTATCTTCGTTCGGCCAGTGATGGTCGGGCCCTCGTACCTCAACCAGCAGCCGTCGGCTCGATCAGCCGATACGCGCGGTGCAAGTACGGTGGAGTACGGCGATCTTCCATGCGGCTCCGGAGCCGTACAAACGAGCGTATCGGCATCCGATTTCGACAATTCGCCCCGTATCCATGCGGCCCTCGATAGCGGCCGACGAGCATCCGCCTCAATCGCGAGATCGGCCATCGTCGCTTTAGGGAAACGCCCGCCGGAACGAGTCGAGCAGCGCCGGTTTTTAGATCGGCGCTGCTCCGCGATTGCTGCGCATCACGTGAAGGCTTTCGGACACAAACCGGCGCACCAGAGTGAAACTTTAGCAGGAATTAACAGCCTTCCTGAAGCGAAGTGGCTTCACAGGGTGAGGCTGCGATCATTGAGCACCTTGTCTCTTAGAGCGCCCTTGATCTCACGGGCGATTTCTTTGCGAACTGCGGCACCCAACTCTCGCTTGGCATCCTCGACGAGGTCGGCTTCAACCCCGCTCAAGTCTTTGTCGGCGAGCTGTTGCTCCAGTCGGCTGTCGAACTCCTTTCCCATTGCAGCAATGAGCTGGTCCTGCGTCCTGGCGTGGTCCTCGGGTGCGATGCGACGCACCACGTCGTCCCAAGGTTGCCAATCCACCGCCAAATAGTCGGCAAATTCGGTCGCCTCCCTCTCCCGCACGGATGTCTCTGCCCTGTCAACGTCAGAATCGGTAACCCCGGAGACCTCAAAGAAGCGCATGTCTGGCGCGACGTGTTGTAGTCCCAGCCGCTCGCGTAGCTTGTTTTGATATGTGAGAAAGACCTCAATGGCGTCGATGTCTTCGACGTTGTTCCCAGAGCCCAGCGAGTGAATCTTCTCGCGCGCAATCCCCTCCAGCGCGTCTAGGCGGAACATGACGCGCCCCAGATCGACGAGATCGGCAAGCCGGGCCTTATTGTCATAGACGCCATTCTCGACGTCTGCGACGAGGCGTGCGGTCTGCATGCCGTTCCAGGTCAAAGTTCTGCGATCCTCGCAGCTCTGGTTGGCGTCCAGGGCCAGTTGAAAGTACTGGGCACGCAATTGCGGGTTTTTTGCCGCGTGACGCAGATCATTGGCCACTGATTGCCGGAACCCTGCATTGCCAGAGTTGACGGACTCGAACAGCTTGCCGAGGAAAAGCCCGTATTCCCGAGCGCCCGGCTCTTCTGCAAAGTTCTGCCAAGCGGCAAGCACCTCCCGATCGCCCTCTTGTGGATTGCCCTTCAGCCATTCTGCAACTGTTTCAGCGAGAGCGTCCGCCTGCTCATCGTCTGTCCCGGACGATTCACTTTCGTCGTCGTGCGAAAGGTGGACAGTCGGGCCGACATAACCCTCCGCGCTTAGAATTGTACTCAGGTTCGCGAGCACCTGCTCAGATAGCGGATTTTCAGTCAGAACTATGGTGCCACCAGCGCCCAACGCCGTCAGCAGATCCTCGGGCAGAGTCGTCAAATGGTTCTGGCTTACGTCAAGAAACCGGAGCGAAGCTGGGAGGGCCGGCGGCAGATCCGTCAGTTGATTTTGGCTTACGTCGAGAAACTCGAGCATAGCAGGGAGCGCCACCGGTAGACTCGTCAGCTGATTGTCGCCGATGTGGAGAAATTGGAGTGAAGCAGGCAAGGCTTCGGGTAGGTTCAGCAACCGATTGTGGTTGGCGCAAAGAAATCGGAGCCCGGCAGGCAGGACGGCAGGTAGGCTCTCCAGCCGGTTCGAGTTCACGTCGAGGCCTCTGAGCCCGTCGGGGAGCGCGGGCAGGCTGCTCAGCTGATTGCCACTAACATCAAGACGCTGGAGCGAAGCCGGAAGTTCGTCAGGCAGATTGGTAAGCCGGTTGAAGGGCACATCGAGCACGACGATTTCGCTTGGAAGTCTGGGCAGACTGGTAAGGGACAGCGACTGGAGATCGAGCATAGCGTCTTCACCCAGAGCATTGACCCGCCTTGCCGCTTCGTCCCGGTCCTCGAGGGGACCCACGTGCTGATCAGAAGCCCAATTCTCAAGCGTCTCGTCTTCTTCGGCCGCCGCATGGGTTGAATGCCCTGAGTTTGCTGCGAAACCCGTCACGAATGCATCCCACTGTGTCGCCCCCCGCCCGTCTTCCGCCCCCTCTTGTTGGGAAGAAGCAGAAGGAATGCCTCCGTCGGGCCGAATCTGTCCTGTCTCAAAAGGATCCATTTCACCTCTCTTGCCACACTGGTTCCAACTCAGCCCGTGACGACACTATCTACGACCTAGGACACTTCTCTTTCGACAAGCTGACGGCCTATCGCAGTTACCGCAGCGATGGCATCGAAGCAGGCATAATTTCGGTGCAACGATTTGGAACAGTGAATCCATCGCGGACCGTTATCTCCGCCTACACGTTTCCGCACCGACGCAGCAGCGGCTCAAACATCGAGCCCGGGGCGCGGCAACGGTGCGTTACCTCAATGGCAGGCAGGGATCCCTTTTCGGCCGAGTGCCTAAAAAAACGAAGAGCGGCAGGCGCTCGAACGCTCACCTCCGCGGCCGTCCCCTCACATGCTTGGCAATCGGTGCAAAGCTGGTCTTTCCTAGGGTGGCAAACCGAGTGACTTGGGCGTTTTGCAGCGAGACTCGTCAGCTGATCGACAGGTGGTCGTGCTAGCGGCAGAACACTTTCACGTTAGCGGTCCTCCGGATCTGTCGCCCAACGGAATGGCAGCAAACGTTGCAGCAGCATCGATCCATTCGCCGCCTCCAAATCGTGTGAAGCTGAACCGCCTTCGACCAGGGTGGGCCGCCGCGGGCGCACGCGGCACCCCATCCAGCTGCCTCTGTACGAGGCTGCCGCGCACTGGCTCGGGGACGATCCGACGGCGCCGGCCGAGTGGCAACACTTTGCGGATGAGCCTGGCGCCCAAGACTACGCCCGGTTTCTAGATAGGCTACGTAGGACCGTCAACTATGGTAATCACGAGTTTCGGCAGGCCGTTGCGGAGGATCTGCGGCAGGCGGCGACCAATCCGAGATTACGCGAACAGTTTTTCACACAGGCTTCGGAAGCCAACGCGAGTTGCGAGGATCGTGTTCCTTTGCACTGGAACGGTATGCGGACCGCCCGCCTAAATTCTCACATTGAGGAGGGGGTGTACGATGATAGGCTCGCCCAACTGATCCAGCGCGGCCGCGTTGCGTTCCGCCTGGACGCGCTGGAAGGGATCGCGCGCGACAGGGTCAACTCGCTCCTCACTCTCCACCCGAACGTAGACGATGTCGAAGTCTACTTGGCGTATCAAAATCGTCTTCGCGAGCCGCTGGAATTGATTCACGTCGCCCCTGACATGCGCTTTCTGACCGTTTCTCACAACACATCCAATGATGCGGCGCGCGCACTGGACTCGGTTCGCGAGCAAGAAGCGAACCAGTTTACTGACTTACATGGCAACCCCCTGGCAACCCTGGGAGACAGTGCTGAGGCGAATCGCTCCTGATGAATATGAAGTGATGCAACGCCGGCTCGTCGAAGCCATGGGCGAGGAGTTACAAACCCGCTTGGATCAGCGACTGGCCGAGCACGGTCTTCTAGGCGATCCGGATGCCGAGCGGGTGCTCGGAGCCCAAGTCCGAAACGAGCTCGCCAGTGAGATCAAACGCGATGTCATGCACCGCGTGCTGGCCGAGCGTCGCGCCCTTGAACTGTGAGGTCTCATCACGCCGGAGATATATCTGTTATTGCTCTGTAGCGGAGCCAAAAAATCGATCGTCAAGCCTCGCCAATTGCCGCGAAGGTGCTTTTGCACTTTGGAAAATGCGGGTCTTTCGGTCTTGCCGAGAGATGAAACCGCGCGCGCAAGGCGAGGCATATCTCGTCAGCTCAACAGCTCCTCGGGACGAGAGCTCCGTCAGTCGAACGATGTTGAGCGGCCCAGACATGGCGCTGCCGCGGCCAACCAGCTCGTTTGATGAGGAGTAAACTTTTCGCCAGATCTAGTTGACTTCGAGTCCTTCCAGCAAGACCCATGCTGGGAAGCAAGCGTTGTAGTACCGTATTCGTAGCTTACGATGCGTACGCATTTATCCTGAGCGTGGCTGAAGAGGCAGCAGGGCTGCAATCGGGCTTTCGGCGGGGCAGCTCACGTGAGGCGTTCTACAGCGCGGCTTTTGGCAGGTGATGATCGGTTGCAGGGGCACGGCCTGAACCGTCTAGCCTGCTCTGGACCGTGCGCGACCTTCCTTATCTGTCCCAGCTCATGCTCGGAGTGCCATCCCGCTCACTTCCATAAGTAGCTGTAACGAGATCTGATCAGGAGGCTCTCGCAAACCATGGTCGATTGCGTAACTTGTGAACCTGCTGTCTGCTCATGGCGAGACAATCTGGAAATTGCCTTCCGAAAATCGGGTCGTTGCCCACGTAACTTGCTTCCTCCGAACGTCTAGCGCAGATGCGGCCGATCCCTTCAAGGAGATCGCGAAGTCCGGTCCCATGCGGCCCGACGATCTGGGAGCAGAACCGCGCTTGCGATGATCAGAAGAATACCAACGTAGACACCAATAGATTGAGCGCGTGTTCCGTTTGAGGCGTGTGTGTGATGCTTGTCGGGTTATGAATGTAGGACAGTCCGACACTTGCATATATCCCCGGAGCGAGATGCGCGATGTATGTTCCCGTGATGGCTGTGGTCTCGCGGTGCGCAAGCTGGCCTTTAGCCAGAGCAGCATCCACTGCAACTTTGCTCCAGGCCGTGTTGGTCGCAACGAGAGCAATCAGATCACTGGGCCGATTTTCAAAAGCTCCCTTCGCATAAAGACGAAGCTCGTAATACCGGCTGATCCTGTTGAGCTCAGGTGGAGCTCCCATGATGGAGAAGCCGCTATAGATGCCGCGAGACGGCGACCCAGCGGCGTCGCTCTGCCAGAGTTGCCTGTCCGCCGCGATGTAGTGAAAACTATTCCCGCTCTCCCTTTGTTGCTTGGGATCGGCCAAATTCGTGTAACGGCTACTGTTCAAGCCAACGCCCGCCCGCAGCCACGTGTCGGGTACGCCGGGAGCAGCCTTGCTCTTGTAGCCGGCTTCTTCAACGAGAAGGATGCCTGCATTGGCCGTGCTCCAGTTCAAGGCGGTGGGATTCTCGGTTATATGGGCATAGGGACCATCTGGACTGATTGAGCGCTGGACGGAGACCTTGTTGTATAAGCGATCGTCGAAATTGAGCTTCAAGTTGATCGCTGGCGTCGGCGCTGCATTGGTGCTCATCCCTGCCTGGATCAAGGCAGACATGTTCGATCCTGTGGTCCCTCCGAACAATGTGGCGGTAAATTCATTTTGGTTTCTGAGGTAGCCGAGTTTGACTTCTAGCGTCCTGTCGAAAAAAGTCTGGTAGTAGGCAAGCGTATTGATTCCCACTCGATTTGGCCCTGGACGATCCCACGTCCAATATTGCTGCTCGGCTCCCACGACAATCTGTCCGTCAGCAATGCCGAACCGGCTCAGGTCGTAGGTGACGATCATGAAGTTCGCCGACGCGAAGGTCGGATTCTGGCCCATATAGAGCTGGTTTGCGATAGGGCTTCTGGCTGCATTCGGCAGTTGGTTGTTTGCAAAGGTGTTGTGTGTCCAGCCGATGTAGCCGATGCCGACGTCCGCCAGCGCAGATCTGACGCCCCCCTTGTCCTGATCAATCGTATCTGCAGGACCAGGGATCGGGAACCACAACCCTTTTTCACGCAGGTTGTCGTACCGCTCGAAGACATCGATGCTCTTTTGCGTTCTCGTCTGAGCAGCCTTGTGCGCATTGCCGCGCCGTTCGAAAGGCAGACCGGGACCTGCTATTGTGGCCGGGGCAAGAGGGCGGATTGCCTGACGGACCAAGTCGATCGGGAGCGTTGCGGCTCGATCGGAGGCCCTTCGTCTTTTACTAGCCTGATCCACAGGGTGCCGACCGGGATCGAGCCGGCTCGCAGTTTGTGCCAGTACGGAACTGCCGACCAGACAAGCCGCTAGCGAAAGTGCGATAAGAAGCCCACGTTGCTCCGCCTTTCGTCTAAAATTGGAAGAAAGTGCTGCCGCAGCCGAGTATGTCCGAGGCGAGCTCGTCGCGAGAAGGCAATCACGCATGGCGGACTTCGGGTCCCGGTCCGCCATGAATAGATCGAACCGCGGCCTGGTTGATCCGGAGTAAGCTCCCTGCGTTTTCGCGCCCGAGGGCGAGGGAGACGAGCCAGAACTCGATGTACCCGAAGAGAGGCACTCGGACTTCCCGAACCTCTCAGCTCGCAGCGCCATGATGATGTGGTCCGAAACGTTGCTTGTGCATGACACCGGCGCGCCGAGACCCAGCGGCGAGCGTTGGCTCGGCAAAATGCTCACGACGAGCGCGCGGATCCTCGCTGTCCTGGCACGGGACATTTGCGAATGTCCACCTTGCTTACTGTGAATCAGGCGATCCTGGCGGTGCGGCGCATCTGCATCGAAGGCGGCTTTCTCGACGAAACGGCAGCTAACAGAAAGCAAGGCTCGCCGGGCAAGGGGCTTGGCTTCACGAAGCGCTTCATTGGTATCGTTGTCACGAAAGACGAGACAATCGCCAGGCTCGAAGGCCGAAGAACCTTTTTGCGTGGCGCCGGCAACCCTACCACAAGGTCTAACGCGATGGCCCAGGAATACGGTGGAATGAGCCATCGAGCAGGTTTGCTGGGTATCGGCGAGCAGCTGCTGCCTCGGTCTTCGCCGTTGGTGCGGCAAAATCTGTCTTGCATCCGAATCCTTGACGTGGGCGATCGTTGGTCGCGCTTGCCACGTGCCCGTCATCTCGAACACTGCCGGAATTGGTAGTTGACCAGGCGCAATGCTTGCCGGTTCAGTCGGCCATTGCGGCTCGGCCGATCAGCCGTGGCGCTTACGTGGCGCACCGCGGATGAAGTTGCTGGCTTCGGCAAGGCGGAGGCGGGCTCCGTCGAACGCACTGCAGGAATCAGTGGGGCGATGTGCATTGGTGCAACGGCAAGGGAAGAAAATCTGCAAGGTTCTTCTGAATGATGAGAAAATGCTGCATCATCGCCGACGAAGACGAGAACCATTGCTAGCTGGTGACGCTATCATGGAGAACGCGCGTAAATTGTCGCGTTGCGTTGCTCAAGAAGGAGCGTTTCCTAGGAGCAGGGTAGCCGCTCGGGAAGGTCGCTAAAATTGATTGTTGTCGACGCTGGCAGCTCCTGGAGCGCGTGAGCATCGCAGGCTGTCCCGCCGACGAAATATGCCTGCTGGAATGGGGATGTAGAGCGAGGGACCATGGACTTGAATGATCAAGCGGCCGCTTCGGACTTGCGGCCGCTCTTGCATCGGCCGTCAAGACGGATTCTCCCGGTTTTGGTGCTCCCGCTTGTCGTCGTCGGCTCGTGTGCTGCTGGCGCCTGGTTTTGGGCTAAGCTTGAAGAGTTTGTCGAGACGCCGGAACCCCGGGAGGTCGCTTCAACAATGAGCTTGTCACCGGAGGGCAGGACATCCCTTTCCGATATAAAATGGGCACAGCAGAAAGCTGGCGATGAGATCGCAGAACTCAACCGCCGGATCGATGCCCAACGGGATGTCCTCAACGGAATCCTGGATCAGATCACCGTGCTGACTTCGCGCATCGAGTCGCTGCAGAGTTTAACGCCTACCCCTTCTGCTGCTTCCGAGCCTCCCTTGTCGCCAGCCCGGGCCGCTTCAAGCGTCGCCAGGAAACGTCTCGGGCCGTCCAAACCACAGGGGCCTGTTTCCGTCGGAGGCGCGCCAGTCATCGCAGGATCGAAGACAGCCGAGCCTTGAGTTCTCAGGTCGCTGCAGGGGTGGTCGAGTCTCCAACTGCGCTCGATGAGGTGGACCGTAACTTCCCAAACCTGGCTCCGGCCGTAACCTACCGAAGCTTGTGCGGCCGCGGGCGTTTCCAGCGGCATATCGCTGAGATCCTCACCATCCTCGAGAGCACTCCGAAGAGAGGTGGGCAGAGCCCTTTTCGCATGATCCAGGCGTGCCCTGAACGGCGGAATCCGCTGCGCTTCTCCTCTAAATCTGCTTCCTTCTAATCAGCCCCGCCGGTTTGAGGCTGCATCTGAAGGTCGTGTCATAACACCGCCGCTGCATCCTCGAAATCTGGCCTGTCTGCCGGAGGCGCCTCTTCGGATCGTTCGCTCGCGAAGAGCTTAGGTGTTTCGGCTCTGCTCACATGCGTCGCTTAGTTGATAGGGGTACGGTCGAGATAAGTGTCGAATGCGGCAGCAACAGCACGAATGACAAACCGGTGTTCCCGCTTGACCCGAATGAATCCCTCTTCAATGTCCACTATCCCGTCTTCGGCAAGCATTCCCAGGCGGTCCGCCGAATCGAGAAGAGGAATGGGATCAAATCCGTGAGCAGCACAGATCTCTGGCACGTCGACCTGCAAATCGCACATCAGACGCTCGATGATCGCGGCGCGGAGGCGATCTTCGGCGGAGAGGCAGTAGCCTTTTGAGGTTGCCAGACGACCGGCCTGAATGTGTCGGTCATAGGAAGCGGTTGCGATCTCGTTTTGGACGTAACCGTCACGCAGACGGCCGATGGCCGACGGACCCAAGCCGATCACGGTTTTGCAGGTATCAGACGAATAACCCAGGGAGTTGCGGTGAAGCTCACCGGCTTTTTGCGCCAGCGCGAGCTCGTCGTGGGGCAGGGCGAAATGGTCGAGCCCGATCTGGCGGTAGCCGGCCGCGACCAGTGTATCTGCAATGGCCTCGGCTTGCTCAGCGCGGGCGACATTGTCCGGTAGCGCCGCCTCATCGATCTGGCGTTGACGTTTCATATAGGAGGGGACGTGCGAATAGCCAAAAACCGCAAGCCGGTCTGGCCGCATGGCCAGAGCCGTTCGCGCGGACTCCACGCAGGACCGTACCGACTGACGCGGCAGTCCGAAGAGAAGGTCGAAATTGATGCGGTTTATCCCATGCTGGCGAAGACTTTCGACGGCAGAAGCCGTCTGCACCTCGCTCTGGACGCGGTTGACCGACCTTTGAACTAGGGGGTCGAAGCTTTGCACGCCGATGCTCGCGCGGTTGACGCCTACCTCTCGTAACGTCTCGGCCATCCCGGCGGTGAATGCACGCGGGTCGATTTCTATAGCGATGGTGGCTGATTTGCTGAACGCGAAGCGGCGGCGCAGGAGCTCCATCAAGGCCAGGAAATCGGTTCGCGCAATGGTAGTCGGCGTCCCGCCGCCGAAATGCAGGTCGCTCACCGGCAGAGCGCGCGGCGCTTGCTCTGCGACCAAGCGTATCTCCTCATGCATCGCCGCCAAGTAATTGCGGATAGGTCGCTCGCTGCGAGCGAGGCTTGTAGGGAAGCCGCAATACCAGCAGATGGAGCGGCAGAACGGAACGTGGACGTAGAGCGATACGGGTTCGTCCGGCGGCAGCCGCCTCAACCATAACTCATAAGTCTTGGCACCAAACATCGCGGAGAAATCCGGTACGGTTGGGTAGATGGTGTACCAAGGCAGGCGAGCATCGCAGTACTTGTTCAGGAGCGAGGTCTGCAAGGCTTAACTTTCTCATGCTCAAACAGCATGAAGGTGACCGAGGCCCTTTCTTGAGTCTTTGCGTTATGTCAAACGCGCCTAGCTGTTCCTGAGATCTGGTCCCGCTCTCGATGTGACTGCCAACGAAGCTTAGGCGCCCGGACTGACAGCGGGGGTGGGAGCCGCTCATTGGCGACTATCTCGATGCTTGGGGGTAGAATGAACGTTTCGTATGGGCACGCTTTCAGGAAAAATCGGCAGACAAGGATGTCGAGCTTGCCCGCAAGGCCGAAGCCTCGGGCCAGGAGGAAGGCCATGCAGCGCGAGCCGATCGAGGACCAGGTCGCCTGGCGGTTAGCTCGCCGAGCGAGCCAGCTCGCCTCGATAAAAGCGAAGAAGGCTCGAGACGCTGCGGCGGCCGAGCTGATGGCACAAGCTGCCCGAGCGGCCGAGCTTCGTCAAACCTTGGAGTCCAACAATGCCAAGCTTGCCGAGACGCAGCAGGCTCAAGCCGAGCTGATCCGCAATGCGTGCCCTCGGTGAAGAGAAATGTGAACTCGATCTGACCATCAAACTGCGTACAGGTCTCAATGGGCGACATCCAGGCCATAGCCAGGCAGGAAGCCGACGAAGCCCCGCGCTTGCGTGTGCTCGAGAAGGATCAAACGATTGAGTCAATGGCCCAGACGATCTGGGAGGTGATGCGCAAGGCGGAGCATGCTCGCAGCAATCCCAGGGCGAAGTGCGCGAGCGTGAAGCGCCGTTTCGCAGCCGTTTCCTACGGACACGGCTGAGGCGATCGGCTAAGGCGCGGACGCCGTCTAGCTGCTCGAAGCTTCGATGGGTCGTCCAGCCGGTATCATCCATTGAGAATCAAAGCGCACGAAAGCAGTTTCTAGGGAGGCGACTGGCGTGTCGCCGCTTAGCTTCGATATGCGCAAGCACCTCTCCGCAGGCGCCATGAGTCGGACATTTGCGAAGCCGGCGTGTCCCGGAAATAAGTTGCTTGATAGATGAAGAGCGCCAAGTGCGCGATCGTACAACGTGACACTACGTGCGATTCAAGTGCTTTGGAGTAGATCACGAAAACATTTTTGAATTTCAAGTATAAAGTGCATGAGCCTAAATTCCGCCACGCTGCTTGTCTCATTGCCGCTAGCATCATCACGGATGTACTGATGATGTTGGGGCGGGCCCGGCGCACTTTCACACCCGGCAAAGTGCGTCGGGGCGCCTTGGCTCAGCGTTCCGTGCCGGGTCCAAGGCAGCTCACCAACTCACACTGGCGCAAATGGCCCTGTCGCGTTTCCTCCCGATGTCATGATTGCTTCACGCGCTTACCGGGCGACCACCACCTATCCGACTATAGACCCATGTTCTGAGGGTTGATTTTCGCGAAATCACATTGGTACGAGGCTTGCTAGTCCGTCCGGGATCCTCCTTCTGGAGATGCGCATGCAAAGTGTCCTCTGCATCAAGCAAGCCTCGCGAATGTGCGTATCTCCCGTTGCGCCTTCGACGTGGCCATTTTCTGCCCCTTCGATTCATTCGCACCCGACCTGCCAGACGGCCCCGCTGAGACGCCGGGTGATGATGCGAAGAGTACGGCTTCGGCTGTTGCGTATTGCTCATCGATCGCGTCCCGGACGCCGTCATAGGGCGAAAGTTCTGCCCACTGTTAGCGATGGCGATTCGCAAGATTGGGAAGAAACAAGATTGGGAGGAAACATGACGCTCCTGTTGTCTTCGTCGGCAAGAGAATGGATACCGAGCTGCCGCGGGTCGAGTCCGGCACCGCCAAGCGCATCGCCATCCTCTGCCTTCCCTGTATCGCGGAGTTCAGTGCCCAGGATGTCCTCGTGTTCGGCCTTTAGACAAGGCGAATCGTCGTCCGGACAGGACCCCGGTTGCTCGTCATCGAACAGAGCCGAGCGTGTAGCCGCCGGTGCTGTTTGGTTCGTTTCGGCAGCTGAGTCGCCATGGCTCTCGAACCTGCTATCACGGCCGACATCAGCAAGGCGGTTCAGCGTTGGGTCGGCATCGATGGCACGGCCATCAACACGGATCAGGCCACGGTGATCCCCGATTTGGCCAGCCTGTACCTTGCGTCTGCAACGGCACCTCGATCGCGGCGTGCCGTTCAGCTCGGACCAGGGATGTTGGCGGCATTTCCGCTGTTTGATGGGACGATGAAGCCGACGCATCCGGCGGAGGGGCAACGACGTAGGGACCGGTCTGACGCACCGCGCGAGCGCTCAGAATTCACAAAGAACAAACGCAAGAGTTCAGGTCATGGAACGGCTCTTTAGCTTCACGGAATGTGCGAACCAGACCCGTTCGCTCAAGGCGCTGTTCGAGCTCCTTGTAAGGTGTGCTACCGAAGAAGGATTCAGTGAAGTTGCTTACGGCGCTCTCAACTTCGTCGAGCCACTTCGGCTGGCGGAGTATCCACCCCCGACTGTGGCTGTGAAGTGGCCGGCAGACTGGTGCGAGCGATACTTCAAACGCAAGTACCATACTATTGATCCGGTGGTGCGGCGGACGCCAATGCACAAGCGGCCGTTTTTGTGGGATCAACTCGCCGACCACTACCAACTTCAACCAGACGAGAGACGGGTACTGGACGAGGCGAGAGAGGCGGGCCTGAAACATGGTATGAGCGTACCATTGTTCGGTCCGTTGGGTCGGATATCTGTGGTGTCGTTTGCATCTCCATCCGACGATGCTGATCCTCAGGACCGCATCGGTCATCTTAACGCGCTGGCCTGCCTCTTTCACACCGCCTATGGCGAGATCGCTCCTCCCTCCAACAATGATTGCGACCGAAAAGTCTCACTATCACAGCGCGAGCTCAGCTGCATGCGGTGGGCGGCCGAGGGGAAATCGTCATGGGAAATTGGAAAGATCCTGGGCGTCAGCGAGAATACAGTCAATTTTCATATGAAGAATGCGATGCGAAAGCTGGATGCGACCAGCCGGATTCAAGCGATCGTTACGGCTATTCGCCTCGATGTCATTTGAATTCATCAGTCGAACGGAAGGAGCACCGACGGGCCATTTTTGCTTCCAGATTCTGGCAAGTTCAGCATCGCACTTTTTGACCAGATCGCAGATGCAAGGGTCATCGAGACAAGCGCCAAGCGCAACCGTAGTCGTGTAACTCGAGGACCCTGGACGATGTGTGGAATCGAACGACCTGGTCCGCCAGCGTTGAACTCGCTCCATCCCGGTCACCCGGGCTTAGCCGAGCGCGGAGCCTGGTGCTTCCGAACTACCGCAGGGCTGCGCGGCAGAGGACCTCTGAAGAAGGAGCCCCGAACGTGCTCGGGGCTCCTAATTCACGCATTCGCGTGAAGATCACTATTTGGCAAACGCCGGACCAAACTTGTAATTGAGCCGTCCCGTGATGAGATCGACGTCCTGGTGAACGCGATCGGTGCCAACGGCCGTTGGGAAGCTTACGTTGCCGCGCTGCATGAACAAGTGGACATACTCGACGCCAGCTGACCACTGCGGCGTGATGCTGGCTTCGGCACCGGCGCCCAGCGCGCCCCCCCAACGCACATCATCGCTTTGGGAAAGCTCGGTGCCGGTAGCCACTGAGTTGACGTGATAGGTATTGCTGGTCACCGCAGCACCGCCCTTGGCGTAAAGCAGCACAGCATCGAACGCGTAGCCGATATGGCCGGTGAGCATACCGAATGCATCTGTCTTGGTGCCAATGGTGTTTGCTGGGAAGGCGGTGCTGACATTGGAGCCGCTGAAGTCGGCCCAGTTGCCCTGGCCTTCGATACCATAGACCGTTTTGAAGATGTGCCAACGATAGCCAATCTGGCCGCCAATGGTGGCGCCAGCTGAATTATGGCAACCCTCGGCCGTGACGCCATTGAAATCCCAGCAATTGTGGCTCGTGCCCCAGCCGCCGTTCACACCGATATAGAGGCCAGACCAATCGATAATCGGGGCTGCGACCGGCAGCGGGGATGCCTTGATCTTGACGGGCTGCCCGGCGAGGTCCGTGCCGAATGCGGGAGCGGCCGCACTGAGTGCGCCGATGCTTGCGGTCAGAATCAGAAAATTCTTCATTCGAGTGTCGTTTCCTTGAGCTATCCCCCGGCGGCGTGCGTTTAACAATATGATCGCGAATTGCTGTAGCCGCGGCACAACACGCCCTCGAAAGAAATCGGTGCAATCGCACGCCGCGTCAGATTGTGAAGCGCGCAACCGTGCGATCCGCAGCCTCGACTGAAATGCTGCGGACTGACGGTGGTCACTTGGAAGTTGCGCAAGCTCGTGTCGAGCGCAAAATCGGGAGAGAAGCGGTATGCCCTTTCCCGGCGCCAGCTGGCGGCTGTCCCGTCTCGTCGTCGACCCGCTTCGAGTTCCAGCTTACGGGTGTCGTTCGCACAAGAGTTTCACAGACAGCAGCCGTCGCGAACGTGCTCGTCTTCAGCGGGGCAGAACATGAGTGGAGGACGGTCAGTTCGACCACGCTCTGACCCTGTTGTTTTCCTGCCGCACAAAGTACCCAAGAGCCTTAACCCAACCCATCTGCCAGTACAGGTGCAAACTGCTTATCGCTCGATTGGCGGCGCCAGTTCAGCCCTCAAATTGCGTATCGCCTCGTTTGCCAAGTTTAGGGTATTGCGTTCGCCGTTCCTTATCGAACACTCAAGGACGGTTCGCAACCGGCTATGAAGGACCGTCTTGAGATTGTGCGCCAGCAACGGGTCCTTCTCGACAAATCGCCAAGCCTTATCAAATGCGACGCTCACGATAGCATCTGGCACCTGCACTTGCTCTGGTAAGAACTGATCCATCTCAACACTCCTCGACGCCCTGATAAAAGAATGCATCTTGCCAAACGCTAACCGAGAGTTTGTGGCTTGTCCCAGCAGGTAAGATGTGCGGTCTACAGTCCGTGTGCGTATCGATCTGCTCTCGGCGCTTCAATGAAGGTTATAGATGTTTGTTGAACTTCCGATGACCGAACCTCGTATTCCAGGCCAAATTCGAATAATCATGAAACGCTGGAAATGAGTACGCGTCGTTCGCGCGCTTCGTTGCCACGGTGCTGTTGTTGCTTGGAATCGGACAACATTTGCGGCTCTTCTTCTTGCGATCGGAAGAATCGGTGCCATGCCAATCACGACTAGAACCGAACATGACGACCGTTCGACTCCTTTCGCGGTTATAAGCCCAGAAGCGTTCTAGTCTTAATAGTGCTTGAGATGTCCTTTTTGGGCCGATGTGGCGTGTACGCTGATCGTTGCTTTCTGACATGAGTCCGCGGCCCGTCATCCTGTTGTTCGACCCTGCGCATGGCCTCCTCTAAGTGCGGTTTTGCTCCAGGTGAGTCACACGATGCAGGGCAGGAGATGCATCAGCGATTGCAATGCTCCCCTACCGAATTCATTGTCACGCGGCAGAGGAATGTGGGGCCGTTCGTTGCGGGTTTGTAGGAGCCAATGCCGCAACGAGGGCCGAAACGCATTTGAGCGGTCACAAGCGCGGATAGCCGTGCGATGTCTCGCACCCATGTGTTGGGTTACGCTTCCCCGCTATAAGCCCTCGGAGCGGGCGGCAGGTCGTATAAGACACAATAGCTATCAGGTGCTTCAGGAACAGCAGGGTCTAGCTGGACCAACGTGTCATCTCCGGCGCGAGCTAGGTAATAGGGCGCGCCTTTCTTCGAATTAAGTTGCGAAAAGCCAGCAGAAGCGCCGTCACTTACGGGGCGGTGAGCCCATCGGAACCCAAGCCTTGGGTCCCTGGTGAGTACAGCCGGTGGCACGCCTTTCAGCCAGCGATAAACGTTCAAAAAGCGGCGCCGTCATCCGCCCAGGAAAAGTCCAACGAAATCTCATTCCGCTGCTGCACGCGCCAGAATTAGCTTGGCGATCGTCATTTGGTTAGCGGGAGTTCGCAGCGATGCCGGTAATGCCGCCACTGCCTGGTCGAGAAGGCGACCCAAAACCTGTAGGTCTTCTGGGTAGTAAACGCCACGATCTCGCGACAATCGCCCCACTCGCCGGTCGCCGGCACAGCGACGGGTTCTCGTATCGCCGAGCTGGCCGAGCTCCAGTTCCGCCGTAATCATCTGATCTGTGAGTGCGTTAAGCAGTCGGATCGCTTCGAGCTCGTTGCCTTGTTCGCATATGAGGGCGGCCACGATGCCGAGTTGCAGGTCGATGCGATCCTGGAGATCCTGCATGCGTGAATTGGAAGGATCAAGTTCCACGGTATTGCTCCAAAGTGGTTAGGTTGAGTAACGGTGTTCGTGGTTTCTCGTTCGCGAGACGGCAGACGCGGCGCTAGAATGAATGGCTGCTGCTCCACGGTCCCCGCAAGACCTAGGGGCGGGCATGTGCCTCATAACGACAGCGAAGATCGGAATCGATGGTGTAGGGCGCTGCGAAGAGCGTTGTAGATGGCCTGTCATTTGATTGGACCTTCGAGACGGTTCCGCACATGGGGCAATGGGCGCGGCTCCAGCATCGGGGACGCCGCTAGTGGCCGCAAGTTGCGAAGGGGCTGCCAGAACTGCGGCCGGAGTGCTTGCGGCGTGGTATGGTGATCCAGATCTGACCACAGGGCTCGCCAGGCACAGCACCATACAGAGCGCTTGGCGCTGGATGAAGCTGTTGCTGAAGAGGGGCCGTTAGCGGCTCCAGAACCGGACTCCTCACCACACCTGAGAATGGTGCCCCAGCCCATGCAATGCAACCCAAAACCAGGATCCGCTACATACGTCTGCGGTTTCTCTTTGCCGCCTTTGACTGGAGATGATGCCTGGCACGCTGAACGTGCGGATCGGCTCCTGGAAGCTGCGCGCGCTGAGATCCAGGACCGGTGGATCGCACACGGCCACCATTCGTTCCGATGGTGATGTAGGGACTGCTGACAAGGCAAAACCGCGTCTGGATACCGTCGAGGAGAGTCGGCGCATAGAACGACATGGCGTTGCGTCAGTTTGTAGGCAGCACGTGTGCGCGCGGCCCGCGGAAGAAGACTGAGCGCGCGAGCGGAGTGCGAATTTGCGATCACAAGGTAAGAGGGTGGGTAAGATCGCGAGGCTGGTCTCATTACACGGATCGACATGAGTGACTCGTCTTAGGCTGGAGGATATGTGTCTTGCACTTAGGGTAGTCACATAGCGGGCTGCATTGCTTTGCTTGCAGGCCGCCGTGGCGGCGGATTGTCGACCTCGCTGCTTGGTCAGGGCGACAAGTCCATCCCGCACCGCCGCAGAGGGAGTTTCCCTGCCCAAACTCTATGTCGCGCAGGCATTTTCCCTGGCCGAGCAATTTGCGTGAGAGCCGGCCTTCTTGGAGAGCTTTAGCAAGATGGGAAGGCCGGAGGCGGCAGTGCGATAGATTGGGCGCCCGACGCTGCGAACGGCCATCCCACCGCATTCGTGCTGCACGTGCGTCGATTTGAAACATTGAGGGGTGTCGTTGGGGATGCAGCCACGAGAAGCTTCAAGTGGTCTGGGACCATGCTGAAAGCAAAGAGGATCCATTGTCACACAAGATTCGTGAAATGTGCTTCCCGGAAACCGGCGATCGCGTTATGGGGTATTTGGCTGAAATTGGTAAAATCGAAAGTGTTGATGGCATGCATCAAGTTCGTGGATAGCGCACGAGAGTGGTCTCATATTCTACATCTCAAGCGCTTAACTTGCTTCTTCTCACCGGCTTGGTTCAGTGAGCTTAAGGCTTTCAGGTGAGCCCGCCGATTCGTTGATGACCTGCCAGGATTGAGCACACAAAAGGTCATAAGTTGACCGTTTGGCCGGCGCATATAGCGAGCGCCTTGCTCGATGTAGTTGCCACCACAGCGAAAATTTGCACCGTCGATCCCGAGAATCTTGCCGTTGCCGACGTGGCCGGCGCCGCCACCAGTTCCGCTTCTGCCGACAGAATTCATTGCTTGAAAAGCGCTCACTACAAAGAATTCCCTTTTGAAAGCAGAGTCTCATCCGCCGAAGAAAGAAGAAGCGGGAATGAATGGTACATCGCTGCCATTGAGGCTGACGATCGCCTTTGCGCCCAGCGCTCACAACAACCAAACTCGCAAGCAGATTCGGACAACCTCATGCGCGGGTCTCCTTCCCAAGCACATGAGCCCCGAATGTAGACATTATCCGCCAAAGCGATCGATGATTTCAGCTTTGATTGCGCTTGCCGTGTACAGAGAAATCGCCAGCGGAAGGTTTCCAAATGCAAGCTGGCAAAGCAAGTAGTTGGCACCTGCCTCTTCCATTTGATGAAGAAGCAGCTGCCGGACGGAAGCTGGCGTTCCAACGACGCACAACTCGCTCTCAAGTGCTGCATCGAAGGTCAGCGGAAGGGCGGGCGGCGTCGGAATAGCATTCACGTCATAGAGAAACTTGAAGCTCTGCAGCCACCGTCCATATGCAGTTTTCGCCGCCGCACGAGCGTCCTGGTCAGATTTCGCGATCACGACCATGCGGGTAAGCCCGAGAAATGGCTCGCGGCCGTGTGCGGTTGTATTCCGGGCCCAACGGAAGCGGTAGGCATCCGTAACTTTCCGGACGACACAGGCGGGGCCTATGCACGCCAGATTGGCGCCATTTGCAGCGGCCCACTGCGCCGACTCAGCCCGGTTGGTCGCGATCCAGGTCGGCGGATATGGACGTTGATGAGGCCTCAAGGTCAACGGTATTTCGCTGAGGTCAAAGTGGTGTCCCTGATAAGATAGCGTATGTCCCTTCAGCGCAATATTCAGGATTTCGCTCGCTTCAGTATAACGGCCTGGAGCGGTTTCTGCGCTGATGCCGAAATAGCCCCATTCAATCGGCTGGGAGCCGCGGCCGACCCCGAGCTCCAGCCTGCCGCCGCTCAACTGGTCAAGCATGCAGATCTCTTCGAATGCGCGCAACGGGTGATAAAGGTTGAGCAACAGGACGAGCGGACCAAAGCGCAATCGCCGGGTGCGCTGCGCGAGGCTTGATAGAAACAGGTTCGGCGAGGGCCCTCTGCCATGGGGTGTGCAGTGGTGTTCGGCCAGGTGATAAGCGTAGAACCCGAGAGAATCGCAGACCTCCGCCAGCTTGAGACGATCTTCATATTGTCGTGCGGCATCTTGGCCGTCGTCATCCAAATGGTCAAAGATGCCGCACGTTAGTCTTGAAGGAAGGCCATTCTTCACTCGATCGATCTCCGATTGATGGACCAGGTGGTGAGTCCTGGTTGCTTCATGCCGTCGCGCTCAACGAGGTCTCATTCCTCATTTGACGCTTTGGGCGTTTCTCTTTGGGGGCTGGATCTGAACTTGCACGACGTGATTGGGTCACGAGAATGCGTGGATGGCGGTCCGGCTGTTACTGTAATAGAAGGTGGCGCGCCTACACAGAGCATGTGCTCGACCAGAAGCATCGTCAGTTTCGTGTTAGCCTCTTCCTGGTCCTGTCAACCGCTTGACCGCATAAACGTCCATGCCGCCGAACCTAGCGCAATTGTAGATGGCGGCTTCAGAGATCCTGTGCCTGCGAGCCGGATCAGCTCGGCGCGGCGACTATTTGTCTATCATCGGACGCAACGTGTCGTTCAGCTCGACATTGGGTAACTCTGCGAGGGCAGCAACGAACGCGACGAACGCTACGAAAGCTGCAAGTATGAGCGAGCTTGCGAGTATCGCTGCTCCAGCGTGCTGAGGGCATCTCATCATCCGTGTCACTCTGGGCTTGGAGAGGTGGTGTTGACGCAAATCAGTTCTGCTCGACAGTTTCACCACCGCCGTCACGCCAGCGGGAAGCCAGAAAACCAGGAACCGCATTGTCTTTCGTTGTATCGAACCGGACTGGCCCAATCACGGTCTTCGATCGCCGGTGAACGAAGTGCGCTAGCGGCGCGCGCAGCATTGAGGGAGCCGGCCCGGTTCATCTCCTCTGTCCGTGCTTGAACGGCGGCATAGGCGTAAAGCGTGTTGCCTTCAGCGGACAGGCTGGACCGCTCCTGCTTCTGATGGCTGGCGCGCAAACAAGCGATTTCGGTATGACAGCCGGCGATGTAGACGATGCGCACCCCATCCTTCTCCATTCTTGAGATGAGCGCTGTGAAATCCGTTTCGCCGGCTACGTAGCTCTCCCGAATCACTTGTTGACCGAACCTCTCAAGCTGTGCCTCAACCCGGTCGGCGATACCCTCGCCCGCGGTGCTCTTGTCGTCGAGGACTGCGATCTTGTCGTTGGGGTAATTCCTGTGAATGTACTCAGCGGCAGCGGTGCCATGTTGGTCGTCGCGGCCGCAGATCTGAAAGACGATCTGAAGACCGGGCTCTGTTAGCTGAGGATTTGCTGAGCTAGGTGACACCTGAAGGATGCCTGCGTCGGCATAAATGTCGGAGGCCGGGATCGACGAAGAGGAACAAAAATGGCCAATGACCAACCGGACCCGCTCTGTTGTGAGCTTATTCGCGACTGCGACAGCTTGGCTCGGGTCGCAGGGGTCGTCGGCGACACTCAACATCATCCTGGTATCGGGAAGTAGGCCGGAAGCGTTCAACGCGACGAGCGGCGCAGCCGCACCATCGCGCATTTGCAAGCCGAAAGCAGCGCTGCTTCCGCTCATTGGCCCAGCCACGGCGATATTGACCTCGGAGCCCCTCGCAGCCGAGGCGATGGCGCAGAAGAGAAGCCCTGCACTCGCAGCAGAAGCGTAACGCCTATTCAACATTGTTGAGCTCCCAATGCTCACTTGAAGCGACACGCCAGCAGCTGTGATCAGGCAAGCCTGTAGGTCGAGGCCGCCTGTCAAACGAAGCGTGCGTTAGGTCGGCCAGATTGCGACCACGGTAGAACCTACAATTTGACGTTACGTGCGGTTCAAGCCGCGTTTGTAGGGAGGCTCGATCAATGCTCAGGGAGCCCGGGTCGGCGAGGCCATTAGAACTGTCCGGTTGAATCCGGAAATCTGTCGGCCCGCATCAGAGACGCCGATCAGCCAAAGGGCTGATCCTCCAACCCTCCAAGGGCGAGATCGAGATATTGCATGAGGCGGGGATCCCAACCAGCCAGACTACGGGGGGCGCTCAATCGTGCAAGTACCTTCAAGATGATCGAAACGCGTGAATCAGCGCCGGCGATTTCGCTGATCAGCAGGCGCGCCGCAATCGCGACAGCCTTTGCCCGCTCGCCGCAAGGGTGCTCGCCCCGATCCATACAATCACGCAAGTCGTCGCGGATCCGCCGCCACCGTTCCTCGCGATCTGCAGCTAGCTTGCAGGTGCATCGGGATGTCTGACTGCGCGTCTCGACCCGCGACATGGCACTCA
Organism: Bradyrhizobium sp. CCBAU 65884; assembly: GCF_028128835.1. Lineage (NCBI taxonomy): Bacteria > Pseudomonadati > Pseudomonadota > Alphaproteobacteria > Hyphomicrobiales > Nitrobacteraceae > Bradyrhizobium > Bradyrhizobium sp. CCBAU 65884. The sequence continues at coordinate 44,559 of NZ_LBJU01000120.1, read as the reverse complement.
GGGTGGCAGGCAGCTCATCCACACTGACCTGGATCTCACTGTCGATGGTCATGTTGCGAAGACGATCTCGCAACAGAGTTGCTCGAGCGACTTGAAGTTCTATCCGCTCTAGATGTTTGCGCAGCAGGTCGGTGAGTGAGGTCGTGCCCTCCATAGCTTTGCGGATCTCGACAAGGGAGAAGCCAAGCTCTCGTAGCGCGCGAATCTGGTGAACCCGTTGAACGCTTTCACGGTCGTACATCCGGTGGCCGCCGTCAGTACGCTCTGAGGCGGCTAGGAGTCCCGTGTGTTCATAGTGATGCAGCGTGCGGACCGTTACTCCGGTCGCCCCTGCAAGTTCGCCAATGCGCCATCGACGCCTTCGTGGTGTAGCTTTGCTCATGGTGTTCAATTTCAAAGCCTACAACCTGACGTCACGTGTGATTCAAGCCATTTCAAAGCTTTAGCTGGATCGTCTTCCATTCCAGCGCGAGAGTGGTGACTATCCTCAGAATGGCGGGGGATCAACCCTTAGGGGAAATGGCGATCAACAAGTTCGTCAGGCATGCCAGTTGAGTCTCGCCAGCCGCTGTACGCTCCAGGATCAGCTTGGCGATTGCTGCGAGATTTTCCGGATTTCGCATCGATGGAGGTAGCGCGGCGACCGCGCCATCATAAAGGCGTCCCAGGATGGAAAGCTCTTCCGGATCGTACACCCCGCTACATTGCTGCAACTTTGAGCTCCTTGTTTGTCGTTGCGTCAGGGCAGGGCACGTCATCAAGACGTTTGGCCGCGGTAGGGCCAAAAGAAGTCAGACCCGCGGCACAGAGCGAAGAAGATGCGATGTACTCCAGAGCGATGCGATAGGGCAACACGTCTGCGCAATGTTGCTTCGACTCCGCAAGAGATTCCTGTCATATGCATCGCCGATGACCATCACGCTCACTGTGCGGGGTGGTACTTCCCCGAAGAAGCCGAACCGTGTCCGCTCATAGGGAGCCACTACTGATTCTGAGAGGTGACGATTACAGTCCCTTAGGTGATCTTGGAGACAGGTGCGCCCGGCGGCCTGGTTGGGGCGTGCCTCCCTGTCTCTAAAGCCAGGCCAATAGTCCAGTCGGCGCTCGCACGTCGAGCCAAATGTGAGCGTGCGAAAGAGCTGCACAAAGCCGGTGATGGCCGCCCGCTGCGACGGTATCTACCGAGCGACAATGTGTTCCAGCGAAGCGAGTCAAAATTGTGCGCATCGAAACATTCGTTGGGATAAGACGTCCGCGGACTTTGCGAACGTGCTTACGACAACGGCGAGCCAGGTGGTGCGAAAACGTCGGCACTTTCCGCTCCTTCCGAAGTGCGGTTGATGGACGGCTCTTTGGTTGCCACGCGGGTCGCCTCCTGCAACAATATCTCTCGCATCCAGAGGCTTTCTGGGTCGCTGTTGTGAAGCACGGGCCATTGGACCGCCTCCGTGAAGGCGGCGAACGGCTGCGGAAGCTCGGCAATCCGAAGAGGCATCGTACTTTGGAAATGCTTTGCGAGCCTTAATGGCATCGTTCCTATGCGGTTCGTGCCTACCAGCAGCGGCGGGATCATGCTGAAGCTCTGCACGAGCACATCGATGCGCCGATTGAGGCCGAAATCCAGCAAAAGGCTTTCGTCGACCGGGATCCTGCGCGTACCTCCGAGCTTAACCGCAACGTGGCCCATCGACATATACCGATCCAATGTAAGCCGCAGTAGTAGTTGGCTGTTCGTGCAGCAACCTACGCAGACGAGTCTCTCCTCGAACAGGGCCGCCCTGGGGTGCGCGCTAGACAAGAAGAATTCCGGCAGGATAACGAAGTCGACTTCGCCGCGGCGGAGAAGCTCGTCGTGCTGATCTGTGAGCGGCAGCAGTTCGAAGCTGACCGCGGGTGCTTCACGCGCGGCGCGATCCACGACGTTTCGGAAGAATACGATTGTCGTAAAATCAGAAAGGCCGATCCTGAATCGCCGCTTCGATTGAGCCGGGTCGAACACGGTTCGCTCAATGATAGCGAGCTCAATGTGCATCATGGCTTCGCGGACAGGAGCTGCGAGTCCTTCCGCACGTGAGGTTGGGACAAGTTCCCGGCCCCTCATTGCAAACAGCTCATCACGAAAATAGGTGCGCAGCCGGGCAACGGCCGCGCTCATCGCCGGCTGACTAAGGTTAATCTTGCGTGCCGCCGCCGTGAGATTGCGCTCACTCATTAGAGCGTCCAGCGCGACGAGTAGATTTAGATCCAAACCTTTGAAACGCATGTCTTCATATCCAACCCAAACCATGCTTGCGGTTACATCGAGCGGCCACGTCTGCATCTGGAGCGACTTTATTGTTTCGCCCGAATCGACATCGGATCCACCCTGCGATCGCAAGAAGACCATCGCGAAATGATCGCAAGAACGGCAGACAAGCGATAGGCGGACCCCTCCCCCCCAATGGCCTGAAACCGTCAGGACATCCGAAGCGGATCGGTCTTGCCGCTTCCGGCGAGCCACGCAACAGCACCTGATCAGTTCGTTAGTGTCCGGCCAGCGCCGTGAGTTCGCCAAAGCGCCCCGTAGATGGGAGTCGTAGCGCAACGTTAGTCGCGAGGGCCAACCTACAACCTGACGCGGTGTGGGGTTCAAGTGATTTTATTGGACAAGCCAAATATGATTGCACTGGAATATGCGTGCGCGATGTTGCCGGGCGTCACCTGTTTGCAGTTCAAGCGCGTCAAACCACAAGTCCCACATCAGCGTGCTCACACCCGGCAAGTCTTCGCAACCGATCGCCGCCCCACTGTGGCCTCTAGCAGCTTCGCGCCCAACACGTTGAAAAAGAAAGCCGGCAAGCACATTGAAGGACTTGGTATTTGGAACGTCGCGAGAGCAGCTTTCTGCTGAGCCTAGTCGCGCCTGCGAGTCGGCGGCTTCTGATCCCCAGATGTCATGTTGGATGCCTCCTCCAGCAATATCCGCCTCATCCAAATGCTCGCCGGGTCAGTATTATGAGAGGCGGGCCACTGCACCGCCTCGGTGAATGCGGGGAGGGCGAGCGGTGGTTCGACGATCCGCAGTGGCATCCGCTTCTCGAAGTGTCTGGCGAGCCGTAATGGCATCGTGCCGATGCGACTCGTGTCCAACAATATCGGCGGAATTAGGCTAAAGCCCTGCACAACGACCTCAATGCGTCTCTTGAGGCCGTGCTCAAGCAAAAACCATTCTTCCAGGTTTGGTCTCAGCGCCCGTCCGAACTTGGCCGTAACGTGCCCCATCGAAATGTATTTCTCGAACGTAAGCTGCTGCGATAGCTGCTTGTTCGCGGGGCATGCCACGCACACCAGGGTCTCGTCAAACAGCGTCGCCCTGGGGTGCGCGCTTGACATGAACAATTCCGGCAAAATGACAAAGTCGACCTCACCCCGGCGGAGCAACTCATCGGGTTCATCGGAGAATGCCAGCAATTCGAAGCGCACCGCGGGCGCTTCGTTTGCAATACGGTCCAAGATTCTCCGAAAGAAAACGATTGTCATGAAATCAGAGAGAATGACCCTGAAGCGCCGGTTCGACTGAATCGGGTCGAACGCGTCCCGCGATATGATCGAGAGTTGGATGTGCAGTAGAGCCTCGCGAACCGGACCTGCAAGCGCTTCCGCCCCAGGCGTCGGGACGAGCTCGCGACCTCTCATCGTAAACAATTCATCGCGGAAATAGGTGCGCAGCCGCCCGATCGCTGCGCTCATAGCGGGCTGGCTCAGGTTGATCTTGCGCGCCGCCGCCGTGAGGTTGCGCTCCGTCATCAGAGCATCGAGCGCAACGAGAAGATTTAGGTCAAGTCCCTTGAACCGCATGTCGTGAGTCTATCCATCGTGTGGATGTGTTCTATCGAAGCAATCGATTTTACCAAATTGGGGGATGTTGGATAGCAAACATCAGTTTGAAGAAACTAATCAGGCATAACACGATGGCTGCTGGACGTTCGCGGGCTGAGAGAGAAACGTCTGGACGTGCGAGCATCCGCCGCATTCTTTGCAAGGGCGGCTTTGCCCGTGCTGTGCGGGCCACGTTGGATCTTCTTGGTGCGAAGCGGGCTCGACCGGACGCCAAGCCGGTCCCCATAAACGTTTGTATGCGTATCTCATCCGTTTCCATATCGGTCGTTTACCGGCGTACACTTGAGAGCGCGTTCAACCTCAGTCTACGTTCGCGAAATAGCGGCAGGCGCGGGTTGCGGATGCCAAGTAGTGTCGGCGACTCTCTAAATGGCTCGCCTATCCACCGCATTCGGGGCGTGTCGAAGATGCATAAGAACCAGATCGATCTGATGCCATCCCGACACGCCATTGAGGCTCCTCGCATCAATAGCCTGCCCTCAGACGTCAAAACGTCGACAGCGATGTGGGATGAGGCGGAAAAGCTCCATGCCGCAGACAGGCTCTGGATTGTTCAATCGCCTCGTCGGCATCTTCCGGCATATCTCGCGCGGGGCATTGGCCGGATGACGATCGCGAAATGTGCGATCGCTTCGTCGGGAACGAAGGCGCACGGCGCGGTACGAGCTAGGGGTGCCGAGCTCCGACCGGCTATAGCGGGGCATTTCAGCATTGATCAGCGGGTCGCCGAGTAGCGAGTTCACGTGACCATCTCCGCTCAAATTCCACTTGCGCAAGGAAGCCCGCCATGAACATTGCCGTATCCCCGACTACTCCTTCTTCGCGCGCTCAAGTGCAGTGGACCCGTCGCTGGGAAAGCGAACTGGGGCTCGTCGATCATGCCGAGCTCGCCGAGTTCTTCCGCAACAGTTACGGACCGACCGGAGCGTTCAACGCGCAGCCATTTGAGGGCAACCGAAGTTGGGCCGGCGCAAGACCTGAGCTCCGCGTCATTGGTTACGACTCGCGCGGGGTCGCTGCTCACCTCGGGCTGCTACGCCGCTTCATCAAGATTGGTGGGGTCGATCTCCTCGTGGCCGAACTGGGGTTATATGCGGTGCGTCCGGATCTTGAAGGGCTGGGAATCAGCCACGCAATGCGCGTGATGTATCCCAACCTGCAGGAGCTTGGGATTCCATTTGGCTTTGGCACGGTTCGGCCCGCGCTTGAGAAACATATGACCCGACTCGTCGGAAGGCAGGGGCTCGCCACCCTCATGTCTGGCATTAGCGTCCGCTCCACACATGCGGATGTCTATCCCAATTTGTCGCCGATTCGGACCGAAGACGTGATCGTGGTGGTTTTCCCGGTTGGACGCTCGATGAGCGAGTGGCCGACCGGAACGATCATCGATCGGAACGGACCTGAGCTGTGAACGAGCTTGTCCCACTATCCGTTGTGCGCTGCGACTACGCTGACGTGAGCGGAAATCGACCTATCTATTTGACCTTCGATGATGGGCCAAATCCATTTTGCACGCCAGAGGTGCTCGATGTGCTGGCGCAACATGGCGTTCCAGCGACATTCTTCGTGATCGGCACGTACGCGACCGAGCAACCTGAACTCATTCGACGAATGATCGCAGAAGGGCACGAGGTCGCGAACCACACGATGACGCATCCGGATCTATCCAGATGCAGACCTGCGGAGGTGCTCGATGAAGTGCTGACGGCGAGCGAGGCGATCCGTTCGGCGTGCCCGCAGGCCTCGCCCAGGCACATGCGAGCACCTTACGGCATATGGACACGAGAGGTGCTCGCTATGTCAGCGAGCGCTGGTCTCACAGCTGTGCACTGGTCGGTTGATCCGAGAGATTGGTCCCGCCCTGGGGTGGATAGAATTGTGAATTCAGTGCTGGCCAGCGTGCGCCCGGGTGCGATTGTGCTCCTGCACGACGGATATCCTCCTGATGAGGGGGGACTGTGCACTGATGCCACGCTGCGTGATCAGACCACGACGGCGCTGTCATATCTGATACCGGCATTACAACGGCGCGGCTTTGTAATCCGTCCGCTCCCTCAACTTCACTGAAAAAACTGGGCACCTATGGACCTTCTCGCTACAACCAGTGCTGTCGCCGTTTCGTCTTATGCGCTGCTCTCGACTATCTATAAGAGCGCGCAAGCGCTTTATGCCCAGCCGGTGAGTAACTTATCGCTGCAGGACAACCCTGAGGTGGTTCTTCCCAGCGTCGACGTCATCGTGCCGTGCTTCAATGAGGATCCAAACACGCTGGCCAAATGTCTGGAGTCGCTTGCGAGTCAAGACTACGCCGGAAAGCTACAGGTCTATGTGGTCGACGACGGGTCCGCAAACCGCGACCTGGTCACGCCTGTACACAGAATCTATGCGAACGATCCAAGATTCAGCGTCATCTTGCTGGCAAACAACGTTGGAAAGCGCAAGGCGCAGATCGCTGCAATACGCAGCTCATCCGGGGACCTGGTGCTCAACGTCGATTCGGACACCATACTTGCTGCTGACGTCGTCACGAAGCTTGTATTGAAGATGCGTGACCCGGAGATCGGTGCGGCCATGGGTCAATTGATAGCGAGCAATCGCGGCAAAACCTGGCTGACAAGGCTGATCGATATGGAATACTGGTTGGCATGCAACGAAGAACGCGCGGCACAGGCTCGCTTTGGCGCGGTCATGTGCTGCTGCGGCCCATGTGCTATGTATCGTCGCTCCGCGCTCGCTCTTCTGCTTGATCAATACGAAGCGCAATTCTTTCGCGGTAAGCCGAGCGATTTCGGCGAGGATCGGCATCTAACGATCCTCATGCTCAAGGCGGGGTTTCGAACCGAATATGTCCCGGACGCGATCGCAGCAACAGTCGTCCCGGACAGCCTTGCGCCATATCTCCGTCAGCAACTGCGCTGGGCTCGCAGTACCTTTCGAGATACGTTTCTTGCATTACGTCTGCTGCCGGAGCTCGATGGCTATTTGACACTAGACGTTATCGGGCAAAATCTCGGCCCGTTGCTTCTCGCTCTTTCATCACTGGCTGCGCTCGCGCAGCTCGTAATAGGCGGCTCGGTACCCTGGTGGACCGTGTTGACGATCGCAGCAATGACGATGGTCCGGTGTAGTGTGGCAGCCGTTCGTGCTCGCGAAGTGCGGTTTCTGGGCTTCTCGCTCCACACACCGATCAATATCCTTCTCCTACTTCCGTTGAAAGCCTATGCGCTTTGTACGTTGGGCAACAGTGATTGGCTATCGCGCAAGGTCGCCAATGTGCCGACCCTAGGGGAAAATCAGCCTGTCGTCCCGCACCCGAGCACTGGACGAAGTTCCGCAAACATAGGAGGGCTGTGTGGTACGTTCTCGCACCGTCCATCCAGCCTGGCGGCCACGGAGAGTGTTCGCGGCCGCGATCGTTCGACTGCCTGACAATAAGTGGGTGGCTCATGACCTCGGACACAAACCATCAGCTGCTAGAGCGAGAGTTGGCGGTCGACGATCCATGGCGCCTCGACAGTAGTTCGTTCGAGCAGGAGCGATACGCGCTAATGCTCAGGATGTCCCGTCGTAGCGGAGATGTTGCGCGTGCCCTCGAAGTAGGATGTGCAGCCGGTGCATTCACCGACATGCTGGCGCCGCTTTGCGAGAGACTCACGGTGGTCGATGTCATGCCGCAGGCGATCGAGCGGGCGCAACGACGGACCAGGAAGTGGTCACATATCGAGTGGGTGACTTGCGACATTCAGCGGTTCTCGACCACTGAGAAGTTCGACTTGATTGTAGTGGCCGAGGTTCTCTACTACCTCAAGGACATTGTCGAGATGTATGCGGCCATCCGCAACCTTGTGAGTATGCTTGCGCCAAATGGAGTTCTGATTTTCGGATCAGCACGTGATTCCACGTGTCGACGCTGGGGTCATGCTGCTGGCGCGGAGACGGTGATCGCGCTCTTCAACGAGAGTCTATCGGAGGTCGAGCGTCTGCACTGCCACACCGAGTCGGCTAACGAAGACTGCTTGATCGTCCGGTTCCGGAGGGCAGGGTACTCGTCAGAACAATCAAACGTCGGTCACTTAGGCTAGGGGTCTCGTATGCGCATCTGCGGCATCAAGTTAACACATGACGGCGCGATTGCCGTCGTCGAGGACGGGCGGCTTCTCTTTTGCACCGAGCAAGAGAAGCGCGACAACAGTCCACGCTATCAATCAGTCGAGAATCTCGATGCAGTCGTGCTCGCCTTGGCGGAGCACGGCCTGGATCCGCGAGATATCGATCAGTTCGTCATCGACGGCTGGGACGGGGAGATCGAGTCGCAGTTCCAGGTCCTTAGTGGAGCTGTGCCGATCGCGCTGAAGGGGGCGCCATACGTCGAGCGCCATGTTGAGGGGCTTCTTGATTCCGTCGACGGCTTTGGCCTGATCCTCGGCGGCAAGGTGTTTCCATATAAGAGCTACCCGCACGTCACGAGCCACGTCGCGTCCGCATATTGCACCAGCCCCTTCGCCAGCGCGAGAAAACCGGCGTTCTGTCTCGTATGGGACGGCTGCATCTTTCCACGCCTTTACTATGTCGAACCTCGGGGCGCGCGGCTCATTGCATCCCTGTTTCCAATCATCGGCCACGCCTATGCAGCCGCGGGTCTTCACTTCGGGCCTTACAGGCAGCCGAACCGCTCCAATTGGGATTTGGGTATCGCCGGCAAGCTGATGGCATACGTCGCCCTTGGCGCTGTCGACGAAAGCATCGTGGCGGTTTTTCAGGAGCTCTATGAAAAACGCTTTGCGGCCGACACGGAGCAGGCTCGTCGCTATCGCGCGGATATTAATAATGCGGAATCGTCGCTTGCAGCTATCCACGATTTCTTCGAGGCGAGCGCATGGCGCCTGACGGACAAGCGAGCGGAGGACGTTCTCGCGTCGTTTCATGTGTTCCTGGAACGCCTTCTTGTCAAGGAAATGGCCATGGTTCTGCTGCGGCACTCGTCGCTTCCGGGAGCGCGAAATCTATGTATCGCCGGAGGTTGCGGTCTCAATATCAAGTGGAACAGCGCGCTTCGTGCGACGGGATTGTTCGATGATGTCTGGGTGCCGCCGTTTCCGAATGACAGCGGCTCGGCAATCGGCGCTGCTTGCGGTGCGATGGCGGCGCAAAATGGCTTCGGGGCGCTGGAATGGTCAGTCTACAGTGGTCCGTCGCTGCAGGGCAGCGAGCTTCCTTCGGACTGGGAAGCCGCGCCGTGCAGTCTGCGTGAACTTGCGGCGATTCTCGCCGACAACAAGCCGGTCATCTTCCTTTCCGGGCGCGCCGAACTTGGGCCGCGGGCCTTGGGCGGCAGAAGCATTCTGGCAGCCGCGACATCCCCTGCAATGAAGGATCATCTCAACGACATCAAGCGTCGCGAGCACTTCCGACCGGTGGCACCGATCTGTCTGGAGGATCGGGCGCCGGAGATCTTCAGCCCAGGGACGCCAGATCCTTACATGCTGTTCGATCACCAGACCCGGACGGAATGGCGTGACAAGGTCCCCGCTGTGGTCCATCTTGACGGCTCGGCGCGGCTGCAGACAATCTCGCGCAACTCTCCGCACAAAATTGCCGCGCTTCTCGTGGAATTTGAGCAGCTCACGGGCATTCCGCTGCTCTGCAACACGAGCGCTAACCTCCACGGGCGGGGATTCTTTCCGGATGCTGCGGCGGCCTGCCAATGGGGGCGTGTCGAGCATGTGTGGTGCGACGGCCTGCTCTGGACCAAAACGGCCGTTCAGAAGCTATCGTCGGCGGAACGACTTCTGTCAGCTTGAGATGAACATGTCCACGGTAGCGATCGACCTTGTCGGCGTGAAAAAGTCATTTGGCGACAAGGTCATCGTCAATGAACTGTCGTTCTCGGTTGCGCGCGGAGAGTGCTTTGGTCTGCTTGGGCCAAATGGAGCTGGCAAGAGTACGATTGCGCGTATGCTTCTCGGCATGATCTCGCCGGACGGAGGCAAGATTGCGGTCCTTAATGAGCCTGTGCCTTCCCGCGCTCGTGTGGCGCGTGCGCGCATCGGCGTAGTCCCGCAGTTCGATAACCTCGAACTCGAGTTCACCGTGCGAGAGAACCTGTTTGTTTTTGGCCGCTATTTCGGCATGAGCACTCGCGCGATCGAGGCTGTTGCGCCCTCGCTACTCGAGTTTGCGCGCCTCGAAAGCAAGGCGGACGTGCGCGTCTCCGAGTTGTCCGGTGGCATGAAGCGGCGGCTGACGTTGGCGCGCGCCCTGATTAATGATCCACATCTACTCGTGATGGACGAGCCCACGACTGGTCTGGATCCGCATGCACGCCACTTGATTTGGGAACGCCTGCGAGTTCTGCTCTCGCGTGGCAAGACGATCCTGTTGACCACTCACTTCATGGAAGAGGCCGAACGCCTGTGCGATCGGCTGTGCGTGCTTGAGAGCGGATGCAAGATCGCCGAGGGCAAACCCGAGGCCTTGATCAACGAGCATATCGGCTGCAACGTGATCGAAATCTACGGCGGTGATCCACATCAGCTCCGAGATCTGATCAGGCCTTATGCTCGGCACATCGAAGTAAGTGGAGAGACACTTTTCTGTTATGCGCCACGTCCGGAGCAGGTACGCGTGCATCTGCGCGGGCGAGCGGACCTTCGTATTCTGCAGCGCCCGCCCAATCTCGAAGACGTGTTTTTGCGATTGACCGGGCGCGAGATGGAGAAATGAGAGATGGGTGAAGGTTATGCGGCGGCAATGCCCGCTAATGCGTACAACTGGACCGCGGTATGGCGTCGAAATTTCCTAGCATGGAGGAAAGTCGCGCTTGCGTCGATTCTCGGCAACCTCGCAGATCCATTAACCAATCTGTTTGGCCTCGGCTTTGGCCTTGGACTGATGGTGGGGCCCGTTGAGGGAACGCCCTACATCGCGTTCCTAGCAGCAGGCATGGTCGCGACCAGCGCCATGTCGTCCGCCACGTTTGAAACCATGTATGCAGCCTTTGCACGCATGGACGCCAAGCGCACCTGGGAAGCAATCCTCTCTACTCAGCTCACGCTGGGCGATATCGTTCTGGGTGAACTGGTGTGGGCGGCCAGTAAGTCCGTTCTGGCCGGAACAGCGATCGGGATCGTCGCCGCCACGCTGGGTTATGCATCATGGCCATCCATCCTCTATGCGACGCCAACAATCGCCCTTACTGGCCTTGTCTTCGCCAGCCTGGCGATGGTCGTCATATCTCTTGCACCGAGTTACGATTACTTCGTGTTTTACCAGACACTTATCATCACTCCTATGGTGTTCTTGTGTGGTGTTGTCTTTCCGACAAGCCAGCTGCCCGGCTCATTTCAGCACTTTGCCAGCTTGTTGCCGCTCGCACATTCGGTCGACCTCGTGCGCTTAGCCATGCTTGAGCGCGGCGCCGAAAGCGCAGCCCTGCACGTAGGTGCGCTCTGCGTCTATGCGATCTTGCCCTTTTTCGCATCGACAGCACTATTTCAGCGCCGCCTGCTGCGTTGACGTGAGTTGAGCGAAATGGGGAAGTCAAATCTATGCAGTGTCTCGGTGCTTTCTACCGTAACTCGAGAATGACCTGGTCTGTTACAGCAGCTTCGGAAATGGTCTCAAGAGGCCGCGATCGCGCCAGGGTCTACGGCCGGCTGTTCGGTCGATCAGGCCTGACGCCTGCACCCCTATTTCTGAGCGCCTGTCGTTAGGTGCGGAGACGGACCTGGTAAAGTTGTGTTGTGCTGTCTGGGCCGCGCACCCGGCGGTACGGATTAGATCAGCGCGATGGCCGTTAGCCTTCCCGTCATGATGAATGGAGAACGGAATGTTGTGCCTGGGAGTGAGTGGCGGTCTTGACAGAATCTATGAAAGCTCTCCGGAGCTGCCGACTACATTTCTTCACGATGGCGCTGCGGTTCTTGTGCAGGATGGCCGCGTGGTTGCTGCTGTCGAAGAGGAGCGCCTCAACCGCGTCAAGCATTCCAACAAATTCCCGAGCAATTCGATCCGATACTGCCTTTCTACCGCAGGAGTTGAGCTCGGTGAGATCGACCGTATCGCGTTCTACGCGACTGAAGCCTACTGCAAAACCATGCTCGAGCGTCTTTCTGTTTCGCAGCCCGTTCCGTTGGACGCCAAACTGATGCTGCGGCAGCTGCTGGCACGGGAGTTCGGGACCGAGATCGATCCGTCCCGGGTGTCCTTCGTGAATCACCACGAAGCGCATGCCGTGAGCGCGTTTGCGATGTCCGGCTTCGAGCAAAGTCTCGTTCTTGCGATTGACGGCGGTGGCGATTTTCTCTCAGGCTTATTGGCCGTGGGGTCTGGCACCGAGATTGCGCAACTTGTAAGCTTCCCGGAACAAAACTCCCTGGGGCTATTCTATCTCGAGACGATCCGATACCTTGGCTACGGGTTGTTCGACGAGTACAAAGTGATGGGGCTTGCACCGTATGGTGATCCCGATCGCTATCGCGAGCTCTTCGCGCAGTTCTACGAGTTGTTGGACAGCGGTGGCTATCGCGTTCACCTGGATCGAATCGGTCCGGCCCTGGTCCGCAACATCCAGGTTCGGCGAAGAGGAATGCCATTCACCCAACAGCATCGAGATGTCAGCGCTTCGCTGCAGGAAGCGCTGGAGCGGATCGTGTTTCACATCCTGCGGCACTATAGTGAAACGACGGGCATGACACGCTTGTGCCTGGCTGGGGGGGTAGCTCATAATTGCACGCTGAACGGTAAGCTGCTTTATTCCGGCCTATTTGACGACATCTTTGTTCAACCCGCGGCGCACGACGCCGGTTGCGCACTCGGCGCTGCATTGATGGCATCAAGCGAGCTGGGCAGGCCAGCGCCGCGCGAGCGACTGCCGGACGTTTATTGGGGGCCCGATCTCGGGAACGAGCAAGCCGTAGAGCATGAGCTCAACGCATGGTCAGGCCACCTCGACATTCAACGAAGTGATGACATAGCATCCAGTGCGGCAGACTGGATGGCAAATGGCGCTGTAATCGGCTGGGTTCAGGGCCGCTCTGAGTTCGGCCCACGTGCGCTTGGTGACCGCAGCATCCTTGCGGACCCGCGGCCTGCGGAAAACAAAGACCGCATCAACGCGATGGTTAAGAAGCGCGAGGGCTATCGCCCCTTCGCGCCATCTGTACTGGAGGAGGATGCGAGCGAGTTCTTTGAGCTCCCGGATGGCACGCGGCAGCTCCCCTTCATGAACTTCGTGGTTCGTGTGCGTGAAGCCAAGTGTAACGTGCTCGGTGCGGTCACGCACGTTGATGGGACTGCTCGGCTGCAGACAGTATCGCGCAAGACAAATCCCACCTATTGGGATCTAATTAATGCGTTCAAGAGGCGAACGGGCATCCCAATTCTTCTAAATACCTCATTTAACAACAATGCCGAACCGATCGTGCAGTCCGTGTCAGATGCGATCACGACGTTCTTGACGACTGACCTGGACGGACTTGTCGTTGGGCCGTTCCTCGTCAGGAAGCGACCAGCATCACTGCAGGATTGGAGTGCCCTGGGCGTGTCATTGCCGCCATATGCATCCCTTCATCGTGTTCGCTCCCACACAGCGCCAGATCGTCAGGAAACGGTCTGCGAGATCCGCATGGGACATTCCACCCACTCTAGTATCCGTATCTCACACGAGCTTTTCGAGATATTGATGCGGATCGAGGGCGAAGCGTCGCTAGGCTGGCTTTTTGAGGCCACCATGCAGGACGAGCCCAAGCGTGAAGATCTCGTGAAGGAATTGCGGCTTGTATGGGAGCTGCGGGGCGTTCGCCTGCATCCGCCGCGAGCGGCTTGCGGACACAATAGGGTGCAAAGCGAAACTTAGCCGGAGCTCATGAGCAGGGCCATGCCTATGGCTGCATGTGAGAGGCCAGGCCATTCGACGCACAGGGGGCCATTGGGCATCCGACTTCGGGCACCTCGACGCAACACCGCTGAAGAAGAAACGGAAGAGTGTTGAGAGAACGCGGCAGATCAGGGACATCGTTGCGATGAAGTTCTACCGACGCAGCTCGCCGGCACCGAGACTTCAGACGGTGGCGTCGGAGGAGATGATACGCGAGATGTCTGCAAGGACGTCTCCTGTCCAACCAGGAGACCGGGAAGAGGCAATGCAGATGCTTAGCGGTTTGAGAAACGACCGGTTTGTGGTTTCCCGGCGACGTACGGGATTCGGCGACTGCCTGTGGTCACTGGCCGCAGCCTGGCGCTTTGCAAAGCAGACAGGACGGACGCTAGCCATTGATTGGCGGGGGTCGTGTTATCTCGATGAGCCTTTTACTAATGCTTTTCCAGTCTTCTTCGAACCGGTTCAAGACATTGCCGGCGTGCGGGTGATTTGCGACGACGAGATCAATCAGTGTTCGTTTCCGGGGCCATTCTTCCCGGCATGGTGGAACAAGCCATCCATCGATTGCGTCTATCGCCCGGACGAGCAGATTTTCCGGGAACGCGACGAACTCGATCAACTGTTCCAAAGTCGAAAAGATAGTGAGGCCAACACGGTTGTGTGTGACGCCTGCCTGATGTGGCGCTGCGATCAGGACGCTGAACGAGAAATCTTTCGGAGCATCAAGCCACGACCTGAAATTCAGGCTCGGATCGATGCTATCTACCACGAGCACTTTGAGCCGTACAGCGTTATCGGCATTCATGTCCGGCATGGCAACGGTGAGGATATTATGGGGCATGCTCCCTATTGGAGCGACCCGGAGGGCGCCTTGCGACAGGTCTGTAATGCCATTGATAAAGCCAGGGGTTTACCCCACCCAAAACCCGTGATGGCTTTCCTGTGCACGGACAGCCCGCTCGTGCTTGAGAGGGTTTCGGCTATGTTTCCTGATGTTTTCACGATTCCAAAACGGTTCCAGGCGCCTCAGGCCGGCCCATTGCACAGCGCCGGGCTCGGAGCCGAGGGCGGCTTTTCCGCCCTCATCGAAATGTATCTCCTTGCGCGCTGCGACACCGTGATCCGTTTCCCCCCGACAAGCGCGTTCACGCGCTATGCCCGTCTCTTTGCCCCACGCGTTATAGAATTCGATTTGAACGATCCGAGCCGATTGATCCTGATTGAAGAAACCTCGCAAGAGCTGGTGGTTTCATGAAAGTCGTAGCTCGCTTGATCGATCTGATTGTCGCTCTTTGCATCCAGCAGTACTCGCAGTGTTTTTCACGCAGGCAATTGCTGTCCAAAGGTGAGGTCGATGGTCTCGGGGCCGTGATTGGCGGCTCTGCCCGAATTTCCACGGGGGAACAGAACGATCGGGCGGCCGAATGCCTTCCGCTTAAGCGCGACCTCAACAACAATCGCCGTGACGTGCTGCCGCCCCGTTAAATAGGTGGAAACGTCTTCGCCTCGGGCGGACGGCAAGTCGAAGCTAACCGTCGACTGATCGCGGATGAACATATCGTAGGTTCTCGTTTCGGCCAGGGAATTCCGTGGTCGGGGCTGGGCACTTGCTGGGGCGGACGGGCGCACTCGGTATCCACACTTTTTGATTAAATCAGTACGCCACCGGTGGTCCGCAATCAGTCCGCCGGGGAGCCGCCATTGCTGGACACGGCAGAGCAGGGCGCGATGGAGGCAGCATTAGTTGCCGACGAATCCTAACGTACGAAGCTGGTAACGTCAGTTTTGAGTTGGCGCGGCGACCGGCCGCCGCTCTATCCCGATCGCTTGACGCAGGGCGCGTGTGCTCGCGACATGACGTAGGTGATGCACCCTCGCTGTCACAAAGCACACGCATGTTGTCTTGAACCCGCCAAGAATTCCGTGTGCGCGACATTAGGACGCGAAACCGGAGCGGATTTACGTGCAACGTATTGGCGCAAATCCTGCTACGCGTGCGTCGGCGCAACAGGAGAGGAGGCGCGCGTGGGTCTCGATCTGCCAAATGACAATCTGATCAGAGGGCCGCTGCCCGAGACACTGTTCAGTTGCGTCTTCCAGGCTCATAAAGCCCGTGTTCATCGCGGGAAACGGAAGACCATGTTGCTGACCGGGGCATCGCGCGGAATTGGCCATGCCACTGCCAAGTTGTTCGCGGAGGCGGGCTGGCGCATCATTTCTTGCGCGCGCCAACCGTTCGACAGCGAGCGATGCCCCTGGGAGGCAGCAAACGAGGATTATGTCCAGGTCGATCTCAGCGACCATCGAATGCTGCCCCGCGCGATCACCGAGGTCAAGAAACGCTTGGCCGGTGCTCCTTTGCACGCACTGGTAAATAATGCCGGTGTCTCGCCGAAAACGTCCACTGGCGATCGGATGACGTCGTTGACGACATCAACCGAGACCTGGATGAGGGTGTTCCATCTCAATCTGGTGGCGCCGATCCTGCTCGCGCAGGGTTTGTTTGAGGAGCTAAGAGCCGCGTCAGGATCGATCGTGAACGTGACTTCGATCGCGGGCTCGCGGGTGCACCCGTTTGCAGGAAGCGCCTATGCGACGTCGAAAGCTGCGCTTGCGAGCCTCACCCGCGAAATGGCGCATGATTATGCGCCGCATGGCGTTCGCGTGAATGCGATCGCGCCCGGCGAAATCAGGACGGACATGTTGTCGCCGGACACAGAAGCGCGTCTGGTGCCAACTATCCCGCTCCGCAGAGTGGGAACGCCGGACGAAGTGGCCAAGGTCATCTTCTTCCTGTGCTCGGACGCGGCGAGCTATGTCACGGGTGCCGAGGTGCCGATCAATGGTGGGCAACATCTTTGAATTGGCTAAGCTTGGCGACGCAGCTGGCTTGAGCTGCAGCAGCGGTGCTTATCCTCTCCGCTGACGAGGCGCACACAATCCGCATAAAATCAAAATGAAGGCACACTGTAAGTTTACTGTGGTGCCATGAAAATATGTCACGGTTCTATGTCATCTCGACAACACTTGGCGCTAGACCCGAGAATGACATGCCAAACGAAGGTCGCCAACCCGAACAAGGTACCAGGGAGGATGATCAAGACAACGGAGACCGCCTGATGCTGGACATCCCTTCCTCACGCGAAATACTTGCCTCGGAACCTGAGCCGGAGCGCAAGCTCTCGGACGAGCCGTTGCGTGAGAGCGCGCTGACCGGCATCTTTGAAATATCAAAAATACTGACCTCGCCTTGTACGCTCGAAGACACGTTGGCAAACGTTGTCCGTCTCCTGCAATCGTTTGTGCAGATGCGACACGGCATCGTCTCGCTGTGCGACGATGACGGCATGCCGGACATTACAGTGGGCGCCGGCCTGAGCGAAGGCAGCGACGAAGCTTACCGGATGCGCCTGCCGCGGGGGCCAATCGACCAGATCGTCGCGACAGACAGGCCTCTTGTCGCCGAGAACGTGACCGCCGAGCCGGCATTCAGCGCTGCCGACCGGGAAGTGCTCGGCGCCTCCGATGATGTCCCGGTGTCGTTTATCGGGGTTCCGATTCGTATTGATCCGAAGGTCGTAGGTACGCTGACCATCGACCGTATCCGGGACGACAGCTCAAGCCTCCGGCTCGATTACGATGCGCGGCTGCTCGCCATGATCGCCAACCTGGTGGGACACACAGTGAAGTTACATCGCTGGTTCGCCTGCGATCGCGAACGGCTGATGGCGGAGAAAGACCATCTACAAAAGCAGATGGTTGAGCTCAGGCCACCCGCTCGGGAGCGGAAGAAGCCAAACGTCCATGGGATCATTGGCAACAGCCCGGCGCTGCGCGGGCTCCTCGAGAAGATCGCGGTGATAGCTAAATCGAACAGCACGGTTCTGCTGCGTGGCGAATCCGGCACCGGAAAGGAACTCGTAGCCAAGGCCATCCACGAATCGTCGTCCCGCGCCAAGCGGCCGTTCGTTAAGCTGAATTGCGCGGCGCTTCCTGAGACCGTCCTGGAATCGGAATTATTTGGCCATGAGAAGGGTGCCTTTACCGGTGCGTTCAGCGCGCGCAAGGGACGCTTCGAACTTGCTGACAAAGGAACGCTGTTTCTGGACGAGATCGGGGAGATCTCAGCTCCCTTCCAAGCGAAGTTGCTGCGCGTCCTGCAAGAGCAGGAGTTCGAGCGCGTCGGCAGCAACCAAACTATTAAGGTCGATGTTCGAGTCATAGCTGCGACCAACAAGGACCTTGAAGAGGCCGTGGCAAACAGCGAGTTCCGCGCCGACCTTTACTATCGCATCAGCGTAGTTCCCTTGCTGTTACCAGCGCTGCGCGAAAGACGCAGTGATATTCCGCTGCTTGCCGGCGAGTTTCTCAGAAAGTTCAACGACCAGAACGGCCGTACACTGACCCTCGAGGCGAGTGCGATCGATGTACTGATGAACTGCAACTTTCCAGGAAATGTCCGCGAACTCGAAAACTGCATCGAGCGGACAGCGACGCTGTGCGCGGGATCATCGATCGTGCGAAGTGACTTTGCCTGCTTCCATGGCCAGTGTCTTTCCGCAAGGCTATGGAGAAGAACATCGGACGAGAGGAACCGCCCAGCACCCATCCCGCCGGAGCCCGCAAAGTCCATCACCCCGCTAGCTGAAGCGACCTCGCCGCTCGCGTCCATCGACAACGAACTGGCCCCACCGGCGCCTGCCGGCACTGTTCTCGTAAGTGGCGCGAAGACGGCGGATCGCGAACGGGTCATTGCGGCCATGGAGAAATCTGGCTGGGTGCAGGCAAAGGCAGCTCGCCTGCTCGGACTAACGCCGCGCCAGATCGGCTACGCGCTGAGGAAATATGGAATCGAGATAAAGCGGTTCTGAAACGACCAAATCGGCCGGAACGGCCACTATCACACTTGAGCCAAGTAGCTATTTGGCCGATCTCCGCGACACTCTCATTGCAATCTGAAGGGAATGCGTCTGCCCTCGGCGGCGATTTGGCTGTGAGCGAAACTAACGGCGCCGCTTACGAGCCTTTCTGTTGCAGACGGGCTCATCCGGTTTAGTGACAGATGGAGTTGCGCGTGGTGACGTACAGAGCGCGACATGCAAGCGCGAACCGTTAGTTGCTCGACATCTACCCAGTTGTCTTGCCTGTCCCTAGATCCAGCTCGGGCAAGTGAGCGGCAATGCTCATTGACCGTCAACCGGACCGCCGCCCGCTCGTGATTGGCGGCGGTAATCTGTCGCAACTGTCCTGGCGCCATTCAGCTGGCGCGCCTTTCGGAAACAGCGCTGTAGCAGCCCCGACGTGTGTCGGCATTCGTTCGTCATGAAGAGCTGGCAGAGGGGAGCATCAACGGTCTAAGCCTCTGTGGGGGCTAGATCATTCCAAAAGGGCGGCGATGGTACAACACTTGCTGTTGTCTTGGCAGCTGTCGCAAGTTTTGGAGCAACACCGTGCACAATGTCGTCTGCATCAAACAGGTTCCGGACTCGGCCCAGATCCGTGTGCACCCCGTGACCAATACAATCATGCGTCAGGGAGTACCGACTATCATCAACCCCTATGATCTCTTCGCACTCGAGGCCGCGCTGGAGCTACGCGATCGATTCGGGGGCGAGGTTACCGTGCTTACAATGGGACCGGCATCGGCGGAAGATTCCTTGCGAAAGGCGCTGACTTATGGCGCCGATCGCGCCGTACTACTCACCGATCGCTGCTTTGCGGGCTCCGACACCCTGGCCACAACATATGCACTTGCAACAGCCATCCGAAAAATTGGCAAGGAATATGGGCCGACAAACGTAATCTTCACAGGAAAGCAGACCATCGACGGCGATACAGCGCAGGTTGGGCCCGGCATCGCAAAGCGACTTGGCGTCCTGCAGCTAACCTACGTTGCCAAGGTCAGATCCTTGGATCTCGCCGCCCATACAATTGAAGCGGAGCGACGCTCCGAAGGTGGTGTCCAGGTGCTGCGTACGAGGCTGCCGTGTCTGATCACCATGCTGGAGGCAACCAATCGAATCCGGCGTGGCGCGATGTCGGATGCTTTGCGTGCCGCGCGGGCCCACATCGTGAAATGGAGCGCGCACGATGCCGGTGTCGAAGACGCCTCCAAATGCGGCCTCAAGGGCTCGCCAACGGTTGTCAAGCGAGTGTTCGCTCCCTCTGCCCGACCTGAGAAGGCGGCGCTGGTTGAGGGGGCCGAGCAACCGGCGCAGGCATTGATAGACGCGATCTTCAAGCGTCAGCCAAAGCTCGAAGCTGATCTTGCCGCGCTTGTCCGTGACGCTTGATCTGCAGAGTCTTGGGAAGGATAGATCGAAACAGTCAAAAGATGTACGAACGCCAGGAGGCACCCGGCGTCCAGCGAGCGCGCGACATGTAGCTACGCATCTCAGCCGGCGACCTGCGCATTCCGGTCCATGACCTCCTTAGATTGCTTGCGATCACCTCGGCACGCCTCTTGTCCATCGACTACATTGGCGTCGACCGGCGCCCGGAGCTGGCCGCGATGGTCAAGCGCACCGACAAGGGGCTGCGCTTGCGTCCAGATCCAACCCTATGATCGTGTTCGACAGCGTTGAGGCCACGAAGTCGCGCGTAGTTGTTACGAATGAATTCGGAAAACGTCGGCGACAGCATCGCCATGCTAGTGCGCCGCTGCTGCGCCCCAAGCGCTGTCGCGCGAAGCCCACCTTCATGGCAGCTTTGAAGCAATCTCCGCGCTTCGACAGCGCCCTCTAGCCATTGTGTGTGGTGGCTGGCTGCACACTGTTTGGTTTTCGACGGAGGTGCAAGGCCTGTCAAGTTCAATACACTTTCCATAAGGGGGCGGCCGCGAGCACTTTTTCAGCGTATTCAGAATGTTATGGAGGGAGTGCACGCGTTGGCACGCTGATTGCTGTAAGCGGCCAAGAACACAGCCTGGTGGTGGTGCTCGCGAACGCGAAAACTAGCGCGCTCTCTTTGGGACGCTTGTGCCGGCGAGCAGCCGGCGTTTCGCGCAGCTTGCGCCGAAGGCCTCAACAACCCGATTAGAGTCAGATTGGTTCTTGCAATGCCGTACCAAGCTCACAGCGAATTGCTTAACCTGCAGGAGCAGCAACCGCGGGGCGTGGTCCATCATGACAGATCGCGAAAGCTGGAAGCGCCCGGGCGACCAGACGCGCCGCTCGGGCATGTGGCGTTAAGCTTCCGATGGCGTGAGCGGCGCAATATCTCACCATGACTCTGCAAGCGAATGCTGGCCGTGCCGGACATTCGCGCTAGGACTACGAGTGGACCGGAATCCGACTGGATCGCCGCCGCTCAAACTGATGAAAGCGTTCCCTTGATGCGCGTGAGCAGGAGTGAGACATGCCGCTGTCTGATAGCGCGGGGGTAACCACCAAGAATGTCGCCTGGATGGTGAACGCGATCATACGCCCCATCGAACCAGAATCCCTCGTTCGCGCGGCGGCCAATAGTTGGCCCGGACGCGAGCTTGCTTCGCGAAGTGCCGTTCTCTCCTTATCGCCAGGGCTCAAATGAGATCTCAAGCGTCTCGATTTACACACAATCAGCCTCCGCATATATGCTGCGAGTATTTGACTGAACAAGCGCGGGCCCTGTTCGGCGTGCATCCGTTCGCCGCGGAAATGTCCGAAGACCAGGTCGCGAGCCTGCTGCCTGAATACCTGGCGATGTCACAGGCCTTTCCGTACCTCCAAGCCGGGTCGCAAAGGGATCTCATATTCAACGCAATGCATCACAATCGGGATCTTGCGAGGGACATTGAACTGACCAGCGTGGTTGCGAATTTCATCTGTTGGGATGAGATGGGTGGGTATGGCCGAATTCTCCAGGGCGGCAAGGCGGCGCTACCCGATATTCTGGCGACTGAAAACTTCCACTCAAACCTGTTTAGAAAGGATGCGTCGCGACTACTCGGCAGAGCAATACGGCCCAACTACAGCGCCAGGACGAAACGTTACCTGCATTCTCTCTATGCCGGATTGTCATCGAGTGACCCCTTGGTGCGTTGCGCCTACATGGTCGCGTTTGAGCTACATGCCGCGGACATGATCCAGTCGCTATGGACCACTCTGGTCAGAACCTTTAAGGCGCGGCCTGACGATCTTGAGTACTTCCGCAGTCACGTCGGCGGAGAAGATCCGGCGGAGAAGTATCACGGAGAAATGACTAGTCGTCTGATTGGCGAACTTGTCCCAGCGAACCGCAATGGTCGGTTTTTGGATGAGTTCGATCGAGCCTATCGGCTCAGCTTACAATGGTGCCGCGACCTGCTCCGTATTGTCTCACTTGGGGGAGATGGTCACTCGGAGATCGAGCACCATGGCCGTTGTCATTGTGGTTCTGTCAAGTTCTGCGTCCGAGCGCCGCGTGAGCTCTCTGCGGTTCGATGCAATTGCTCAATCTGCCAAATGTCTGGATTTCTGCACTTGCTCGTACGTGGGGATAAGCTCGGCATTCGGTGCGGCGAAGAATTCCTCTCGACGTACCAATTTAACAAGAACATCGCTCGGCACACGTTTTGCCGGGTTTGTGGCGTAAAGCCGTTCTATAGGCCGCGATCGAATCCGTCCGGATTCAGCGTAAATATTCGATGTCTGGATAAAAGGACCATCGAAGACATAAGGATAAGCGAGTTCGATGGCGAGCATTGGGAGGATGCATTCCGCTCGGTGCACCAGGGCCTGGAGTCCTGCGTCGAAGATCAAAGCGTTGGAGTGGACTCGAATGGCACGTGCAATGAATAATAAATCCCGTCTGCTTTCAGAAGAAGCGTTAACAAAGTACCGCATAGAGTTGTTGGTGAAGGGGACGGTCGTGATCGGCCCGCAGATATTGTTCACCCAAGCTGACTTGGCCAAGATCGATCAGCTGCAGGCTGAGATTCCCGAAGAAGAAGTGCGGGAGGGAGATGCCGGCGACTCGCACAATGTCTTCGTCAAACGAGTGAGGGTCGACCCGCCCGGCCGCGCTCCTCGCAACGTGAGTGGTGCAGCTCCAGGGCAGATCATGGAACTACTTGAAAGAGAAGACCGCAGCTTCGCGCTAAAAAAGATCTTGGGAGCCACCTCAGATTACGTGATTCGCCGATGCCAAATGCATCGGATGCCTCCCGGTTCCTTTGTTGGCATCCATCTGGATGCCGCGAGCGACCCGGATTTCGAGTACGCGGTCATTGTGCAGCTCGCGAGAGACTTCGAGGGGGGCGAGTTCGTGGTATACCCAACCAAGTACGAACAGCAGGTATTCCGACCGCCACTTGGCGCAGTGCTTGTCACCACATGTAAGCTCCGGCATGAGGTGAAGCCTGTGTTGACCGGGGAGCGTCGATCGCTGGTCTACTTCTGTTCAAAGCGCAGCGGCGCGAACCGCCGGATCGTCGAAAGCTCTACCGGGGACCTATCAGCTGGCTGAAATGGCTTTCGAATGACTTGGCTCAGGTGAGCTCTCAGGAGACGTTGCTAAGCGTTGCCATGCTGGTCAGATTGGAAAGCTGCTACAATGCTGGTCGGAGGCCACCCCCCGCGGTGGAAGGGCAGGCGGGCTTTGATCGTAATCGGAGCAAAGGGTCCTCAGGGTAGTTGTGGCAAGCCATCCTCGTTGCTTCGACCCGGAGGTGTATCGGCGCGTACGCGATTTTAACTCGCCCCGAGCTAAGGAAGCCCTTGTTGTCGTCGGTTCTCGACAGCGATCACACTTAAACAGCCGACAAGCTCAACGACCTCGATTCACAGGCGTGGCTCGCTGACGTGCTGGCCCGCCTGCCGGATTATCCCGTCAAGCGCTTCCACGACCTCATGTCAATTGGCGCGCTCTAGAGCGTCGCTCGGCATCGGTCCGGCGACGACCGCTACCGAGGTTTGATGGAGGATGAAGACATAGGCGTTTGACTGACCGTATGCCTAGGCCGAAGGTTTCCCGACTTGAAGTCGTTTCGACGGGGGCACCGGCCCAATGGACGTTGCGAAAAGCAGCAGATGGTCCTGGAGAGCTATGACATGCCATTTTCTGGTGTTGGCGATGGCGCGACATAGCGGGCTATGTCTGAAATGAGACGACACGATGGGCGATTCCACAGGTTTGTGGCTTAGGCTTTGCGAGTGTTACTCTGGCCTAGACCGCCCGGACCGCATTTCTGCAGGCACGTAAATTGCTGGATAAGGAGCTGGAGCTGGCGCAAAGAACGCAAGGCCGCAGCGACTATCTTCGGAGTCCTAATGAGGCTGATCCAATTGATCTTCTTCGACCTTGCTTTGAAGCTGCTTGCACCTGGACTTTCAGACACAACGAGCGCTGCCGCTGGCGCAAGTCCTCGCGCGTCAAAGCTGTGGCGATATTCAAGCAGAATGGTCCCCGAGAGATGGTACCAAGCTCCGGGAATGGCGGCCCCTGCGACAGCCCAACGACGCTAGCCACACCCGGTCAACCGACGGACAACTTCCGCCAGGTCAAGCTGGCTGGCAATTCCGCGGGGCTGGAACACACCTTTGCATGTATGATCCGCACGCCCCAACGCCCGACCGGCAATATCCCCGATGCCGCTGATACGCCGAACATCCCCGTTGTGACGCACGGGATGTGCAATCCTGCCGCCCCGCCTCTTAACCTCCTGGCTGCAGAGACGCCGCGCTCAAGCGATACAGCTATGGTCCGCGGGATGCTGATTGTCGCCTTTCTGACTGTTCTTGTCGTTATTTTGGTGGAAATAAACGGCCCAGGTGCCGGCACGTGAGAGAAGCAGAGCTGGATTATATCGCCTCGCCGCCGTTCAGCTGATCTCCCGCAACTGTCCGCTAGTTGCGAATTAACGCTCACGCCAAAAGGACCGACGGGAAGTTTTCCTCGAGGGTGCGGCAAGACCACACTCCTACGCTACATTGCTGGCATCCAGCGTCTGACGAGGTGGAGTCTGCTGGGTCAACGGCGAGATTTGGTAAGATGAGGCGATGTTCCAGCCGCTTCATCTACTCCCATCGGGTGTGTATTCAGCGGCCGATTTTTTCTGATTTGTCTATCAAGCCTACTCTCCTGTAGAACGCGCCAAACCGGAGGCGGCACGGATCAAGGTGTGGTCGAACTGCTAGGCTTGGGGCCACTGCCTGACGGCGCGCGCGTCATGTCTTTCTAGGGCGCAGGAACAGCGAATCTACCTATGTAGCGCGCAGTTGATCCCGACTTCGGCTACTTTTAGTGAGGCCCCGCTCGTGGGCCCGACGGCGCCGCCACTTGCTAAAGCTCGAGGAGCCCATCAGGGCAGGCGCTGGAGACGTCGCTCAAGAGTCGCACATATTTGACGGACCGACCAGGAACACATGCTTGACACCTCGTCGCCGATCGGCAGGCACTTCAGGACCGACCGACTTAAGGATAATCGCCATTGGAGCTGATATAGTGAGGGCCGACGAAGCCGACATTCGCGTCACGTTCTCAGGTACAAGTTTCAAGCGCGTGATCGAAAGCAGAGGCAGGGTCAAATAAATTGAGGTAAGATATGGTCGATGGGATATCAATCAGACTATTCTCAGTAGCCGGTGCTGCAGATCGCGGGCCGCGGGCCTGTCGCGCGCAATCACAAGGCACTCCACCGTGCCAGCCGCTTCGTCGGCGGCAAGCGGGATCACGCCCTCCTTGCGTGTGCGGTCGAACAGAAATCCTTCCTTGCGGAAACGATCATGCGCCGTTTGGACGGACCGTGATCGAACGTCTCTGACTGACGAAATAACGTTGCAACCGGAATAGTCGAAGCCCAGCAGCCTGACGGCAATACTGTGTAACACGGAGCCGCCACCCCAGCGGCCGTTCGCTTCATTAAACAGCAACCGTCCGTCATTCGCGAAAATCGCGTCAATGTTGATCATTCCGCGATACCCCAGGTCTCGCGCAAGCGCCACAAATCGGTAGGCGTGCGCCTGGGCAACCAACCACTGTTCGTCCCTCAGGCTGCTTGGAAGCTCAAGTCCTGTCCAGATCAGAGCTCTTTCGGTTCGATCTGCGCTTTTACGCAGACGTATGTTTCCACTGTTGATAAAAAAGATCGAGCCATCATCCTCGATTTCGTACTCAAGATAGAACATAGACCGCGCCAGGTGGTACGATTCCACGACCAGCGTCTTACACGACGCTGTCGTTATCTCAGACCAAAGCGCGTCAGGATCAAAAGACCGCCATGAAATTCGCCGGGTTTCTCTTGCCCCAGGTAGTGGATCGCTTTCATTGCAGGTCAGAATGACATTTCCGACTCCACCGGCTCCATTGTCAAGCTTTACGATCACTCTACCGGTCTCGGATCTGAGGGAAGTGATCGCTCTCAGTAGGTCGTTTGAATCCGTCGTGACAGATCCATTGGGCAGCGGAAGCGCGACGCTTGTCGCCAATTGACGGAAGTGGCTCTTGCGGTTCAACAGATCAGGCCCTCGCTGCAGAGCGAAGCCGTCGCCGGTCTGCGGTATGCCCAGCCTGGCCGCCAGGCGTGCGACGCCTTCAGTAGAGTAGCAGGGATACAGTCGCCAGTTTGATTTCTGACGAATGTGTCTCTTGATCCGCTCGACGAGAGTCTTAGACAGCAGTGTGCAGTCATCAAGCACCGGCGATTGGCGCCCGCCTTCAGGTACGAGCAGAAAAAGGGTCGATGCGTCGAAATCGAGTGTCGCCCCAATGGAGGATAACAGATCCGCGGGGATGACTACCGGGGAGACTATCACGTCGCCATGCTGAGCAAACCACGCTGAACGGTGTGCCGAGTGGGCGGCCAGCGAAAGTTGAGCTGGTGTCAGATCAGCGCCCGACATTTGAGCCGTACCGGCATTCATGATCAAGATCCGCGGCATGTGCGACCTCCGGCATCTAAACGCGATCAGGCAGCGATCGTCATGCCAACAAAATGAACTTGCTGCGTCGTGGTGAGGCACTGCGAGAAGGGTGACTTCGCACCGTCTCGATGTCACACGCGATGTAGCGGGAGAGCACGGCCCACATCCAATCCGCCGATCTCAATTGATAGCTCCTCTGGTCGATTGCCTTCACAGCAACATGTGCAACCCGGCTTTTGATGGATGTCATGCGTTGCGAATGGTGAATGTTCCTTGAGGGATTTCGGGCGATTGATCACTCACTCTGTCCTGCTCGGCGGTGGTCGTGTGCATCTGTCGGTAGTGATAGGCACACCACGAAGACAGTTTCTTGCCGCGTTTTTGATATACGGGCTCACCGCACATATAGGGCGCTCTGGCGTCTCCATCTTTGAAGCCGATGATGCAACGGCATTGACCTTCCATATGGTCGACTAACAGGACCTTTTTTACGCCGTCGGGCTCTTTCAACTTGCTGCTCCAGAATGCCAAGCAATATCTCCGATGCCGCGTGTTGGGCAGAGTGGCACTTGCAGCTCAAGCACTCTTAGAACCTGCGCAGATCCCCGGTTTGTCGTACCTTTGCGCGATAAAAAATGCCTTGCAGCCTCGGGAAAGCAGTCTGAACAGAGCGGAACGCCGGTTCGACCAACTGATTTTGGCGCGCTGTCGCGCCGCAGGAGGGCTTTGATTCAGGTTGAGGAAGCAGCGCCCCCCGCGCGCTTCGCATCGAGGTCTAGGTCGATCAATTCTGACCTCAACGGCTCTCCGGTAGTCCGGCCAAAGAGATCCACATAGTCTCCGTTCAGGAATGCCGAACGATTTAAATCTAGATGCGAGGGGTAGCGCCGTAGCCGCCACGCGCCGCTTAGCCCTTCGGAGCGACCCGCGATCGGGGATGAGGATCATGACAGACCGTCGGGGCGTGGATCTGACCAGCTGAGACATTCCCAATCCTTCACAATCCCGGCGGCAGACTAAGATCAGTGCCAACCTCACGACCGTACAATTTGACGTTACGTCAGATTCAAGCCCTTTTTGACGTGCTGTGAGAACATGGCCAAGCTCTCTGGTTGCCGAAAAGGTCGGCCGGCCGGTCTGGTCTGGCAAGCATTCAGCGTTGCGATTTGCGTCAAGAAAGTTCGTCTGCCGTTGACATCAGAGTCCTTGCCGATGAGCTATTGTCGGAAAACGCTGCCTTGCCGGGACCAGGTGCTCGCTGTCCTTGCGGCCGATTGCGCGCTGTTAGTCCGCTTCGCCGTCATTGGATAGCTCAGCCACTTCTATTTGGCGCCAACCGTGCATTGCCACGATGCGGCCGATCCATAGCTTCCGAAGATGTCGCCCTGATGGGCGGGCGCAGCCTCGTCGAGAAACGATGCGGCGAATGTGCCGGGGGCCGTCATCCACAGGTCGTGGTCACCGACTTCGACTGGTGCCAGCACTATCGCAGCGTCTGATAGAGGCGGTACAGCAGCCGCGTCCGAGGTTCAATCGATGAGATGTAGATTTGCTCATAATGCGTGTGCGCGCCCTTGCCCTCGAGGCCAAGGCCGTCAAGGGTCGCGGTATACGGCGCGGTGAAATTGGCATCGGAGCCGCCGCCACTGAACGTGTCGAGCAGCTCGTATCCAAGCTCGGCAGCAAGCTTTTTGGCGTGGGCGTAAAGCGCCGCGCCGGCGCTGGTCTTCTCATATGGCGGACGGTTCAATTCGCCTGATACCTTCACCCTGACGCCTTCGGTGCGCGAGCTGATGCCCAGAATCTTCGGCAACAGCTCGTCGGCATGGGACATGGTTGGGACGCGCATGTCGACCTGCGCATAGGCCAGTTCCGCGATCACATTCGGCCTGGTGCCGCCGCGGACGACGCCGACATTGACGGTGATGCCGCGCGGGAGATCGTTCATCGCCTCCAGAGTCTGGATCACATGGCCGAGCTCCCGGATCGCGCTGCGGCCGTCCTCGGGCCGCGTGCCGGCATGTGCGGGCGCACCCCTGATGAATACGTTGAAGCGCGCAACGCCCTTGCGCCCCGTGACGACCTTGCCGCCCTTGCGCGCCGGCTCGGTCACCAGCACGTATTTGGCCTGCCGGCCTGCGGCCTCGATCAGCGAGCGCGAGGTTGGACTGCCGATCTCTTCGTCCGAAACGTAGAGGTGGGTGATACCGAGCGGCGGGCGTACATCATCGGCGCAGATTTGCCGGAATGCCTGATAGGCGAGATAGGCGCCGCCCTTCATGTCGTAGATGCCGGGGCCGAACGCACTGTCGCGTTCGATTTTGAATGGGAGCCGTTCGATGAATCCCATCGGATGAACGGTGTCGAGATGGCTCAAGACCAGAATGCCTGGTACGCCCTCCTGGCCCCAAGATGAGCGGATGACCAAATGATCGCCGCAGCCGTCACGTCCCGCAACGCGCTCGACGCTGGCCGGCAGGTCGCGATAGCCTGCTGCGACGACATCAGCCAATTTGTTGACCTGATCCGGCCGCTCCGTCGGAGATTCGATCACGACCCAGCGGCGAATACCCTCGAGAATCGGGGCGATTTCGAATGGGTTGCTGGACATGCTTGTCTGACGCCTTGAATTCTATTGTCCTCGCTTCTGCAAGACCATGAGATCGCCCAGGTACTCACATCAGTATCGAGTCCGAGGATCTAAAGAGCCGCCAAACCAAAGGCGTGCCTCTGGCTCCGATCTTGCTGCGCCAACTTTGTACGCGACTGTCGATTTTAACTGCGCTACCTAAGCTGGTAGTTCTCGGCAGCATTATGCGGCCCCAGCAGAAGGCGGTTCTGGTGAAGTTTAATTATTCTTATCAGGACCTTCCTACGACATCCGCGCAAATCGCATTGCATTGACGAAGTGACCCCCACGCGTTTAGACGCGGGTCGTCGCTAACCAGCGCTGACATAGCACGACCGGCCAAGGGCAAAAATGGCCGGAACTGAGGAGACCTTTCAATACGGAAACTAATCTGAAACCAGGTTTAGCCCGGGCGATTGTTCGATAAGTGTCGCCGGAAGCGACCAAGGATCGAGGGCATCCAGCTACTGCTCGCCCGAGGGGATCTGCGCAACCCGCACTCAGTCCAGCAGTAAGATTCGAAGCGCGCCCCGGAAGTTGATCAATGGATTTGCCAGGGCCTTCTCGTGGCGCGATATTTGTCCGATAAAGACCGTATGTGCCAAGCACCTGTCGTCATACAAGACGCATTCGACCCGCAAAATGCATTCGGCAATAGCGGTACGTTGAGAACGCTTGATTGCAGGCGCAGTATCGAGGCGGTGAACGCGTTTGGGCCCCTCCCGACCGCCAAAATCAGGGCAAGGTCCTCCTGCCCGTCGCGGAGAAGGCTGGCTCGAAAGCTGCCGCTGGCAAGGATCTCATCACGCTTTCTCAGAGCAGGCATTGATGCACTAGGCACGGCCGCTCCATACGGATGAACGGCATAAAACTCACAATCGGTCCACATCCTCCGGCTGTCGCTCCGGTCGTCACGATGGCGACACCGCTCGCGAGAGTTCGCATGGCCTGACGGAAATCTGCCGGATGGATACAGGGCGTTTCCCGAATGGCAGAAGAGAACTGATGGCTTATGATCTGCCGCTCGAGTAGTACGCGATTCCGACTTTGGTTCGGCGGGATGCAATGGGCGCGCGGTGTCGGAATAGGTGAAGAGCAAGTGCAGATCGAGATCGGGGGGACTTCGATGTCCTCTGGACTATCTACAAGCATGACGAGACGGACATGCAGTATCTTGCCTTGTTACCCGGATCGGCGATTGCAGCGGCAGAACGGAGAATGGGCACCGCCACGAGTTTCAACAGGATGCTCCGTCAAGCAGGAAACCGCGCTGAGCGGCCTTCGACGGTAGAGTTGTGGTCGCGATCCGACCAGCTGGGCTGGAGCGTCGCTGGGCCCTGCGCGGAGGGGTGATGCCCATTGCGGTACCGGCGCGCGCCCGCCAGAGTGTCTGCGCCTGTAGACGGCATCCGCACCTAATGCACCTTTAGGAGAATACGTTTTTTTGCCTCGAGAAGATGCTTATCGAGCGTTGCGTGCAGTGCACCCCGTAGCTCCGGCGGGATCGAGCTATCTGTATCGATCAATTCCCGGAACTTCCGGATAATGTGTTCTATTACTGCAATAGATGCGAGTGTTTCAATGTGCCGCCCGAACGTCATCCATTCTCTCCTCTGGCGCGCAGCGCGCTTCGTCGCGGGTCCTCACCTCGGCGGGAACCGAGGCTGCAACAGGCTCTCATTGATAAAAAAGTCGGCTCTCGGGTCGGTTCTCAGCCCAACTTGCTTTGATCACGGCGAGCGTAGGCGGCGCACGCTCTTTGAAGTCCCGCGCAAGTGATCCGCGTTCGGGGCTCCAATACTTTCGCGCTCGTGAGCAGCAGTCTTGGTCGGAATACCGCAACATCTGTTAGCTGGCTGTCACGCGTTCGAAACCGCGATCAGGCGCTTCAGTCGAGCGGCCGCCGCGCCGCCATCAAGTGATTCTTGTCCAAGTGCTACGCCTTCCCGCAGCGTCGAGACGCGCCCGGCCACGACCAATGCCGCGGCCGCGTTCAAAAGCGCGGCGTCGCGAAATCGACCTGGCGCGCCATCAAGAACATTTTTCAGCGCAACGGCATTAGCCTCGGCATCGCTGCTCTCCAGCGCGTCCCGGCCGCGGGGGAGCCCGACGTCTTCAGGCGTCACTTCGAAGGTGCGGACAATACCTGCCTCAAGCGCAGCAACGGAGGTTGGACCGGTGAGGGTTAGTTCATCGAGCCCGTCCGAGCCATGAACAACCCATACCGACTCGGCACCAAGGTTCCTCAAGACGTACGCCAGAGGCTGGACCCATTCGGGAGAGAATACCCCAACGATCTGCCGCTTGACCCTGGCCGGATTGGACAGCGGCTCGATCAGATTAAAGATCGTGTGGGTTCCAAGTGCGGTCCGGATCTGGCCGACACGCTGCATCGCCGGATAGTGGGCTGACGCAAACAAGAAGCCGATGTCGGCTTCCTGTACACAGCGTGCAATAGCCTCAGGCTTGAGGTCGACCTTCACGCCCAGGCGCGTCAACAGGTCTGCGGCGCTTGAACCCGAAGACGTGGCGCGGTTGGCATGCTTGGCGACAGGAATACCGGCCCCGGCGACGATGAAGGAAGCACACGTCGACACATTGAGCGAATATACAGGGGTGTCACGCGTGCCAGCGATACCCACCGGGTCGCACGCCGGCTCGAGCCGCGGCATTCTATTCCGCATCGCCGACGCGGCGCCGGTGACTTCTTCGATCGTCTCGCCGCGGACGCGCATCCCCATCAACAAGCCACCGATTTGGGAGGGAGTCGCGCCACCCGACATGATATTATCGAAGGCTGACGCAGTTTCCTCGCGTGTCAGAGTGGCGCCGCTGGCAACTTTTTCGATGATCGATCGAAGCGCTTCCATCGAACTTTACACGTTCCTTGTTCAAACCTCGGACCCGTCCCTAACGAGGCATGGTTGAAGAGACCTGGCCCGGGTGCCTTGACGCAGCTGCCCGACCCATCCGCACGTGGCCGACCTGGATTGACACTTGAGGGCAGTCGTTGACTGTGGGCACCCGCGGCGAGGCTACAACCTGACGCTACGTGAGGGTCAAGCTCGACATCGTGGTGCCGTCGAAAGGAGATGGTGTTTCTTGATGCCGCGAGCGATAGAACTGTCTCGCACCCGCTTGCCGCGTCGGTAGCGGCCTCTTTACTGCGATGTTCCGGCCGGATCACCGCAAACTTCACAGCCTTTTAGCGGCGCGCGCCGCCGCCGTCGTGGATCATTGAAGCGGCTTCCTCTACCTGGTTCGGGGGTATTGGTGCTGGTAGATTCAAGTCCGATCTCACACGACTCCACGAAATAACCACACCTGATTGTAAATGAACGTGCGCAGGACAACCTTCATAGAGCGATCGACGCGTCCCGTTGATCCGCCAGCATGAGGCGGTGAGCCACCGGTGTTCGGTCCTGCCTTACAGTCGGAAAACGCCGTACTGCGGCGCATCGATCGGCGCATTGAGCGAAGCGGTTAATGCGATTGCGAGCGCAATTCTGGTATCGACAGGATCAAGAATGCCGTCGTCCCAGATTTCCGAGGTCGCATAATAAGCACTTGACCGCTCCCGATATTCTTCAAGAACTGGTACTCGAATGGCTGCCAATTCCTGCTCCGAGAGGTGCCCTCCGGCGCGAGCCAATTGTCTCGCCTTGACGTGGGTGAGAACTCCTGCGGCTTGCTCAGCGCCCATCGCGGATATCTGAGAATTCGGCCAGCTGAACACGAATCGAGGATCAAACGCGCGTCCCGACATAGCGTAAGTTCCTGCGCCGTGCGAGCTGTTGCAAATGATCGTAAACTTCGGCACGGACGCTCCGGACACCGCCATGATCAGCTTGGCGCCGTCCTTGGTGATCCCACGCCGTTCATATTCACGGCCAACCATAAAGCCAGTTACGTTCTGCAGGAAAAGCAGGGGCGTCCGGTTCTTGTCGCACAGCTGAATGAAATGAGCCCCCTTTAACGCGCTGTCGCCGAACAGCACGCCATTATTGGCAAGGATCCCAATTTGATATCCATAAAGTCGCGCGAAGCCGCAGACGAGTGATGTCGCATAGCGCGGCTGGTATTCTTGAAATCGGCTGCCATCCACCAGACGAGCGATGATCTCTCGCATGTCGAACTGCGCTCGCGCGTCCTTTGGAATGATACCGTAGAGCTCGGACGCACTATAGGCGGGCGGCTCGGGGGCTACTCGATCGATCGAGGTCTTCGCCGGTTGGTGGAAGCGAGCAACGACGTCGCGGGCAATCGCAATCGCATGGAGTTCGGAGCTTGCGGAGTAATCACTGGTGCCCGACACACATGTATGTATGAGGGCGCCGCCAAGTTCTTCGGCCGACACTTGTTCGCCGGTGGCAGCCTTCACGACCGGAGGGCCGCCGAGAAAAATTGCTCCACTACCTTCCACGATAATGTTGTATTCACTAAGTGCTGGGACGTACGCCCCTGCCGCGGTGCAGTGGCCCATGACAATGGCGACCTGCGGCACCCCCATCTTCGAGAGAATGGATTGGTTGCGGAGAATTCGACCAGCATGGTAGCGATCAGCAAAGAATTCCGCCTGCAAAGGCAGGAATCCGCCGGCGCAGTCGCACAGGTGAACGACGGGTAGACGGTTTTCGATGGCTATATCGAGTGCCCGCACGATCTTCTTGACCGAGAGCGGATACCATGCGCCGCTCTTCACGCTGGCATCGTCGGCGTGAACAATAACCTCTCGCCCCGCCACAATGCCGATGCCGACGACCTGGGCGGCGCTCGGCACCTCGCCGCCGTACGCTTTGTTAGCCGCCAGCGTCGAAAGCTCAAGGAAAGGAGTTTCCGGGTCGAGCAAGGCCGCGAGTCGCTCACGAACAAACAATTTATTCTGCCGACGCAGCCGTTCGAACTCCCGCTCGGGCCGGTGGAAGCGGGCAACGCGCTGGCGCTCCTTCAATTCGGCGGCAAGTTGTCTGTTGTGCAGGTCGTTCCGACGAAATTCCTGCGAGTTCACGTTCGCCACGGAATCGATCCGCTGCATTCAGCGCCCTTCTTCCTTAGAGAGCGTGACCAGCACAGCGTCATGCTCGAAGGTGTCACCTTCCTTGACGTGAATTCGGTCGACGATGCCATCCTGTGGTGAGCGTATGACCGTCTCCAGCTTCATGCTTTCAATCAGCATCAGTGCCATTCCCGCCGAGACCGATTGACCAGGCGAAGCCGTGACCGCAACAACAAAGCCAGGTATTGGCGCGCGGGCCACCAGAGCGTCGGTCTCGTTATGCCCGCAAGCGCACTCTCGCAACGGATCGCTGTAGCGCAAAACGCGCGTCCTGCCGCGGATGTGGAGGTGAATGAGCTCGCCCTCGATGGCGAACCTGACTGGTTCGCTCTGGTGCGCAATGGTCAAGATGCCGCTACTGTCGCTGGAATGGGTGAAAGCGACAGGTGTAATCACCTGATTTTGCAGATAGAGCCGGTAGCCCTGCCGGCTGGATGAAAGCCACAATTCATGATAGACGCCGTCGGCCTCGAATGAGTGATACACGTCAATTTCTCCAACCGCCAAGTGCTGCGTGAAGCTCGGGCACCGCATCGGCCGACTCGCGGACCGGTCTCATCAGGAGAGCCGCAGATGCCAGGAACGCAGACATTTCGGCAGCAAAGTTGTCCGCTGCGAGATGTGGATTCTCTTCTAGGTATCCCGTATGAAACTGGCCGCCAAGAAATGCCTCGTCGCGAAGAATCCGGGCCAGCAAGCTAGCGTTGGTTTCGCACCCAAGTAGAACCAGTTCGCGAACGGCGCGATGGGCTTTCAGAGCAGCCTCTATGCGACTCGGTGAATGCACGATGATCTTGGCGAGCATGGGATCGAATGCCGGCGTGATGTGCTGGCCTTGCATGATGCCACTGTCGATTCGTACGCCATCCGGATACTCGAGAACAAGTACTTTTCCGGTGGTCGGGACGTATCCGCGTTCGGGAGCCTCGGCGCAAAGCCTGAGCTCGATTGCATGCCCATTTGAAACGATGTTGGACTGCGAAACTGCGAGTTCGCGGCCCCCTGCTTGATAGACCTGTTCGGCAACCAAATCGACGCCGGTGATCATCTCGGTCACCGGATGTTCGACCTGAAGGCGTGTATTCATTTCCAGAAAGTAGAACTCTTCGCCGCTGAAAATGAACTCGACAGTGCCTGCATTCTGATAGTTCGCTGCACGGGCGATGCCGACGGCGGCCTCGCAAATCCGGGTCCGCAATTCTGGTGATAGCCCTGGCGAGGGCGTTTCCTCGATGATCTTCTGAAAACGGCGCTGCACCGAACATTCGCGCTCGAAGAGATGAACTAGGTTCCCGAAGGAGTCACCGAGCACCTGTACTTCAATATGTCGCGGGCTTTCGATGTATCGCTCAACATATACTCGGCCATCGCCAAAGTAGCGACCCGCTTCACTTCTCGCCTGCTCAATGGCTGCCTCCAACGTTGCAAGGTCACGTACAATCCGCATTCCCTTGCCGCCACCACCACCTGATGGCTTCACGAGCAAAGGGGCGCCAATAGCCAACGCTCTTGAAACGAACGTCGCCGGATCATCTTCCTCGATGGCGCAGGGTACGACTGGAAAGCCGTTGCGCTCAACGAATTTACGGGCGCGAATCTTATCGCCCATCAGGGCGATAGTTTCTGGAGTTGGTCCGATGAACGCAATCCCGGCCTTTATCACTCTACTGGCGAATTCCGCATTCTCGGAAAGCATTCCATAACCCGGATGTATCGCACCGGCGTTCGCCTTCTGGGCGGCGGCGATGATCTGCGCTATGTCCAGATAGCTTGCGAGCGGCGTGCGGCCGCTGATCGGAATAGCCAGGTCGGCCATTGAGACGGCAGGGGTTCCCCCGTCAATCTCATGGTAGGCAACTGCGGCACGAAGCCCGAGCTTGTGCAACGTTTTGATGATACGTGCGGCGATCTCACCCCTATTGGCGATCAGAACCGTGTCGAAAGGTAATTTATGCATTCGCCTATCCGGACAAGCGTGATTGAACCAGAGCGTCCATCAATTATTGGCGGCGATGCCTGACCTTGGGTGACCGTCCTGCAGGTCAGGCTTGGACTCATTTCCGTGGATGAGGCAAACGAACAGGCCGCCACATGTTCACTTCGAGTCGCTGCGTTTCTTGCCAGCGTCTCGCACGGAGATCACGTACCGACATTGCTCACTGAGGTTCGCTTGCCTGGATCGGAGGCAGGCAGTGATAGCGGTGCGATCTGGTATGTGGCTGCTACAAAAGCGGAACACGTCCCCCATGCAAGCCTCTTTCTCCTCTGCGGTCGCCACTTGATCGCGCGCGCTGGCTAGCCCGGGCATGACAGCTGTTATCGTGACGGCAAGAGCGAGGGCGCGGTAGTGGAGTTTGAGGGCCGAAGGCAGCTGAGTTCGTTGAGTGTGAGTCATGATATCCCTTCGAGTTGGTGCGGCTGCGGTATAGTTCTTCTTGCCCCGAAGCGCCAACATGATTGTCAGTCGCGAAACAGGCTGGAATTGCTTAAGTGCGGTGTCGGCAAGCTGGTTCTTCCACTCTTGCGGCCTGACTGTACGGTGCTGGTCAACTGTCCGGCACGTCAGAAACGACGCCTGCCGCACTGGCGGAGCCCTGCGAAAAGGGGAAGCGCTGGCGGCTGAGCTGGCCCAACAACTGATCATTTCGGAGCTTCCGGTCTTGTGCGGTGAGTGCATGCCTGGATGTGGCGAGGCATCGCTTGGGCGGTAGTTTGCTTAGGGACTTGGCTCAGCCGACAGCCGGCTAAGGACGGGTAGCCGGCGGGATGAAGGGCCACGACGCAGAGAGAGCAGGCAAAAGCCAGGTGCGCTCAAGTCATTGTTGATGATGCATTCGATCATGCAGAGCGAACCATGACGGCGCCTGCCGAAGCTATCTGGGTGTTCCACCTTATGTGAAGACGTCCGGTGGGGTATCCGGGATGGAGCCTTCGTCTTGCCTCCGTTCCGGTGCAGCCATGGTGATGGCAGCGCCGGCCGTGCAGATCTCGAAACGAGCGATTTCGTCTCGCCGCGACAGGAACATCCTTCGATGAAGCGCGGAGAGGCGAACATCTCAAGGATCTTATAGTCTCTATCGGGTCGTGCCAGGTGAGTGTAGAGTTTTGAGACATTCGCAATTGTCATGACCCGTCAGGAAGTGTCTAAATTGTCGAAGTTGGTTCCCACTTGTCCAGGATCGTACAATCTAACGCTACGTGCGTTTCAAGCCCCTTCGTGCGTCGGATCGTCTGAGATGTCGGAGCTGTGCATTCTTTTTAGGAGCTTCGGCGAGCGCGGACTTTCATGTTCTGAATGGCGGCTGTGAATGGCGACATTCCGCTTCGGCAACCAGGCTCGCGAGCGTCGCTGCTACGGGATTATACGGAGTGCCGGTGTCGCATTTCTTTGATCTATTAACTGCATGCTCTCGGCATGAATCCGAAAAGTATACTCTTTCAGTGCGACCACTGGCGAGGCCGTGCGGAGGCAACGCGAAAGAAGGCGGAAGCGCTTGCTGATGGCAAAGCGAGGGATAGGCTGCTTAAGATTGCCATGGAATACGACAAGCTGGCTCAGCGTGCACACATGTGGCGGACGCGCAGAAATGAGGACGATACGTGGCCTGAGCAAGAGCTGTAAAGCGCCGCTGCGGTTCGATAAACACACTCCAGCCTTTGATCGCTACTAGGCAAATGTCCCTCAGCATGCAAGTCAATGGCGCTTGCACGGACCTTGAGGCGGCACAGTCGGGCGAGGCATCCCGGCGGTCCTGTGTCGAGCTCCAGATCGCCACCCGTACATCGAGGGCGAAAGAGACCGCCTGCCCAACGGTCGCTTCAGGTCTGCTCGTCTCGTCAGCTTCTCGAAAGGTAATCCTCTTATCGGATGACGCGCAAACCTACACCTCCATTTACGATCAATGCTTCACGCTCAAGGTAGAGGCCGCCATGCCATCCGTGGCCATGTTGATCCAAAAGGCCCGTGTTTGGCACTTTTGTCGCGGCTGCAATCGAGGCCGGGAAGTTGGCAGCATATCAAATTCGAGACAGTTGCCTCATGCCTCAATATTCCGTTTGCGTTGGACGGAGGGTGGATTCTATGTCCAGGTACCCGCCCAAGTGTGGGCTTGAACCAAGTCTGTAGAAAGTCCCTCGTGCTCTTGCCGTCCGCGAGATTATTCAGATGAGCGCTGCGATGATCCAGCAGATAGCAGCCAAAAGCAGCGCATTTACGAGGAGTGCGGCCAGAAGCCCCACGTTCCACTTCCTCCGCCCGTGCCGGGGGCGACAATCGGCGCTGTAATATATGATCGTTGGGTCCTTTGGTGCGCGCCAATGTGTCATTTCATCACGCCCCGCGCGGATTCACGGAAAAAACGCCAGAGTTTGCATGCCTCGTATCACTCATACGTTTCGCGGTCCTCTTTCAAAGCGCGAGTATCAGAATCCCGGTTTGTTGCGCGGTGAGCGTCCAGTCCATGATGTGCTCGCGCATCGGGAGGTCGCGTTCCGTCACCACAGCAATCTACATGCCACGACGCAGAAGTGCTGGCACCGCTTTGACGCAAGAG
This sequence comes from Bradyrhizobium sp. CCBAU 65884, assembly GCF_028128835.1. Classification (NCBI taxonomy): domain Bacteria; kingdom Pseudomonadati; phylum Pseudomonadota; class Alphaproteobacteria; order Hyphomicrobiales; family Nitrobacteraceae; genus Bradyrhizobium; species Bradyrhizobium sp. CCBAU 65884. The sequence goes on along the minus strand of NZ_LBJU01000120.1, from coordinate 5,738 downwards.
CGTTCGTCGGCGTTGGCGACACGGAGCCGATGCAGGTGGTCGGATCCACGACGTGCACGTCTGAAAGAGAACACTCGCGTTAGCAGCGAAATGGTGAGCGCTTCGCGAGCGCCGCACCAGAAACAATGCGTTAGGAGTTGCATCGTGGTGACGCCGGAAAATCGGCAGCCGGTCGAAGTTGCGGTCAATCAGATCGACGGATCATTGTCTCTGATCGCTAGCTTGCAGGGAGGCAGTAGTCGATCCGCTGGATGTTATCCGCTCGAAGACAGTTCATGCCACTTGTCCGCGGCTCTGGTGCGAGCCGTTCGCTTTGGGCTCCATGCAATTCTATCGGGTTCACATAGATGGCGCGTTGACACTGCATCAGAGCCCCGAGAAGGCGGCATCGCCGCGAAGCGTAACCTGGTGTCGCCACTGGTTAGGCGCGGCATCATGCAATGTAAATGTCAAAGGTCACCACAGGGAGCATGCCATGAGGACGATCGATTGATTGAAGACGGTAACGGGCCAATTGCCGCGGACTTCATGTGCTCAAGCAGGTCGCCATGAGACACATGAATGGGCGCGGCGAGGGACGCTTGCTTAAAGCGCGATGGTCGATATTGGTGTTGCTGACGCGCGCGCTCTGTTAGCGGATGTGCGTCCAGCACTGGCTGGCACAGATGAGCAAGATGCGCCATATGAGCGCGGCTTGGACGGAGTTTGTCCGGTGAGCGAACCCGTCGGCCCACCATATGAGCTGGAATATGGAGTCCGTGGGCTGAGTCGCCCTCGGCGGATCGTGGGCAGGTCGCAGTCAGGCAATCAGGCGTCGACAGTGTTAAGCGGCGACAATGCGCGCGTTAGAAAGGCTAATAGGAGAATGGCGATGATGGACATCTGCGGCTTTCTCGGGTGGTTCGCTGACGAGCGGTACAGGAACGCCGAGGGAAGAACCGAGCCTGTTGATGAGTTGCGAGACAACGTCATTTATGTCGAGTTCAAGGCGATCCGAGAGGCAAAGGAGGCGGCGTGCGAGCACAAATCATAGAGAAGCTGGAGGCCAGCCGCGTGAAAAGCGGCCGGTTCGCTACCCTTCCTGGATCCGGCCCTTGCGGCTTGTTCTTTGTGCAGGGGCCTTGCGGGTGCGAACTCAAGATAACTGCATTTGTCCGTCCTGGCTGGGAGCATGTCGCTGTCTCGACGCCGCGGCGCTGTCCGAATTGGGATGAAATGTGCTTCGTCAAGGACCTGTTCTGGGATGAAGAAGAGTGCGTCATGCAACTGCATCCGCCACATTCCCGTTATGTGAATAACAGCCGATACTGCTTGCACCTGTGGAGACCCATTCGTCGGGACATCCCAATGCCGCCGCCGAGTTTTGTAGGCGTCGTTGGGTTAGGGCCATCAGAAGCGGCAACGTTGTTTGCCCGTATGAGCGCGGCAGAGTGATGGGCGAAGTTAACGATATCCGAGCGGAAGATGAGGCCGAGCAGATGCGGAAGCCCGTGTGGCGTCGCCGGAATGAGGCGTCACAAGCGGATATATGTCAGGACCGGTCGCCTGTTGTCACTGTCCGGCGGTGCTGAGCCTGAATTCGTCGCCCGAACGAGCCGCTGACGAGCGCAGTGATGCGGTTCAATAGATGTCTCGCATGCGCTTCGGACCAATTATATTTCGGAGGAACAAAGATTGGAATTGGGTTTTGGCGGCATTCAAGCCAGGGTTTGCGGAACCGTGCTGAACGTCGGTTTGGCGGCAACAACAATGTCTCATCCAGCGGACGGAAAGGCAATCACTGGACGGTCGATGGAGCGATTGCGCGCTCCTTGGAGCGAAAAGCATGCGCCGACCGAACGGCATAAGGCGAAATGGCGAGATCGAGACCAAAGCGACGGCCGAATTCACTTTGACGAAGGCGCTGTCCAGGCGCCACATCGGCCACGAGCCGGAGTCGCCGCCGTCACCCTGACTGAATCCGGAATTGCTCAAGCGAGGCCTGCGGGTCGCTGCGCAAGCTGTGAGCTCGTCGGCCACTAGCCCGGATCTGGAGCGAGGCCGATGAGCAGAGGCGTCGCGTCCTAAATAGCCAATCAGGGCGGTGGGTTCTTCAAACTTACTTGGTTTCAGCTTGCCGCAATAGCATTCGCAGGCAGGGCGTAAGCAGCCAGTGCTCGTTCTGAGAAGATGTACGCTGAAGCGGCAGGCGAACCGTCATGTATAATCGAGTTGGTGACCAATTCACACGCTTTAGTCAAACTAATGAACCGACACAGCCGGCAGACAGCAGCGAATTTGAGCAAACACTGACGGATCTCGCTCGAAGGGAGAGCCCGCCACGGGAATTTCCCGACAAAATGCTCGTAAAACTCCGTTTCTGGGCGGTCCAAACCGCGGTGTCGCTGCATCGGCAAAAGTTATTCCCCTTGATCTGCCTGGCCGAGTACGCAAAGACGACCTGCTGACACACACGCCCTCTAAAGCGGATATTCATGATAGGACGCTGCGGGGGAGTTGAGGGGGCGCGTAGCGGAAGCGGAGCCCGTGAGCGAGGACGAAGTGTACATGGATCATGGCACTTCCGCGGGATACCTTGCGGTTTTTGATGATGAGCATTCTCCTTGAGGGGTTTCAAACAAGCCCTGTGGCCATGAGATGTAAGGCGAGTTCGAAACTCCAGGAAAGCCCAGTTTGGCGCTTGGACTACGGGTCAGAACAGGAAAGTAGCAAGAAGATCGAAAGCGGATTGGCTGGCACCGGATGTGCCCCAGACGAAGCGTTCGAGCACTCGGATGAGCAGAGGCAGCTTCGTGAGGACAAACAGCGACAGGCCCCAGTTCCATCGCAGTGCTCGATCCGTTCTATCTTGGCCGGGGCCCTGTCTTCTGGGCCCTACCGCCGCTCGTATGGGTAGGCCGATGAGTTGGGCCTTCGGCTCGCGCAAGCTTGCCCGAAGCAAAAAACCCTGGCGTTCGTGCCAGGGTTTTTGCATGTCGTCGGCACTTTAGGAGTGTGGATCAGAAGTCCATACCGCCCATGCCGGCGCCAGGAGGCATTGCTGGACCAGCCACGGCCTTCTTCGGAAGCTCGGCAACCATCGCTTCCGTCGTAATCAGCAGCGCCGCCACGGAGGAGGCGTTCTGGACCGCGATGCGAACGACCTTGGTCGGATCAATTATACCCTTGGAAACAAGGTTGCTGTACTCGCCTGTCTGCGCATCGAAGCCATAAGAGTACTGCTCGTTCTCGAGAACTTTGCCGACCACGATCGAACCGTCTTCACCGGCGTTGATCGCGATCTGGCGGGCCGGCCAGGACAGCGCCTTGCGCACGATCTCGACGCCGGTCTTCTGGTCGTCGTTCTTGGTGCGCAGGCCCTTGAGCTGCTCGGAGGCACGGAGCAGGGCGACGCCGCCGCCCGGGACGATGCCTTCTTCCACGGCCGCGCGGGTCGCATGCATCGCGTCATCAACGCGATCCTTGCGCTCCTTGACCTCGACCTCGGTCGCGCCGCCAACGCGGATCACCGCGACGCCGCCGACGAGCTTGGCGAGACGCTCCTGGAGCTTCTCACGGTCGTAGTCCGAGGTGGTCTCCTCGATTTGCACCTTGATCTGGGCCACGCGCGCCTCGATGTCGGCCTTCTTGCCGGCGCCGTTGACGATCGTGGTGTTCTCCTTGTCGATCATCACCTTCTTTGCGCGGCCGAGCATGTCAAGCGTGACGTTCTCGAGCTTGATGCCGAGGTCTTCCGAGATCGCCTGGCCGCCGGTCAGGATCGCGATGTCCTGCAGCATGGCCTTGCGGCGATCGCCGAAGCCCGGAGCCTTGACCGCCGCGACCTTCAGGCCGCCGCGCAGGCGATTCACGACGAGGGCGGCAAGCGCTTCGCCTTCGACGTCTTCTGCGACGATGATCAGCGGCTTGCCACTTCGCCCCAAGGCCTCGAGTAGCGGCAGCAGCTCGTTCAGCGAGGAGAGCTTCTTCTCGTTGATGAGGATGTAGGCGTCCTCCATCTCAACGCGCATCTTCTCGGCATTTGTGACGAAGTAGGGCGAGATGTAGCCGCGGTCGAACTGCATGCCCTCGACTACGTCGAGCTCGGTCTCGAGCGACTTGGCCTCCTCGACCGTGATCACGCCTTCGTTGCCGATCGTCTTGACGGCGTCGGCGAGGAACTTGCCGATCTCGGCATCACCGTTGGCGGAGATGGTGCCGACCTGCGCAATTTCCTCATTCGAGGTGACCTTCTTCGAGTTCTTCTCGAGGTCGGCCACGACGGCTTCGACAGCGAGGTCGATACCGCGCTTGAGGTCCATCGGATTCATACCGGCGGCAACCGACTTGGCGCCTTCGCGGACGATCGCAGCAGCCAGGACGGTCGCGGTGGTGGTGCCGTCGCCGGCAGCATCCGCCGCCTTCGAAGCTACTTCGCGCACCATCTGCGCGCCCATGTTCTCAAACTTGTCGTCGAGCTCGATCTCCTTGGCAACGGCAACGCCGTCCTTGGTGATGCGAGGTGCGCCGAACGACTTGTCGAGCACCACGTTGCGGCCCTTCGGACCGAGCGTGACCTGCACGGCATTGGCGAGGATGTCGACACCGCGCAGCATGCGGTCCCGCGCGTCTACTCCGAATTTGACGTCCTTGGCTGGCATAAAGAATTCCCTCAATGCTTATTTTCTGTTCCTTCAAGGCGCCCGGTGGGCGCTCGTAGGAGGTGAGCTGTGCGAGCTCTTGGGTCAGGCGGCTCTCTTCTTGGAAAAAGCATCGGTGAGAACGCCGAGGATGTCGCTCTCCTTCATGATCAACAGGTCCTGCCCATCGATTTTGACCTCTGTGCCGGACCATTTACCGAACAGCACGCGGTCGCCGACCTCAATGTCAATCGGAATCAGCTTGCCGGCCTCATCGCGGCCGCCCGGGCCAACTGCAACGACTTCGCCCTGGGAGGGCTTTTCCTTGGCTGTGTCCGGAATGATAATGCCGCCAGCGGTCTTCTCTTCGGCCTCGATGCGCTTGACCACGACGCGGTCGTGAAGCGGACGGAAATTCATACAGGTCTCCTGAGCGTTCGAACAAGTTAGACATAGGCACATAGTGACAAGCCCAGCTGTAGCAAGAGTCAGGCCAAATGAGCTGAACGATCCAGGCGTGCAATTCTGATGAATCGGTGCCTGTGCCGCGCGTGTCTTTGTCTGAAATCAAACGACCTTAGATACACAGCCCGTCAAGCTGTTGCGAAAATGACATCGCGTTTTCGTCGAAACACCCGGATTGAGCCCAGCGTGTTTTCAACATTGCACGGGCGCGCGTTACAGCGATCGAAGCGCCGCGTGTTTCGACGACGGCGGCCAGACCGCACATAACTGCTTCCTCCGACGGCAACATTTAGCCTACCAAAGGAGGTCCCTGCCTCCACTCGGGAGGCAGCAGAAGTTTGACCTTTCAGGCGCGTCCATCGGAAATTCGCGACTCGTGAGCCACCACGCGAACGAGAAGGAGTTTTGCAATGGACGATCACGAGAGCCTAAGCCAACGCCAATGCAAAGAGTCACGTGCTCTTCATTCCCAAGGGTTGCAGGAACGCTGTAGGGCGAGTTGAGGCAGAAGCTCGGCGGTGTGTTCCGCAGATTGGCAATGCAGAAGGAATGCGGGTTCGAGGAGAGGCATTTGATGGTAACCGGCATGAGGCCCCCACCTAGCCGCCGCTCGGTTTGCGCTCGATACAGCCTGGCATGAGCTGATCGGTGGAG